>JAZDHF010000240.1:0-2277 GCA_043806315.1 Planctomycetota bacterium | reverse complement strand
CTGTACGAGCTCCTGGGCGTTCCGATGAAGATCATGGCCCCAAGGAAGACCTGGTCCGAGGGCGAGGTGCCGCATAGTGACGGAAAAAACGCGTAGACCCTTGTATTACAGCATTTTCTGCACAAGGGTGCGGAAGTTGGGCTACGAGGTTCCCGGCGGCGAGGACCGATGGGTCCGCACGGACAAGATTCCCTACCGCGACGCAGCGGGCAACATTGTCGGCGTCATCGTGTTCGCCGTGGACATCACCGCGCAGAAGGAGGCCCAGGAGGCCCTGCAGCGGGCCCACGACGAGTTGGAGCGCCGCGTGCAGGAGCGCACCGAGCAACGACGGCTCAGCGAGGAACGGCTTCAGCAAATCCTGGACAACACGACCGCCGTGATCTACGTCAAGGACGCCGAAGGGCGATATCTTCTGATTAATCGGCGATTCGGGGAGCTCTTTCACATCACCCGCGAGCGGATCACGGGCCAGACGGATTTCGACGTGTATCCCCAGGAGACGGCCGCCGCTTTCCGGCTCAACGACCGGATGGTCCTGGACAGCGGCGGGGCGGTCGAGTTCGAGGAAACGGTACCGCATGACGACGGCCTTCACATCTACATTTCCCTCAAGTTTCCGCTGTTTGATTCCGCCGGGCGACCGACGGCGGTGTGCGGGATTTCGACGGACATCACGGAACGAAAAAGGACCGAGGCCCTGTTGCGCGACCACACCGCTGCGCTCGAGGCCGCCAACCAAGCCCTGGCCGCGGCGCGGGAGGCGGCGGAGGCGGCGAATCGGGCGAAGAGCCGCTTCCTGGCCAACATCAGCCACGAAATCCGCACGCCGATAATGGCCATGCTCGGCGCCGCGGAACTCTTGCACGCGGGCGAGAGTCGGCGCGCGGAGTGGGTGGATCGCGGCGAGATGATCCTGCGCAACGGGCGGCACCTGCTTTCGCTGGTCGATGAGCTCTTGGACGTCTCCCGCATCGAGGCCGGGAAACTCGACGTTCGCCTTGAGGATTGCTCCCTCGTGGACATCCTCGCGGATGTCGAGGCGATCACCGAACCGCTGCGAGGTCAGAGCACGCTGGACTACCGGATTGTCTACGAAACTCCGGTGCCGCAGCGGATCCGCACGGACCGCACGCGGCTGACGCAGGCGGTCACGAACCTCGTGAACAACGCGTTGAAGTTCACGCAGACGGGGCATGTTTGGGTGCGCGTGCGAGTCGATGGCGACGCGCCGGAACCGAGGCTGACGATCGCCGCGGAGGACACCGGGATCGGCATTCGGGCTGCGGATCAGGAGCGGATCTTCACCTCCTTCACCCAGGTCGAGCCGCTCTCGCGCGGCGCGGCCGCCGGGATCGGATTGGGCCTGCCGATCGCCAAATGGATCGCGGAAAAACTCGGCGGCACGTTGGAGGTTCGCAGCGTCTACGAACAAGGGAGCACCTTCACGCTTCGCATCGCCACCGGACCGTTGGACGGGGTCGCGTGGATCGTGCCGACCGAGACGCCCCGTCGCAGCGACGCGACGCCCAGTCCCTCGCGCGGCAGGGCATGGCCTCCTCTTCAAGGGCGGATTCTTCTGGCCGAGGATGCCGGCGACACCCGCGAACTTATCGCCCACGCCTTGACCCGCTGCGGCATCGAGGTGACGAAGGTCGAGAATGGACGACAAGCGGTCGATGCGGCGGCGCGGGAGACCTTCGACCTGATCCTCATGGATATCCGCATGCCGGTGATGGATGGGTTGAGCGCCGCAGCCGAACTGCGGCGCCGCGGGTGCCGGTTGCCGCTGATAGCCCTTACGGCCTCGACGTCTGAGCGCGAGCGCGAGCGCATCCTCAGTTCCGGTTTCGATGATTTTTGGGCGAAGCCCATCTCCCTGGACGATCTGGTGGTGCGTGTGGCGGCGTATCTTCGCCCGGGCGGGTCCGCCGAACGGCGGAGGGGCTTTGCCCCGGCCTGCGAATCCGGCAAGGCAACGACAACCGATCGCATGGCTGCCGCGATCGCCGAATTCGTTGCCTCACTGCCCACGCGTGCACAGGCGATTCGCGTCGCCATCGAAAGCGGCGACCTTGGCCGGGCGCGTGATCTTCTCCATCAACTGGTGGGTACGGGGGGCATCCACGGCTTTATGCCTCACCCTTACCCACAACTTTTCTCCCGCAACAGATCGCGATGGAGTTCGAGCCCTTGCACGAGGGGCATGACTTTGTTCCAACCCTTCCAGATGGTTTGCCAGCCCGGCAGGCCGTCGCTTTTTCGTGCCAGAAAGCC
>JAZDHF010000239.1:0-17735 GCA_043806315.1 Planctomycetota bacterium | reverse complement strand
AGGTGTAAGCATAGTTGGCGGCTATTTCCATCGGCCAAAGGGAGTTCGAGCAGTGGAATCTCGACGTTTCCGCTCTCCGATGTGTGCGCAGCGGCTCCAAGAGCCGTCACTTCAAGCGTCAGGCAAGTCAGGAGTTCTGGGCCCACACCTGGGTGGCCGAGCTTCATTCGCTGGGACATGCTCACACGCGTGAGCATGGCACCCCGCGCATAGACTCGATGAGGTAACCGTGTGGACAGGGCGGACGCATCGCGCCCGCCCGGCGAGCACAACTCAGTCTCTTGAATCCTATTCCGCGGACTCTTCCTTTTCTTGGAGGGCCTTCATCATCTCCATCAGCACCCCAGCGTCCAATCTCCGCGTGTTCGGCGTGGTCACGCGGGCCGGATCGAGTAACGCCGCGTCGATCGCACCACCGCGCAGTGAGATCGTGACCGTTCCCTTCATCTCTCCTAGATCGGAAACCGAAAACGACCGCACCGCCTGGGCCGCCGGATCGTAGACCACCCGCAGCGTGCAGCCGAGGAACTCCTTGGCCGCGTCGTCGCTCAGGTCGATCTGGCCATCGTTCTTTTCGCCCATGACCGCCTTAGCAATCTGCATGAGTTTCCGTAGCGACTCGGCGTCATGCACCACGATCGTCACCAGCACCGTGCCATCCTGCTGGTTCGCGACCGTCGCTCCTACGTCCGCCTGCGAGTTGATGACCTCCTTAAGAAAGGTCGCCAGCTGCCCCGTCGCCAGCGAGCGGAACTTGCCCAGTTCGGAACCGACTTTGTCGCCGGCCTCCTTCTCTGCGATCTCCGTCAGAGTGCTCGCCGGAAGGGTGAGCAGCGTCTCGGTTCCCGGTGGGAACAGTCCTGCGATGACCACCGCCGCCTCCGGTTCTGTCGGCACGATAAGCTTCCGAAGCAGCACCCAACCGCCCGCCTCGGAGATCGCCCATGAGGCGTCTACTTCGATGGGCGCCTCGGCCTCTTTTTCCCGAACCGTTGCGTGAATGTCCCCGACGATCGCCTTTTCGGCGATTTGAATCCTGCCTTGCACGGAGACCTCGTCAACGCTCACGGCATCCAGTGCAACCTCCAAAACGTCCTCGCCCTGAACCTGAGTGGCGAGCTTCTCCAACACCACCGCCGCTCGGACTGACGGCCCGCCGCCCGACGGAAAGAAAAGTCCGACGGCCAGCACCAGCGCGGCGGCAAGTCCGATGGTTGAAAGCAACGCTGGGCGGGCCAACAGACCGGGCAGGCCGGGGCGACGCGTTCGCCCGAATCCGTTCAACGTCGAGAGGCATGCGCTGCGCGTGCTCGCCGACATCCCCGGCGGCACGGTCGCCCGTCCGCCGAATTCTTGAAGGAATTCATCGAGATTCCGATCAGCATTATTCGTTGACCTGCTCATGGCTCGTTCCTTTCCTCGCCGCAGAGCTTCGCTCGCAGGCGGCGTCGTATTCGGTACAGTCTCGCCTCGACGGCTTTGACCGTGAGGCCCATCTCGCCCGCGATTTGCTCCCGGGCCCGTCCGTTGAAATACACGTCGAAGACCAACTGCTGATCGCCCGACGTCAACGCCGTGACTGCCAGCATGAGCTGCGTAGCGGCTTCACCATCGACCAGCGTTTCGATCGGCGCCGGTGACGACTCCATGGCAGCCGCCAACGCCGCCGATACACGCAGGTTTTCCAGTGACACGCAGACGCCGGTTCGTCGTTTGCGACGCCAGTGCTTGCGAATCAGGTTGCGAGCGATGCCGAACAGCCATGCTTCGCAATCGTCGTCGGCATGAGGGATCCTTCTATGTTGCACCGCCTCACAGCAGGTTTGCTGCGAGATTTCGTCGGCAGCATCTCGGTCCCCGCCCGCGCGGAGTACGATGAATCGGTACAGGGCGTCACCGCATCCGAGAAACACCCTTCGCAGGCGGTCTCGAGACTGTTCCTCGGACCCACAGGTGGCCGCGAATAAGTCCGTCGCAACCAGATCCAATCCGTCCAAGCCAAGCACTCCCGCGCAGGTCTTCGATCCCGTCACCTCTAATATGCCGTAAAAGGCGGCGCCCCCTCGCACAATTGACGGGTTTTTACAATGCCTCCGCCCGATCCAGCGAAGTGAGCGACCACTCAACTCGAGGGGCGCGCAGAAACGAGTTGGCAACAGGTTCGGCGATCCGCTGTCTTGGCAACGGACAAAATGACGGCCCTCGGTGAAGCGCGACGGGGATCCATGATGAGCGAAAGGACCGATGCAGTGATCCTGAGCCGCAGGCTTCGCGTCTCGCGACCGACACTCCCGCGACGCCATACGTGTCTCATTGCCCGTCGGCGGGGGACGTGGCACGGTTTGGGCATGGCGCGGATGGCGAGGGTGGTGGAGATCCCACCCTCACCCCGACCCTCTCCCTGGGAGGGTGAGGGGAACGGATCGGGAGTTGAAGAGTTCAAGGGGTTGAGGGGTGAAAAGGGTCTGGAGGGCGGGGTTTGGGGGGATTGGGGATTTGAGATTTCAGAGGGGGCCGTGGCGGCTACGTCTGCCGCGTCTATGTGGCCATGACCACCGGGCACATTCGCCGTCCCTGGGCCTCGCCGCGGGGGCCGTACACCACATGCTCGTAGCGCTCGCGGAACTGATGCGGGGTCATCTTGGCTTCGGCGGCGAGGGCGGCCAGCGTCGCCGGCGACTCGAAGTCCGTCCTCTCCAGGCGGATCATGTAGGCCCGGGCGACGCTGTAGGAATAGCTGTTGAGGTCCACGGTGCGGATACGCGTGCGGTTCGTTTTGCGGTCGATCATGTCCTCGAACGGAACGGGCACGAGGTTCCCATTCTGCATGGTCACCATCACGCCCGGCGGCAAGTCCATCGTGGAATCGAGGAGCAAGCGGACTCCGCCGTGACCGAGGTCCCGCGTGTAGCCGAGGTCCGCCGTTTGGGGATGAGCACAGCGCAGCTCATAGCCCAGCACGTGCCCGACGACGGTCACGGTGTCCCCTCGGGCGGTGAACCGCTGTTGCAGCTCGTCCTTGAGGATTTGGGCGAGAGGCACTTCCGAAAGGCGCGGGTGGCCGGCGGCGTCGGCGGGCACTTCCTTTCTCAGCAACCGGGACAACTCCTCGCGGTCGCCTAGCTTGTAGGCCAACCCTTCGGCGAGGACCGCGACGCCGTCGTGGCGACCCATCGTTCGCCGCTTGAGCATCGCCCCCTCGATGATGTCGGCGATGTCGTGGACGGTGGTCGAATTCGGAAACTCTTCGGGAATCAGGCTGAGCGTCGCCCCAGCGGCCTTACCGATGCCCAGGGCGAGGAACCCCGCGTTGCGGCCCATGGTGACCACCACATACCAGCGCTGCGTGGTCCGCGAGTCCTCCATCAAGTCCGCGACGATGGTCGCGCCGGCGTGTCGGGCGGTGCTGAAACCGAAGGTCGGAATATCGCCCGGCAAGGGCAGGTCGTTGTCGATGGTCTTGGGAACGTGGACGACGCGAATCCGCCCGCCGGAGCACTCGGCCACAAACCGAGCGCTCAGGGCCGTGTCGTCGCCGCCGATGGTCAGCAAGTGCGTAACGCCCAGCAAACGCAGCCGCTCGTGGACCCGCGCCGTCTTCTCCGCGTCGGCCTCCACGATGGTCGAGCTTTTGAGCTTCGTCTGATTGAGCAGGCTGGTGCGGGAGGTCCGCAAGATGGACCCACCGTCGAAGTGGATTCGGCTGAGGTCTTTGATCAGCAACTCCCGGGTGTGGACGGCCGGGTCGAAATCGCCGCCGGCCAGATGGCTGAATCCGTCGTAGATCCCCAGGACCTTGAGACCGTTGTTGATCGCCTCGATGGCGGCGGCCCCGATCACTCCGTTGATCCCGGGCGCCGGCCCGCCGCCGACCAGAATACCCATCGTCGCCTGTTTCATATTGATGCGCCTTCCGTCAGCGTTGAGAAATACCCGCCCTCATTATCGGCACGAAACCCGCTAGGGACAAATGCTTAAACGGCGGGGGACAAGTGTTTATCAGTTTGGGTGGGGACTTGCGCCTTCCGTTGCGAGATAGGCAGCGGGGACTTGTCCGAACCCGGAGCGCGAGCGACGGGCCTGTGTGTCGCTGGCATCAAGACCCCGCGCCGGCGCTTGGGGTTCGGATCTGGTCCACCCCTCGACCAAAGCGTCACGCGAGGGGTCATGTCGAAACGGCGGCGATCACTTTCAACTCGATGGCGATCGGAGTCGGCAGGGCCGCCACTTCGACCGTCGTCCGCGTCGGCTGATTCGTGGCGAAGTACTCCGCATGGAGTTTGTTGAAGACCGGGAAGTCGGCTTTCATGTTCGTCAAGAACACGGTGACATCCACGATATCCTCCCATCGAGCACCGGCGTCCTCCAGAATGGTCCGGACGTTGTCGAAGACGCAGCGGCACTGCTTCGCCATGTCGTAGGATAGAACGTTGCCGGCGGCGGCGTGACGCTCCTCTACGGTAACAGCAAGGCGGCCATCCCCAAGGCCATGAACGTGCCCATGTACGAGCACAGCCTGGTGATTTTCCGCAACGGCCGACCCGTGGTCCGTCACGATTTTGAGAAGCCCCGGATCGTCTCCGTCGAACGGTCGTGAGGCCGCAAAACCGGCGTTCTCGACCGGGTGGCCCATGTCCCTTGGACATGGGGGAGACGATGATTTACGCTCAGGGTCATTCTCGCGCATCCTCGCAGATATGATCCGCCGGGTGATTCTCACTTCTGGACGATCATCGCCTCTGTACCTCGACGAGTTCGAGTTCCGATTCAACAACCACGAGAATCCCTATATTGTCAGGGAAGCGCTGAAAGAGCTTCTGACGGCGGATGACGTCCGGTATGCGGAGTTGGTGGCGTGAGCTGGGCGTCAATCATTTCGGATAGCTTCAAGCGTATCGCCCGGAGCTTGCGTACCATGCGGAGATGTTCCTCGTTATAGCTTCTCTCCACGGGCGCATTGTCCGGTGGAACATTCAAAAGCACGGACGCCTTTCCGGGATCGTTGGAGTTAGAGAAGAAGTTGCAAGCGCCTTGAAGTAGTTCGTAAAAACGCTTCTTCCAGGCATCAAAAGTCAGAGGGGCAACAGATTCCAATTCGAGCGCCCTTACGTCGGCTTGGAGTTGCACGAGGTTGAATTTGTACTCTCGTGTGGCGAGCATTTGCGCCAACCGCGTTTCGGCCGCATCCACCCTGCCGTTCGCCGCTTTCAGATCGGCTTCGTCCTGCATTCGGAGCTTATGAAACGCGAAGAATGATGCGGAAATGAGTCCACCAACAAGCAAGCCTACCCACACCAACTTTGGGACGCGACCACCGAACGCATCGGCTAAGCCGAGGCCGGAAGCACCCACATCGGCGACGAGTACCCATGTCCATTTGCCCAGTAAGGTCACGTACATTTTCGCCGATTTCCACATGCAGGCATCATACTCACCTCTGCATCAAGTGCATAATCACGGTTCGTTTGAAAATCTAGCGTTTTTCGCGGACGTTCTTTCTTGTGCCTGTGCGCGTACGTTCATGGTTTCAAGAACGTGGACCGGGTAGGTCGAGTCATCGACTCGACGTTTGATCCCGTGCGTTGGGGGCCGCCGTCGCTTCGCCCTGGCGGAAGTAGTCCACGGTTTTGCGTAGACCGTCGGGGAGGGAGACGCGGGGGCGCCAGTGGAGGCGGGCGCGGGCGCGGGTGCAGTCGGGGCGGCGGCGCGTGGGATCGTCGTTGGGCAACGGCACACGACATACCCGCTCAGCGAGATTCCACCAGAGCCGTCTGAGGTCGGCCTGCTCCGGTTTGCACAAATACGTCATCGTATTGGCGTTCGAGGTAATCAGGGGACGCGCCACCGTGCAGGTGAGACCAGGGGAAGACCTCGAACCGCGGTCGCTCGCGATGAGCATAGAAGGCCGGGTCGACGCCGGTCGCGTCGAAGGCCCGCTGCCAGAGGTCGGGTTTGAAGCACTCGTCCCAACCGTCGAAACGAGCGCCTGCTTTGAAGGCGTGCTCAACGGAGTCGGCGAGTCGTCGGTCCCCGCGGGCGAAGACGGCCTCCAGGACCGACCGCTCCACGTTGTGGGTCTTGATCTTCACCGGCCCAGAGCGCTTCGTATTTCGCTTCGTCCCTCCGTCCCTTCGTCCCTTCGTCCCGGAAGGCGAATGGAGCAGTCCAGCCAGTCGCCGCCTTGCTTCGTGGAAATACTCGGCGGGCGGCTGAGCGGCCCACTGCAAGGGCGTGTAGGGTTTGGGCACCAGCCACCCGACCGACGCGTTCACGGTCGCCGGGCCCTTGCCCAACTCGCGCCGGGCGTCGCTCACCTTGCGACTGAGGGACACGATCCCGTCGATATCCTCCGGTCTCTCGCCGGGAAACCCGGCCATGAAATAGAGTTTCACCGACCGCCAGCCCGCGGCGTAGGCTTGTTTCACGCCGTCCAGCAGATTGCCGTCGGTGACGTGCTTTCGGATCGCGGCGCGCATATCGTCATTGGCCGCCTCGACCGCCATCGTCAGCCCGCTCTTGCGGACTGAATTCACCATCCACGGAATGTTCTGCAGCATTTTGTCCACGCGGAGCGAGGGCACGGAAATGTTGACTCGCCGCGGGGCGAAGCGCTGGTTGGCCCGTTCGGCGAGTTCGCGCAGATCGGGATAATCCGCCGTGGAAAGGGACAGCAGTCCGAACTCGTCCATGCCCGTGGCCCAATACATCTCCTCTGCCATGCCGAGAATCTTGTCCACGCTGCGCAATCGCAACGGTCGCTTGGTGTAGCCTGCGTGACAAAAGCGGCAACGCTGCGGGCAACCGCGCATGATCTCAACCGCGAACCGATCGTGCACGACCTCGACGTAGGGAACGAGCGGACGCAGCGGGAAGGGCGCCTCCTCGAAATCCTCCGTCTGGCAACGCTCGATCGACGCGGGGATTCTCGGATCGTTCGGCTCAATGGATCGGACCGTGCCGTCGATGTTGTAGCGCACATCGTAGAGCGACGGCGCGTAAATCCACGGGAAACGCCGTGCCATTTGCAGGAGCATGTCACGGCGTGGCACTCCGCCCGCCTTCATTTCCTTGTACGCATCGAGGATTGCCGCCATCGACGCTTCGCCATCGCCGAGGACGACCAGATCGATGAACGGCGCCATCGGTTCCGGGTTGTCGGCCTGCGGACCGCCGGCGATGACCAGCGGATGCGAGTCGTCACGATCGGCGGATCGGAGCGGAATCCGCGCGAGGTCGAGGATCTGCAAGACCGACGTGAACGCCATCTCATATTGCAGCGAGACGGCAAGGATGTCCGCGGAGGAGACCGGTTGTCGCGTGTCCCAGGTGAACAACTCGATACCCTTGTGGCGCATGACGCCCTCGGCATCGAGCCACGGACAGTACACACGTTCGGCGCAGCAGCCCGGTGCGTGGTTGACCAGCCAGTAGAGGATTTGGCAGCCGAGGTGGCTCATTCCGATGGTGTAGGTGTCGGGAAAGGCCACCGCGACGCGTACTTCGGCCCGCTCCCAATCGCCATCCGAGACGAGTTGGTTGATCTCCCTCCCGATGTATTGGCCGGGGTGGTCGACGAAAGGAAGCAATTCGGTGGTAACGCGATCACGCAGGGGGGGCAAAATCGACTCTCGCTGTAGTTTTGTTACTCATTTTGATAGCCAACGGCACAGCCGCAGTCGACCGGCCATCGGAGTCTACCTGAATTACCTCATTTTGCAATCGCCCGCCGTGTGTAACGTACTCAGCGCGGGGTCGAGCCGGACGGACACCGGTGTGCAATTTTGTGAAGATTATCATTGCGTCCCCTGCGACTTCGAGGTAGATTATAGGCGGTGTGATGCTAAGACCTGACAAGCCGAAGCACGTTTTGCTGCGCGCACGAAGCGATGCCACGCGGCGGGCATCGACGTTGATCGAGTTGCTCGTCGTCGTCGCCCTCATCAGTTTCCTATTGTCTTTACTGCTCCCCTCGCTCAAACGGTCCACGGACATGGCCGCCGCGACGGTATGTCGGCACCATCTCCGCGAGATCGGCCGTAGTCTGGACATGTATCGCATGGAAAACGACGGGTGGCTTCCATCGGTCGCGCCCGTTTCCGCGGGGGCGCTAAAGCGCGAAGAAGCCGAGCCGTGGTTCGGCAAGCTCTTTCCGACGTACTTGGCCGACCCCATGCTGCTACGCTGCCCGAAGGATCCGTTCGGGTATCGCATAGCGGCCGCTTCCAGCCAAATTCGCGATCCGGTCGTCGCCGACTTCGCCAGCTACGGCCTCAACAACTTCCTCATGACCATCGCCGGCGGTCGGCTGGCGCACGTCGATCGAAACGCCCCGCGCCGGCCCTTGGACACCATCCTGTCCGCCGACCTTGGCCCGGATCAGGGGACCGGTCCGACGCGGGGTGGGACGATCGCCGGGCCGTCACGCAACGAGAGTCTCCTGATGTGGGGTGACGGCTTCGACCCGTTTTCAGATTCGATGCCCACCCCCTGGGTCACCACGCGTCACGCGGCTGGAATCCACGTGCTCACGTTGGCCGGCGGGGTGCGCGACGTGCGAACCGCAGAGATGCTTCGTTCGCCGATCCAGATGCGATACCCGAGGTGCGCCGCGGGCGGTTGTACGCTGTGCGCCGACCTCAAGCTCTATCACTACTCGTTTGCGAAGGACCAGCTTTTCTGGTGGACCGGTCCCATACGGCCCGATTGACGCCACCGGACGACCCGCCGGTCGACCGGCCTCATCCCGCGCGACGACATACGGTACGCATCGTTCGGCGGCGGATTCCGTCGCGCGCTGCGCTGCTCAGCCTGTTGACGGCGATGGCGGCCGCGGCCGTTGCCTTCGCCGCCTGGCGGTGGTGGCAACCCGCGCCGACGGTCGCGGTGTACCAGCGGACCCTCAGCGATGTTGAAATGAGCTGGAAGTGCGAGGCGGGGCACTCCTTCACCGCCTCCGGCCAAGTCGACCGCCCGTGCGCCATGTGCGACCAGCCGGCCTACCCCGTGATCGGGTACGAATGCAAGCAACATGGGCCCGTCGAGGTCGCGGTCCGCTTCACGAGCGATCCGGACGGCGCACCGCGGATGTCGCAACTGCGTGTGAACCACGGAGCGTGGTTCCCCGCGAGCGACCCGGTGCGTTGCCCGCAGTGCGGCGCGCCGATGGTTCGCAAACCGGCCGACCCGCTGGATGCGCTGAACCGCAGCAAGAAGAGGGGCGGATAGAAAACGCAGAAAGACTCAACCGCAGAAAACAGAAACGGCCCTGTCTAAGTTTTTGCGTTTCTACGTTTCTGCGTTTTCAGGACTGTCCCCGTGATCCTCATCATCGACAACTACGACTCGTTCACCTACAACCTGGTGCAGACCATCGGCGGGATGGACGGGAGTTGCGAAATGAAGGTGGTTCGCAACGACGAGGCGACGCTGGACGAAATGGCCTCGTGGAATCCGCAGCACATCATCATCTCCCCCGGACCCTGCACGCCTAACGAGGCCGGCGTCAGCGTCGAGCTGGTCAAACGCTTCGCGGGCAAAACGCCGATCCTCGGGGTGTGCCTCGGGCACCAGTGCATCGGGCAGGCGTTCGGCGGGAAAGTCGTTCGGGCCTCAAGGCTGATGCACGGCAAGACCAGCCCGATTCACCATCAGGGACGAGGCGTCTTCTACGGTCTGTCCAACCCTTTCAGGGCCACACGCTACCACTCGCTCGCCGTCGATCGAGCCACGCTGCCTCCCGAGTTCGAGGTCGCCGCGTGGACCGACCGCGACGAACTGATGGGCATCCGCCACAAAACCATGCCCATCGACGGGGTTCAGTTCCACCCCGAGAGCTTCCTCACCACCGAAGGCAGTCGCCTCATCGCGAACTTCCTCCGGCAATAGGTGAAGGCGCCCCATTTTCCTTCGAGGCTCAGGACAAGCCTTTCGCCGGAAACGCCGGGGGAATCCGACCACCGGACGCGGGAGTACACCGTCCGCGCCGGTCCCGACCCTCTCAGAGCGGCGAGCGGGAGCGAGCGGATAGGTCGTGTCGCTGCCGCTCCACGCTGATCGCTCTGTCCGGCGTGGGTCAGAGTTGTAGGGCGCGGAGGGCGGCGAGGATGTCGGCGGGTTCCATGCGTTTGACGTAGTCGGCGTCGGCGAAGACGGCCCGAATGACTCCGCCGCGGTCGATGACGTAGGTCGCCGGAAGGGGCAATTCGTAGCTTTGGTCGCCGTTGTGGGCCGGAAGATCAATCCCCAAGCTCTTGTACACTTCCCGCAGATCGAGCGGCAGTTGGAAGACGAGCCCGAACTTTTTGGCAACCTCGTTGCCGACGTCGCTGAGGATGTGGAAGGTAAGATTGTTCTTCTCGGCCGTGATGTGGGAACTGTCGGGAAGTTCGGGGGAAATCGCGACGAGATCGGCCCCAAGGCTTCGGATGTCCGCCAGCAACTGCTGGAGTGCCGACAACTCGGCATTGCAGTACCTTCACCAATGGCCTCGGTAGAAGGCGACGACCAGCGGGCCTTTGTGCAGGAGATCGGCGAGCCGAACCGTTCCGCCCAATGAGCTGGGTAGCGCAAAGTCGGGGGCGTGATCGCCGACGCCGAGGATGCGATCGGTAAGACCCGAGCGGGCGAGTTCATCGCGGGCGCGGATGACCACGGCGAGCTTCTCCGCCGGCCAGCGGCCCCAGGAGACCTGGCGCATCTGTTCGAGCTGTTCGTTCAGGGACATACGTTTCCTCCCAACCGCCTGGATCGTCCCAAATTGTCGATTCCTTCGAGGCTCAGGACAAGTGTCGAATGTCGATTGTCGAATGGAACGACCGACGAATCAATCAGAGCCGGGAGCGGAAGCGACCGGATCATCCGCCCAGCGGGTCCGCCAGTCCGATTGCTTGCAGCGGGTCGGCCCGGTCGATGGTCTCGTCGCTACGGTTCTCCCTGCTCGTCGGGCGGAGGAGGAGGCGGAGCGGCCGGATCGAACGGCTCGGACAGCGCAGGCAGCGGACCGAGTTCGCTACTGCGGGCTAAGGTCGCCGGGGCGCTGAACTCCACTCCGTCGCGCTCGATCTGCAACACAACTTGTTCGCCGGCGGGGATCATGTAGATCGCCTGCACGAGCTGCCCGAAGTGGCGGATCGGTTGTCCGTCGGCGCCGGTGATCTTGTCGCCCGGTCGAAGCCCGGCGGTCTGCGCGGGGGACGGCTCGGCGATGTTTCGGATCACGACCGCGTCCGGCACTCGGGGGTCGATGACGAAGCCCAGCCAGCCACGGTACACCGACGTGCCGGTCATCAGCGTCTTCACAATCGCGTCGAGGCGATGTTTGGGGACGGCGAATCCCACGCCCGCGTCGTACAGTTCCACGCCCGCCAGTTCGCCCGCGCGCTGGGCCATGGGGACGCAAATGCCGATCACGCGGCCCTCGATGTCGCACACCGGTCCGCCGTAGTTGGCCGGGTTGAGCTTCGCGTCGGTTTGGATCGCATTGCCGCGCATCCTGTTCAAGGCGCTCACGATCCCCACCGTGATGGATGGGTCGCTGCCGCCGAAACCCAGCCCCAAGGCAATCGCCGACTGTCCCACGTGCACGGCGTCAACCGCTCGCCACTCGGGGATCGTGAGCCCCGAGGCGTCGATCTTCAGCAGCGCGATCTTGCGGACCTGATCGCGTGCAATCAGATCCGCCGCCACGCGCCGCCCGTCCGCCAAGGTCACCGAGATCAACTCCGGCTCACGCACGAAGTTGAAGCTGCTGGTCACAATGTATCCGTCGGCGGAGTACACCAACCCCGTGGTCGGTCCGTCGGCGACGACGAACCCGGAACCGGGATCGTCGCGGAAGGGATTCTGCAATCGCGGCGGAGGAGGCGGTCCCTCCTCGTCCGGGTCGGGCGGCTTCCGCTCCTCGCGCGGCGCCGCCGCCGCCGGCTGCGTCCCGCCGACGGTCTCGATCCGCACCAACGACGGCCTCAGCTTCGCCGCGACGGCGCGGAAGCGCTCCTGCGATGCTCGAAGAACCGCGTACTCGTCGATCTCACGGGGCTGTCCGAGCGAGACGCCGACAGCGAATAGTGCGAACGACGCGACGAGGATGATCCCAACGTTCGTTCGTCTGTTCATTACTGCTTCTCCGGCGGGATGTGGATGGCGACGATGCTGCGCCCGCGGCGGATCACGAGGTCCATCGGCTTGCCCGGCCCGACCAAACGCAGTTGCTCATCATATTCTCCCGCGTTGGCGACGTTCTTGCCGTTGAGGGAAAGAATCAGATCATCCTTCCGCACGCCCGCGAGCTCCGCCGGGGAGCCTCGCCGCACGCGATCCACCAGTGGAGGAATGTTGCGATAGCCGGTCCGCGTCAAACGGATTCCCGGATCGACCGTGCCCTCGCTTGGACTCGCGATCGCGGCGCTTGCCGCACGCGGCATCGCCCCGGTCGCTTCGTTGAAAAACTCGCACAGGACGTCGCGCGGCACCGCGTAATTGAAATGCGTATGGGTCAGGTTGGAGACCACCTCCCGCCCGATCATGCCCACAAACCGCCCCTCCACGTCCACCACGGCGCTTCCCGGCGCGCCGGGATTGCTCGTCACCGCGTCGATCACCAGAACATCGCCGCGATAGGGGAACTCCTTGACCTGTCGCCGGGCGTCGAGTTCCGTCCTCGCCGAAAAGACCCCGTGGACGATGGATACCGGCTCCGCTCCTTCGGCGACTTTGAAGGGATTGCCCGCCGCGATCACCCAGTCACCCGGGCGCAGGGACTCCTCACGCGTCGCGTCCGCTCCGCACTTCAAGTCGAAATACGGCAGCGGCCCGACTGCATCCCGCGAAGCCGCGGCCTCGCCCCCGTGGTCGGGCGGCTTGAGCCGCAGCAAAGCCAACTGTCTGGACGGATCGCGACGCACGACCTCGGCCTCATAAACCGTGCCATCCCATGTCACCGCCCGAACCCGCCGGGCGTCGATCAGCAGCGACAGCACGGTCAGCACCAGCCCGTCCGGCGACGCCAGCACGCCCGTACCATAACCGGCCTGCGACCCGACGCTCAGCCCGTACAGCTTCACCACTGGCGGAATGACCGCGTCGATCGCCCGATCGAACCCCCCGCCCAACGCCGCGACCGGTGCGAGAAGAAACGCCATGAACGGGTAATGCGCTAGCTTCGCCCGTCTCACGGCGTCAACTCCACATTGGACAGCTCGTCGCGGTATGCGAGTCCCGCCCCGCGCACCTCCATCCGATGCGGCCAGGTAATCCCGCCCACGCTTTGGCAGTCAAGAAACTCCACCGTCGCCTCGGCGCCGGACGGCACGTCCCGCACGCGCAATTGGAGCAAACGCCCGCTCTGCGTATCCAACCCGAGCTTCGCCACCGCGTTCTGCCCCACCGGCCACTCCAATACGTTCAGGATTGCGCCATCGCGGGAACCCTCACCAACCGATCGGTCCGCCCCGACGTGGCTTACCTTGGTCAAATCAATCGTCTCCACCGGTTCCAGCATCCATCGTTGCACCACATAAAGCGACGAGAGCACCATCCCCACGTCCGGGGCCATGTCGAACGACTCGCTCGTGGCATCCACGCGCTGCGTCGCCGTGTGATCGTCATAGGTGATCATCGGTCCGGGCGATCCATCCTCATAGCGCCTCTGCATTCGCACCGGACCATCCCCGGTTTGTGACACGTCATAGCACTCGGACGCCTTCGTGGCCCCCGCGGCGCCCTGGGTAAACTCACGGACCACGGTCCACTTCCATCCCATCGGCCGTCGCGCATCGGCCGGACCCAGCTTCGCCTTCGCGAACCCCCGCAACACTCGCTCGACCGCGCGGATGTTGATATCGCGGTCCGGGACGAACGGCGTCTTCAATTTCGGGTTGACCGCGTCAAGCCGAACGATCGAGGTTCGCCGTTGTCCTTCCTGTTCGATCTCGATGGGGACGGGCCAATCGGCGGGATACGTGCCCAGCAAGCTCGCGTAGTGATTCCCCGAGGTGATGGGCACGCCGTCGAATGTCAGCAGCCTGTCACCACGGTGAATGCCCGCCTTCTCCGCGTTGGAATCCGCCGCGACGCGGTTGAATACGATCCTTCCTTCATTGTCGGCGTCCACTGTGGCCTGCAACGTCCCGTGACGCGCCAGCAGCCCCGCGCGCATCGCGGGAATAAACCGCTTGATCTGGTTCGACGAAATGGCATAGCCCAGTCCCACATTGTAGCGCCCGCGGGTATTCACCGAGATGCGTCCGGTGATGCCGATCACCTCGCCCGCGGCGTTGAACAGCGGCCCGCCGGAGTTGCCCGGATTCACCGACGCGTCCACCTGGATGCAGTCCGTATAGGTGAGATTCCCCTTGACCCCCTTCTGATAGCGGTGCACGCCCGTCACCAGGCCGAGCGTGACCGACGGCGTGTAATCCTCACTGAGCGTGAAAGGATTGCCCATGACCACGGCCGTGTCGCCCACACGCACCGCGTCGGAGTCGCCGAGGCTCGCGTAGGGAAAGGGCCCCGCGTCCGTCAGCCGAAACATGGCCACGTCGCCCGTGGGATCGGTCCCCAGCACTTCGATGTCATGGAGCTTCCCCTCGCTCAGTCCCGCCAGCCCGCCTTTCGCCTCCAACATCGCGGCGACCACGTGGTAATTGGTGAGGCCGTAACCCTCCGCGTCGATGAGCACCCCCGACCCCCCGCCCCGCTGATTGCGGTCGAACAGACAGACCACGCTCGGCCCCACGCGCTGGATCATCTCGACGCGGCGATTCTCCGCCTGCAAAACCGGATCGGCCGCGTCGGGCGGCTCAACTGCACGGGCAACGCCAACCACGACCGCCAAGACCGCACCGAACGCCGCAGTTGGCAAGGTCAGGCGAAATGTCGGTCGTTTACACATCCCAGGCTTCAACAGCTATCTACGGAACACCCACGTCGGCGTTGAGCATGATTCTATTGAACTTCGCTGCCCAATACGACCGCCGCTGAGCCATTCCTTCGAGGCTCAGGACAAGGGTTCTCCGGACGGCAAGGACTATTGCATTTACGACCAAGGACGAATAAAGTGTCCGTGAAGGGTTCAGCCAACTTTCTCGCCGTCGCTCTCTCGGCGCCGATCATCGGCGGCGGATGGAGGAGAAACAGGCACGCAACTTGCGACTCGGGCTGAGAACACACTTGGCGCGATGGAGAAGATCATGATCTCTTACACGAATCTGGGAGCCGCGGCCTCGGTTCTTGCCGTTTCATTCGGGCTCGCATCGGTAACTTGCGCACAGGGTTCGGCCAGCGTCGCCGATCAGGTGACCATCGTTCCCGCATCGCCGGATATGCGTTTTACGCGGCACGTGGTCGGCGCGGACGGCGGCTCCGCGGAGGCGGCTGGCACGGGAATTGCCATCCGTCGGCTAGAGTCCAAGGCGGGCGCGGCCAGTTACCACGGGTCGTGCCGGTGCCGGCAGGGTCGCCGATGCGGGTCGCCGCACCCGCAAAACGTCCCGAGGAATGCCCTTGCCACAGGTTTGGCAAGGCCGGGACGCTGCAGCCCGCTCACCGGCGCGACACGAAAGCGTGCGGCGCTTCGTCAGCCTCACGCAGCACGGCAGAGTGTCGCGAGGACGGTCGGTTTCTACAGTCTGCTGGGGGGAGCCGGGGGTGTTTGAGTCTTCGCAGAGTCACGAGTCAGCTTGGATCAAACCACTCAGGCAAGCCCTGGTGGCATTGCTGGCGTTTTTTCTGGCAGCCGTCACCCCCGCGGCCGGGCAGGATCGGTTTGAGTTCTGCATCGCCTTTGGCACGCAATGTGGCTGAGGCGCGGGCGTTCTGGGCGTTCGGTCGAGCGCCACGGATGGATACGACAGTCAGTTCGACTACGAGTTGTACGCTGGCAGCTACGGCTCAGTAGCGGTGCACCACGAATTCTCGACTCCGGAATGGCTGGCCCCGAGCGGGTTCTACCAGTACGACGTGCGCGCCACGTCTGACCGCAACGAGGCCAAGACGTGGGCCCCGCTCTGTGTCTGGGCCGCGCCGAGTTACGCGTCTGCATGGATGTATCTGACCTTTCAAGCCTCGGCCACCCGCCCGCCCCCGACGAATCGCCGGTACCAGATCCAACTGATCGAGGTTCCGTCTGGTGTCAGTGGCACTCCCCCAGTCGGGACGATCTGGGCGATCCCTGCGGTCGGGCAGATAACCGTGTCGCTGCCGACCTACCGGGCGAGCAACGGCCTTACCGGCTATCGGTTTGCGTTCACCATGACGGCTGCTCAGCCCGATCCCGGCGACTTGGACAACGACGGCGACATCGACGCTGCTGATCTTGCGATTTTCCTGCGCTGCCTGGAGGGCCCCGCGGGCGAGACCACCGCGTCATGCCGGCCGGAGGATCTGGCCTCCTCCAATCTGGCCGGCGGTGATTCGATCGATCTCGCCGATTACGCCGTGTTTGCCCGGCGCTACACCGGCCTGCTGAGCAGCCGGGCAACGTATGTAGGCGTGGAGGGCTGCGTGGAGTGCCACGAAGATCAGCATGTGACCTGGGCTGTCACCAAGCATGCCAGTGCTTTTGCCCGGCTAATCGCTGATGGTGAACAGACCAACCCTGCTTGTATCGGCTGCCATACGGTCGGCTACGGTGCATCGGATGGTTTTCTCGACGAGCAGACTACTCCCCATCTTACGGACATTCAGTGCGAGAACTGCCATGGGCCCGGCAGCCATCATTGCCTGGATGCGGAGCACATCCCGCTGAAGAGGAACCTGAGCGCGGATATGTGCGGCACTTGCCACCGATCGTGCCACGGCCTGTGTGGGGATTATTACCATCCCCATTATGAGCAGTGGTCCACATCGAAGCACGCCGCCGCGCTGGCTGAGATCAGGTGGCGTTCTGATTACGGGGCCTCCTGTGTGGAATGCCATACCACCGACTACCGGCTGGCCTCCGAGGATGACCGTCCTTCGGCTTGGGAAGTCGCGTACGGCCTGGAATGCGTGGCGTGTCACGACCCTCATGGTACGCCCAATGAACACCATCTCAGAATGTCGGCGGAAGCTCTGTGCGTTCAATGTCATACTCTGGACGGTGGTGTTCCGGGGATGACACCCGACCGGGGACAGGGAGAGTTCATGGATGGCATGGGGGGGTTTACCATCGAGGGCGCCCCGCTGGACGGAATGTACCCCTCCGTCTTCACGTTTCTTCCGGGCACATGCGTGTATTGCCATGTCTTTCGCGAGGCATATGGCGGCCCTGATCAGCCGGCAAACAGCGGGCACACCTTCGAGTCGAACAACCGGGCGTGCTCCGCCTGCCACACTGAATCCGTCGCGGCGGAGAATGTTGCCCGGGTCCGGCAGGAGGTCGAGGCGCGGCTGGCCGGACTGGCACCCTACTTCGATCCCCTTGGTCCTCTATATGTCGATCCCACCTCGCTGAGCCCGGATGACCTGTTGCGGTACCGGATCTCCCGGTTCAACTACGATTTCATCATCGCCGACCGGTCCTTCGGAACGCACAACTCGCGTTTTGCCCGCCGGCTGCTGGACGAAGCTGAGACGTTCTTCCGCGGTGGGCCATGGGACTGCGATGAACCCGATCTGCGGCGGAGGGACCGCGGCGCCGGAGGAACTACCGGAGAAGTTGCTGAAGGTCAGCTCATACTCCAAGGCCAGGTAATCCCCCTGGGAGATGTGCGGAGTTACGGATAGGGTCGTCCCGGCCGACTCAAACCCCGCGAAGG
>JAZDHF010000238.1:0-10397 GCA_043806315.1 Planctomycetota bacterium | reverse complement strand
AGCGCACCCCTCCAGTGACCAACAGCTCGCGGCCATGATCCAACGCGTGCAGCGTGGGATTGCCCGACTGATCGATGCATACGAAGATGGGCTCATAGAACGGACGGAGTTCGAGCCGCGGATCAAGACAGCCAAATCCCGACTGGAGAAGTTGCAGGGGGAGGCTCATCGTCACCTGCCGCGGCTGCGTGCGGCGCTGCAGAGCCTGCTGAAGATCCGCGGCGTGGAGGTTGCGTAAACCTCATGGGCCGTTCGGAATTTCAACTAGAAATGGCATTGACCCGAACAGCCTGTTCCATAAACTACGACCTCCTTGCGTGAGTTAACTCGTAGCGCAAACATAAGTTAACTCACCAAGGAGTCGTAAAAAAGGGCAGGTACGAATAATTCGGGTTAAGTGGACTGCGTCAGTTGGCTTCAGATTCGTTGAGCACAATGAACTCGAACGCGCGCTCGGCAACGAGCCGCAGCCTCGGCAGGTCGTTGGCGAAAAAGTAGTCCGTGTTGCGCCACTCCTTGCTCGCCTGCCTCCGGCCAGCATCGCGCCGCCCGCTCTGGCATGGCGGTGAACGGTGTGCAGACGCCGACGGTGTCAGTCTGCGTGCATATCGGACGTCTCTATCTCATCCGACCGGTCCGACCGGAACATATTCTACACTTTACTGTCGCTACGCTGATTCACAGGGCCGGCAACCGTAACACCGACGGCCAAGACCGGCCATTCGCGCCTGAGGCGGCCCGGGGGCCGGGGCGTACGCGCAGCTGAACTCGCCGTGATCGGAGGGGCTCATCATGTCGGTCCACGAACGAAAACTGTGTTGGCTTCGTCTCCCTACTCTCATCGGATGCGTTCTAGCGTTGCGGTGCTCGAGCGTGCCGCAGGAGCCGCAGGCGCTTCTGTCGGACGGTTTGGGTGCTCTTTCCAGCGACGTTGATCAACCGGAGGATCCCAGCGATGTGCAGGTTGCTCCCGCTGGACTTGATGCGGTCGTACAACCGTCGGAAAGTTCAGGGTCGCTCCAGGGTGCTGGGGGCAAACCAAAACTCAATCGACCTCCGGTTGCCGATGCCGGCCCCGACATCGTTGTCAACGAGGGCGAGCCGGTTATGCTCGACGGTTCGCAAAGCAAAGACCCCGATCGAGAACGACTGACGTTCTCCTGGCGGCAGGCCGATGGCAATCCAAGCGTAACGCTGTCCCGGCCGCGTTCAATGCGTGCTTCGTTCACAGCTCCAGAGGTCGACGGCGATACGCTTCTTCAGTTCACTCTTACCGTGAGTGATGGAGAGTACACGGCCATTGCCACGGTCCCAGTCGCGATCCTGGATCTCGACGCTAACATCGTGGTCGACGCCGGCCCCGACCAGGATGCAACCGCTGGCAGCACGGTGATACTTGCCGGAGTGGTCGAGAACGGCGCGGGTGTATTAAGTCTCGCGGTAGCGTGGCGCCAAATCGCAGGACCAGCGATTCTGTTGAGCGCGCCAACTGGGCTTCTAACGACGTTCCAGGCGCCGGACCCGAGCGCCACGGCCGTGGTACTGTCCTTCGAATTGGAAGTCAGTTCCTGGGGTCTTGTTGCCAGCGACCAAGTGAGCGTAACGATCCAGCCGAGTGTCGCCCCGCCGGGGCCGGGATGCAGCAACAATGTTGCCTGCGACGATGGCATAGTCTGCAACGGTGTGGAAGCCTACGATGTGGCAACCGGGATCTGCCATTTCGGCACACCGCCCGACTGCAACGACGGCGTGGCATGTACTATCGACTCCTGTGACGAGGCGAACGACACGTGTGTCCACGCGCCGGATAACTCGCTCTGCGACGATGGGCAGTATTGTAACGGTGTCGAGGTCTGCGATTCGTTGGCCGGCTGCCAGCTGGGGCCAGCACCGAATTGCGACGACGGCGTAGCTTGTACTAGTGATCAGTGTGACGCTCTCCTAGATTGTCAGAACATCGACAATTGCCCGGTGGGCGAGATATGTAACCTTGCTACCGGTCTGTGCCGGGCGGTAGCGCCGCTCCCGATGGTGGAGGGCGATGCGTGGCGATATTTCAAGGGCACGCGGGAGCCGAGCCCTGGTAATCTGATGGCTTGGACCTCGTTGCTGTTCGATGACTCAACCTGGCTGGAGGATCCAAGCGGGTTTGGGTACGGGACGGATTGTGCGCCGTATGGGACGGTCCTGGCGGACATGCCGAACGGATACCTGAGTCTGTACGGGCGCCGCCTGTTCGACATCGAGGATCCGAGCGCCCTGACCGAATTGGTGTTGACGGTTGATTACGACGACAGTTTTGTAGCGTACATCAATGGTGTGCCAGTGGCGCGAAACAATGTGGTGGGAACGCCTCCGCCATTCAACCAGTTGGCCACGGTCGATCACGAGTGTTCCGGCTCTCCGGGGGCAGCGAACCCGCCGGAGTCGTTTTCGATCCACGCAAGTTTTGATCTGCAAACGCTCCTGCACGCGGGCGCAAATGTACTCGCAATTCAAGGCCATAATCTCTCGAGTGGGAGTTCGGACTTCACGCTTCTTGCTACGCTAAGAGCGACTCTGGCAACCTGCACACTTGATGCGGAGTGCGACGATGGCGCGTTCTGCAATGGTGCTGAGAGGTGCGTGAACCGCACCTGCGTGGCGGGTACTCCACCTACGGTGAATGATGTGGTCGTATGCACCATTGATACATGCGATGAGGTGAACAATGTGATCGTGCATACTCCAGACAACTCCGCCTGTGACAATGGTTCATTCTGCGATGGGGCGGAGTTCTGCAACCCGATCCTCGGTTGCCAGGATGCCGCCGATCCGTGCAATCCGCCGCTCATTTGCGACGAACCCAATGACCGCTGCGTGATGTGCCTGACCGACGCGCAATGCGACGACGGCTTGTTCTGTAATGGCGCAGAGATCTGCCTGAATGGTGTTTGTCAAAGTGGAGAGGATCCATGTCCCAGTGCAGTCTGTAATGAATCACCGGACTCATGCGGGAGCCTCCTGTGCGACGGATTGAGCGAGCCGTTTCTACCTGGGCAGCAAGTAGGTACGTTATTGGGAAGTGTGGCTGATGAAGCGTCCGGACTGGTTGCGAGCCGGAAGAACCCAGACGTGCTCTGGACCCACAACGATGATACGGGAGACAACCGTGTCTTTGCGATCAATATCAACGGCTCACTTTTGGGAACGTACACGCTCGGCAGCGGGTCAAACGATCCAGAGGACATCGCCATCGGTCCAGGTCCCGTCCCTGGTGTCGACTACCTCTACTGGGGAAACATCGGTGACAACAATAACGTGCGATCCACGATTTTTGTGAAGCGTGTGCCCGAGCCTACAATCTCGGCTAACCAGGCACCTCCGGTCAATGTTAGCCTGGCTGGAGTTGACACACTGACGTTTGTGTACCCGACCGGTAGTTATGCCCCGTCGCACAAGGATGCGGAAACGCTACTGGTGGACCCGCTCAGCGGTGACATCTATATCGTGACAAAGCGCACCGCCGCGGGAATGGTCTATCGTGCAGCGTACCCGCAGTCGACCACGCAGGTAACTACGTTGGAGTACGTGACCTCCATCGACTGGGGCGGCGCCGTAGGAGGCGACGTGTCGCCGGACGGGCAGCTCATCATCATCCGGCGCTACAGCGGGAACAGCCCCGAGGCGTCCATCTGGACGCGACCGGAGGGCAAAAACCTCTGGGATGCTTTCTCTCAGCCACGGTGCGACGTTTACCTAATGCCTGAGCCACAAGGTGAGGCGATCTGCTGGGACGGCTTCGGCCAGGGATACTACACAGTGAGTGAGAACCAAATACCGGGCGCTCAGATACCCATCTGGTACTTCGCACGAAACCGGCAGTAACGAGGGCGCCTACTTCGTCGTGGCAAGGATGCGCCGAGTTTGCTGGCGCTCTCGGCCTGCAGTGAGGTCTGATAATCGTTAGCCAGCGAGCTGCAACATCTCGCAAGCGTAGCGTGCAAACGCCGGGCCGCGCCGTGACCGAAAAGTATACTGGTTGATAGTAGTCTTTCCGGCTCTCGTTCGATTGTCATATATCGAATTGAAACTGGCTACCGCTTATCGAAATGAACCGGCCACATTTAACCCCTGCCGTTTCTCGGTCCAAGGTCCTCCACTCTGCCGCGGATGGGCTTGGGGTGCGGTAAACGGACGCCTGTCGGGCCGACGGTGCCGGCCGGTTGGAAGTGATAGCTCGTCGCCGGTTTTGAACGATGACTGACATTGGTCGAGGCACCCTAAGGAGAAGCCGTAAAGAAAAGAGGGGTTTGGCACAGAATTAGCCGTATCTTTGCGCGTTCTTGACAGGGTTGGAATAGAAACCGTGTCGATGACACTAGCGCACCGAAGACGCAGGCTTCCGTCAGACGTCGGCATGTACATGGTAAAGCGTCCACCCGTCAATCGCCACTTTGTGCGTCCGGCGAGGCACCGTCTTCGCGCACCGCGGCTCGAAGACGGCGACCGGGTTAGTCAGGAGGTACTCGTGAAAGCGACCGAAAAGACTCCAGCAATTGGCGCAATGAGGGCATTCATGTCTAACGTTTTTCGTCATCTGCACCCGATTGTTGCCCGCCGTTGGACCGAGTTCTCGCGGGCGGCTGATGGCGGCATGGTGGCGGTAGAGCTAAAGCGCCTCAAGCCAGATGGCGCGCGCCCAGCTTTCCACCCGTCTGAGCCATATGACAAAACGCATTTCGTCCTCTTTACGGAGCGCGGACAGGAGCCAGCCACAGCAGAGGACTGGATGTCGTTTCACGCTGCCGGTCCAGCGTGGTATGAAATTGTCGCGATTGCAGGTGGCATCTTGGCGCTGACCGCCTCCCTTGTCCTACTTTGAGCCGCAGCAATCTCGGGAATGACGCTGCTGCTGCCCGTTCTTTTAGTAATTCCTCGGCGCTGGCTAAAAAGGAGCGCATGCCTACGCTTTCCTGCGCCACCCTGCTCCTCTGTGGCCAGCCTGTTTAAGCCACAGAGGCTCTGACACTATTCTCAGCTTCAGAGGAACCGTGTTTTTCTCTCAACTGTACTGCTTACGTCGGCGGATGGTCGCCGTACCGGCAGCAAGCAACAAGCTGGCCATCGCGACCAGACTCCACTCCGACAGGGTCGGGATCTCAGGACTCACCAAATTTACCGTGCCCGGCGATGCCGTGTTGAACATGTTCGCCGCCCAATTCGACGGAACGTCGCCTGGAACAGTGAAGCTGTTGATGCGTTCCAGCGAAGGCCCCCCTCCGTCCGCGGCCGTCGGCCAGGCGCCGAAGTCAACGTACGTCACCTCATCGACGACGACAGCCGGGACGAACCCCGGTTCCGGCGTATCCGGTTTTCGCAGACGGACCGTATCGCTGAAGTTGTTCAAGGAGCCCGTGTAGGGTCCCACGATCGGTACGCCCGACGAAAGGCCGTACTTCGTTCGAAACAGACTGTCCTTCACCGTATCCACAACCGGATCGAAGTTCACGACCACCAGGTACCCGCGCTCCGCGATTGTGGTGCTGGTCGAGAACGAAAAGTCAATTCCGCCGGAGAGGCTCCAAGGCTGATTGCCGTTTGGTGGTCCGTAATCCGTGAACAGATTCACCGGCTGGTTGGAAATGTTGCGAAGCTCGACAAACTCGGGATCCAGCGTGATTAACCCGCTGGAGAGAATCGTGGGAGGATGATACATGATCTCATTGATCACCACAGGACCAATCCGCGGTCCGGCGTTGCTCGACCCTTGAGTCGCCGATGCCAGTCGATAGGTACGCCCCGTCCCGTTGGGCGTACGACCGATCGTCACGCCGTTGTCCGTGGGCCCGAACGAGAATGCGTCGCGCCCGCCCGTAAGCGCCCCGCCCACGTCCGCCGCCGATAACACAACTTGATCGCCGCCCGAGGAACTGAACCCGAACGGCAGCATGTTCGGGTTCGTCGGGGGGTTGTTCGGATCCTGATGAAGTACGAGGTACCCGTTCGCCGGGATGGTCGTCCCATTGGGGATCTGATACTGCATGAGGTTCCCAAGGTCATCGGAAAGGTACCACTTCCCGACGTTCACCGCGACGCCGGTCGTGTTGTGCAGCTCCACCCAGTCGAATCCGGGATCGGAGTGCGCCAGCACCTCGTTGATGCGAACATTGGAAAGAGGCGAGTAAGGAACGACGCTACGAAGCGCCGCGAAGCTCTGCGTGTTCGCCCCGGCGTTCCAAACGTTCGGCAACCCGAACGTACTGGAGCTCCCGTCGGTATACCCGGACGTCGGCGTGATGGAGTTGCTTGGATCCACCTGCAGCTTGAGCACTTCATTTCCGCCCACCCCGCTTAAGGGCTGGATTCCCTCGCCCGCCGGGCCGAAATGTATCGTTCCGGCGCTGTTGCGGATCGTCAATTGCCAGTTGCGATTCGAGACCTTCCAGTTCGCCGCAGCGGGAGCGCAGGCCGGGGCGACGCAGGCCACCGTGATGTAAGTCCCCGCAGTTAGCGGCGACGCCCGCACGTTGATCCACCACTGTCCGAGCTCGGGGTGGTAGTCGCCCACGTTGTTGGCCGCGTCTTCGCTGATTGTGATAATCGTGCCCCGGCGGATGTCGCTCCAGAGGGCCGCCGTGGTGAGCTTTAGAAGGAACGTCTCTTGCCCGGCGCCGCCGGTGTCGTTGCTGACGAAGAACTCCCAACCGCGCATGTCCAGATGGTCGGTCACCACAACCACCTCGAACCAGTCCCCACCGTTGCCCGTCCGGCGTCCCCAGAAAGGGTCCGAGGCGAGATTGTCGAGGAGCTGGTCGTCATCGACCGCGCTCGCTTCGTTCAAGATGACGTCGGCGGCCTCGACCTCCAACGCCACCAACGCGGAGAGACCCAACGCCGCGGAAAGCAAAACTGCTCGTGCCATTTTCCCAACCTCCTGTTCGACCAACTCTCGTTTAACCAGCGCAATCCCGACGTCTGGCGCCGCCGACGGCGGTCCGACCCACCGGATTCGCAGCGCTCAACAGTCCCTTAGGGCTGCCATCCCGCTATCGGAAACGCATCCCCAAACGAACAACTTCTCCCGCTCGCTCCGGATGAATCGCATCACGGTGCGGACGCCGCGAAGCGCAAAGTCGCAGCTTCGCCCGGGAGCAAATCTGCCCCGTTCTCCAGCATCACCACCATCGCACGCCCCCACGTCGGAACGGTCGAAACGGAGCGATGGCGAATCGGCACCTCGGCTTCGATCGCCGCGAGGCTCGACACCCTTCCCGAGTATTCTTGCGGCATTCCCAAAACACGACTGACACGCCGAACGACGATGCGATCTCCGAGTACAGCGCCGAACGACCGCCCCTCGGGAAGGTAGGCGACGACCCGTCTCGTCGTCGTCTGAGAGACTCCGACCAAAGCAGTGCCGGCGAGCACGCGATCCCCCGCGTGCGAAGTCAGGCTGGTCACCTGACCGGAGACCGGCGAACGCAGAATCCGCGAATTGATCCGCCGCGCAAGCTCCTCGACTTCCAAACGTTGCACGTCCACGGCTAATCGAAGTGGCGTCAGCACCGCATCGAATCCGCCGGCGCTGCCGACGCTCTCGGCGTAATTATACCATCGCCGATCCGCATCTTCGTAACGTTGACGAGCGCGTTCCAAAAGCTCATGGTTTGAATCCACCACCGCTTGTAGCGCATTGACCTGCGTCTGGGCGTTGTTGAGTTCGCGGAAAGGTGAAAAGTTCTGCCCATAAAATCCTTGAACAAGCTCCAACTCCACCTTTGCGCCTTGAAGCTCCGCCTGGCTCTGCGAATCACTCACCAGGAAACGCAGGTACTCGACGTGAGCCGCTTCGCGATCACCAAGGAATTGTCGCAGAACATCTTGACTTCGTACCTCGGCGCGCGATCGCTGCATCGCCAACAGCGCTTCCTCCGCAGCGACCTCCGCTTGGAGCCGCTCGACCTCGACCTGGATCACGCTCAGCCGGATACGATCCGCCTGGTCGTCCATTTCCACGAGCATCTGCCCCAACTCCACATGACTATGAAGCTGAACATGGACGCGACGTACGACGCCCGCCTCGATGGGGTTCACCGTAAACGTGTCGACCTCGGCGAACCCGGCGAGATTCTCGAACCCGCGACCCCCTGTAGGCCAAGTCATGGCCAGCGCAACAGCTCCCAACCAAGCGACGACCGGAGCGACCCGGCGGAGCGATCGCCGAACACGCGCCGAGAGGTTGGCGCGGCGCATCGGCGGCGTTGTCGGCAGGTTCGTCACGTAGACCCCCTCGTCTTACGAAACATCTTCATTCTCTTGATGGACCAACAGACGCACGGCGGACACACCAAAATCCGCTCGCAACGCGGAGATGAAGTCGGGAGCGCACTCCGGGTCGCGGAGTTGGACTTTGAAGGCGCATTGGCACAAGGCCAAACCCGACCCGGCCCCAGGGGTCTCATCGACCGAAAGAACCGAGTGGGCTCTGCAGAAGCGCTTCAATAGCGTTTCAAACGCCGGGTTCTCCAACGCCGCGGGCTCGATCTGCATCCGAAGCAGGCTCTCCAGTGATTGCCAGCTGCCAAATCCCACGCGATGCAGATAGATTGCGATGGCGTTCGTGACCGCGCTGCCGATCACGGCGACGGCGTAGAAACCGAAGCCGCATCCGATTCCGCATACCAGGGAGAGCAAGACGTACGCAGAGTCGCGCGCATCACGAACCACGGTGCGGAACCGAATCATCGAAAGCCCGCCGATCAAGCCGAACGCAGCGATGACGTTGGTGGCCACAATCGACATGCTCAACGACGAGGCCAGCGTGATGATGATGAGTGCTTGGGTGAAGGACCGGGAGTATGACATCCCGCGGTGAGTCCACATGTAGCACCAGGCATTGAGCTGCCCCACGATGAACGCGATGAGCAGACAATACGCGAGTCGCTCTAGTTGAACCGACTGCCCGGAATACAACGAATGCAGCATCGGCTCCCAAGTCGGCATATCCGTTCGCTCCTAGCACCCCACGAATTCGCGTGTCGTGCTTGCCGCTCGCGAGCAAAGGACCAGCTTGCAAACACCTCGCCGGGAGATGTTGCCGATCCGAACCAAGTCGGCGACCCAGAAGGGAAAAGTGTTCGTGAACTTGATCTCGAGGATCACATGAGGAAGCTCCACAGGCCACCAGAGCTCATGTTCTCCGCTTCCGGGACGGGGAATCAACCCGTAATGCAGGTTTCGATCCAAGCTGATCCGCACGCGATCCCCGGTGCCACTTTCGTAGGCCTGCCGGGTGTAGTAGACCCCCACAATCGGCTCTGCGTGGATTTGCGAACGAACCGAGAGGAACTCGTTCGTGTTGGCAACGGCCTCTGGGTCCGCGCCCGCCCATCCGGGAGTCCATGAGGTTGGATTCCACGTCAGCCGGTCGGCCACGTCGCGAGGCACCAGCGCTCGAGTCTTATGAACTACGCCGAACCGTTTTCGTTTGATTTCAAGAAAAGACGGCAGATCTTCACTTGGCTCATGAAAGTGCTTATACGTCCGGATCCGCAGTTTGGCTCTAATCGGCTGTCGTTCCAAAGTCCCCCGCAGGCACCGCTCGTCCGGCGAATCAAGGTAGAGTGAACTGATGGGGTACTCGAAACCAGGGCGGCCCAATGAATGCGGATCAGGCTGTAGATGCTCCAGGCAGAACCCGCGAATCCAAGCGGCACGCGCCTCGTCAATGAAATACTTGCACTCAAACCGCTGCCAAGTTCGGTGGTCGCCGTTGTTACTCGCCATATCGCAGCATCTTTCGCCGCTAGCGGCCTGCAGCGCACAACGAACACGCTACACCATTGGGCAGGCGCGATGTTAGGAAATAGTAAGATGGCCGCTTCAACGCGATTTCGCCCTCCATGCCAAACAGGGGTGCCCGCCACGCTGAAGAGCTTGTCGCACAATCGAACCGCGCGGCAGGGCACCTACAGGTGAGTCGCCCGCGTAAGGAGTGAGTGTACCTTGCCCCGGGAGCAGCTTCAACTACTTTTTTTATTTTTTTTTTTGCGGTTGCCGTAAAAATGGGTAACTTAAACTGACCGACTTCGCCGCGGACGGAGGTTCCAGAACGCGTAAAACCTAATGCCGGCAGCGGTTTTCCAATCCGATGCCCTTGGGAGCGGATCGTCGGACCCGATTGTTGGCTGGAAACCAAGACGGCGCAAGTCATTGTCACAAAACGAGTTACGTCATTATTTCATGAAAAATCGGTCAGTTTGAGTGGGTAAGATCTCAAACTGACCGATTTTGCCGCGGACGGAGGTTCCAGAACGCGCAAAACCTATGCCGGCAGCGGTCTTCCGATCCGATGCCCCTGGGAGCGGATCGTTGGACCCGATTGTTGGCTGGAAACCAAGACGGCGCAAGTCATT
>JAZDHF010000237.1:0-8702 GCA_043806315.1 Planctomycetota bacterium | reverse complement strand
GAGGGGGGCCACTAAGTATTGCGACCCGCCAGGGATAACCTGTCGGGTGTGCTACGGACTGTCTTTGTGGCGTAGCGATCCCTCCGCCTCCAACCCACGCCCCCAGTTCGGAGCATTCTCCAATGCCTCAAAAAACTCATGCATCGGAGCACGGCGGACGCTCGCTTGCGGAAGCGGCCCCGAACTCCATTTTACGCTGAACCAATACATTGCTGCCCGCCGACGGCGGATCGGTCCTGCGCATCCGGCGGGCCTCGACCCCCGAGCCCCAGCACGTGGAGTTGTACGAACTCCTGCGCGTCCCGACGAAGATCATGGCCCCAAGGAAGACTTGGTCCGAGGGCGAGACGCCGCATAGTGACGGAAAAAACGCGTAGACCCTTGTATTACAGCATCTCCTGCACAAGGGTGCGGAAGTTGGGTCAACATCGTCGGCGGTGACCCCGGCTACTGCTTCACCGGCGATCCCACGCTCCACACCTATATTGAAACCCACGTCCCTTATATTTCCGATCCACTGGCAGGCCTCGACCCTCCGCCCATCGGGGGGGGCCGTGGAAAGATCAATCCGGGCACGGATGACCCCACGTATTATCCGCCCGGATATTACTCCGACGGCATGAAGATCAGCGGAAGTCAGAAGGTCTTGCTCGGCACGGCGCCTCCTGGAAGTGGAAATTCCCCGGGAATCTACATCGTAGAAGGAACGGCGAATGGGAGTAAGGGCGGTTTCCAAACCACGGGAGGGGCCAGTGTCATCGCCACCAACGTCATGATCTACCTCAAGAGCGGCAAGTTGGATTTGGACGGGACCGGAACAACCTCCATTACCCCGATGACCGACGAGATCAACTCGAACCTCTACTATATCGGCGTTGCCGTCTTTCAGGCCCGCGACAACCTCGCGGAAGCGCGAATCATCGGAACGGCCGATATGAACCTCGAAGGTACCTATTATTTCCCGCACAATCATCTCGAAGTCGGCGGAACTGGGATCGCCCTGGGGAATCAACTGATCGCCTGGCAGTTGTACCTCCACGGCACGGGCACTTTCGCGATTCAATACGACGGTCGCTTCCCGGCCCCGGGCAGCAAGGTCTTCCTGGCAGAATAAGGTTCGGGCCTGTGTTTCCAGCTCTTATTCGCGATTAGTCGTTTTGATTTCAGTTTGGGCTCAACCTGTGCCTCCCGAAAGCCTCGTACTGCTGGTCAACGAAGGACTTATGATTTGATGCGTTCAGGTAGCGGCTACGCCCTCCGCATCGTTTTCAGGACGTGCTCAAACGTGAAATGAGTCTGTGTCGAGCTGTCATCCGGTCCATCGGAGCCCTACTACGCGAACGGGCTGACCGCAAACAATACCGCCGCGCCGCCCGCCGGCGCTACACACCCAAGCCGACCTCCTGGATCCGACGCTGCGAACCGACGCTACAATCCCGGCGGACCACCGTATGGTTCTGATGCGCGCTCACACACAGCTTGACGATACCTTCAGGGGATCGCGGTCGGATGCCAAGGATTGCGCTCGGCAGGACTCGAACCTGCAACCCCCTGGTTCGAAGCCAGGTACTCTATCCAATTGAGCTACGGGCGCGATAAACTCCGCCTCGCCGGGACGGCTCGACGGATTCGAGCATTGGCTATTATAGTATGGCGCCTACATCGGTCCAGGCGCGTTGCCGTGGGCGCGGCGCAGGGCAGTGAATGGAGCCTGCGACGTGCGATCGGACGTGGATCGCCGCGCCGCGGAACGCGACGAGAAGGCCAAGGGAAGTTGGAACGTAACGATGCCGAAGAATCTCAATAACGAGGAAATCGAGGACGTTCCGGTTGCCGATGATCCGCTCTTGGACGTTGCGGCCGAGTTGGTCGAACTTCCCGCGGTGCCGGTCGTGGCGGCGGCCGGTCCCGTGCCGGGGAAACGGGCCCTCGGCGTAAAAGAGCCGATCATCTTCAAATGGAAGCTGATCGGGACTTCGCAGAATATGACCCTCACGCTGTTCAAATCCGTGGAGCGCGAGGAGGCCGAGGCGCAGTTGGACCGGCTGCAGAAAGACGGGTACTACACCGAGCTGAAGATCCTCGAAGCCGAGACCAAGGTCGAGCAGCCGCTGCCGCTGAAGGGTGCGAAGAAGCCAAGCCCGCGCACCCAGCCGAGCGGAAAATCCGCCGAGAAGACCGGGCCCGGCGCCGAGGGCGGGAGACGCACGGTGCCGCCGCCCGCCCCCTCGACGCGTAGGCCGGGTGCGGCGAAACCGGCGGCAAAGAGCGAAGCGAGACCGACGAAGAAAAAAACGGCGGGGGCAGCGTCCGCGCCGAAACGGGTTGCGAAGAAGAAGTAGCTCGGCCGCTCAAAAGCATCGCAGATCAGAAGCCGGGCGGGAAGGTTGTGAACACGATGATCCTCGGAATCTTCCGAACCCTGTCCCTCCCGAAGATGTCATCCCGGACTCTCGAGCTCGCTTGTGGCACTATTATCGGAACGGGCAGTTGACTTCGGATATCGCGTCGACGGTGAAATCACGGGTGGCTGACTATGATTCCACACTACAACGTTGACTGTCGAAGGCCGCTGGAGCGATGTCGCCCGCTCGCCATTTGTCCCAGTTCCGAGGCCCCGCACCGCTGAATGTGGGAGCCATGTGATCCGATAACTAACGGGTCTTGCGGCTAGGAAGGCTGGGTAGAGTTTTCGGGAGGCACAGCCCCAGATTCCTCGAACGCATGCCATTGTCGACAACGCTCACTCACGACAACCCTCAGCTCCACACGCCCGTTTACAGCCGGATGGAGTTTTCAGGAACGACAACCATTAAGCCAACGGTTCCTGTGAAGCACTGCTCAATGATCTGCACTGTGCCCAAACCCGCGGGCAGACCACCGTCGCCGCCCCGGAGGGCTCTTCCCACGTTGCGAAACGCCGCGTCACTGCGTAACATGGCCGGCGCGTGAACGGCGTTTTCTGGTCACCTGGTTAGGATTGAAGAAAGGTCATCAAGATGTGTCGATCTCGCTTCGTCGGGTCGGTTTGGTGCCTCACCGCTCTTGCCCTCGGTTCAATCATCGGGTGCACCCCGGAAACAGGCGGTGGCGATGGCGGCGGTGGCAGTGACGGCGGCGCCAACACAAACGATCAAGGAACCGGCGGCGATACCGGCAACGGTTCCGCTGACCAGGCGGGCGGCATCGTCGCGGATCACCTGGCCGCGGCGGCCTTCGAGTCCGTCCCCGCCGCCTTCATCGACGCCGCCGCAACCAATTACCGGATCTTCTATGGCCACACCTCGCACGGCAGCCAGATCATCACCGGAATGCAGATGATCATGGCTGAGGACAACCGTTTCGCCTTCAACTCCGGCCCCGGATCGCTCACCATCCAGGAAAACGCGGAGGCCGATCTCGGGCAAGTGGGAGATCTTCCGGACCAACTCTGGGTCGACATCACCTGCGATGCGCTCGATTCTTCGGGCGGCGACGTGAATGTCGTGATGTGGTCCTGGTGCGGCGGCGTGAGTGAGAACACGGAGGAAGGGATCGGGGCTTACCTCGAAGCGATGAACCAGCTCGAGGCCGATTACCCCGATGTGTTCTTCGTCTACATGACCGGCCACCTCGACGGCACCGGGGCGAGCGGCAATCTTCACGCCCGCAACGACCAGATCCGTGACTACTGCCGGACGCACGGCAAGATCTTATTCGATTTTGCGGACATCGAGAGCTACGACCCCGGCGCGAACTTCTATCCCGACGGATCGGACGCGTGCGAGTGGTGCGACGTGTGGTGCTCATCCCACTCCTGCCCGAGCTGTGACGAATGCGCCCACTCAGCGTGCTTCAACTGCTATCAGAAGGGCAGAGCCTTTTGGTGGATGATGGCGCGAATCGCCGGATGGAGCGGCTCGCCGACGGACGACACCTTGCCGGATGGAGGGGACACACCACCCACGGATGGAGGGGATGTGACCGCGCGCCTGCGACCGGCGGACCTTTCCTATCAAGGGGCCTTCCGCTTGCCCGCCGACTTCAACTGGGGAGCTCTGGACCTCTCTTATTATCCCGGCGGAGACGGCGGCGCCGGCTCTCTGTTGGCCACCGGTTTCGAGCTCCTGTCCGACCCGAGCCACCCCGGCGAGTCCTGCTGGGACCCCGCGTGGACTTGCAGCGCCTTCTTCGGAGAATCGGCCATCCCCACGCCCGTCATCGCCGCGAATTGGGAGGACCTGCCCGAAGCGACCTTCCTCACACCAATGACCGCGTTCGACAACGGCCTGGCCTCGACCGTCCATCGCGAGTACCTCTTCGTCAGCGGCATCGAGTACGTTCCCCGCCGCGGCTCGCAAACGAGTGACAAGATCTACGGCTCGATCAACCTCTGGTACGCCGAGGGCGCCGTCGGCGAGGATACCTTCCCGACCATCTGGTTCTCCAACTTGGACGGCGCCGGCGCGCAGGGCATGTTCCACGTCGGACCCGAGGAGTCGCCCTATCACGGGCGCAAGATGGGCGCCTACCTGTTCTCCGTTCCCACATGGTACGCGGATCAGTATCTGGGCGGGCGCACCTTGGTCACGGGCCGCTCCCGCGGAACGCCGCTCAACAGCTTCGAGGAGGTCACCACCAGCGGCGGCTCGCAGGGACCGACTCTATTCGCCTTTCGTGCCCTGGACAGCGACACTGCCGGCGGCAATCTTGATGCCCTGCCGATGCTTTACTACCGCGTGAGCTTTCCCGGCTGTGCAGGTCCCAACGTGGGAGACCCCGCGGAATGCGACTACCCCGACTTCACCATGTGCGACGACTGGTCCGGCGGCGTCTTTGCCGACAACGGCACACGGCGCGCCATCATGTTGCTCGGCTACAAGGGGCTGGGGTCTAATTGCTACGATGAGCCGCCCGTCGAGTGCGGCGACCCTTGCAGCCAGGCGCACGGGTATCACTGCCAACCGTATGAGCGGCAGGTTATCTTCTACGATGTGCAACAGCTCGCCCAGACCGCCCTCGGGCAACAGGATCCCTGGGTCGTACTGCCCTACGCGGTTTGGCGGCCCACGGAGTTCTATCTCGGCGCCGCTCCCTGCTGGAACATGGGCGGCATGGCCTTTGACGAGCTGAATCGGCGGCTCTACGTCGTCGAGCGAGGTCTGGGAACTGACGAAACCAACGCCACCGTCGTTCACGTTTGGTCGTTATAGCGTGTCGGCGGGCGACTCAGGTTCGGCCTCGTCCAAGCTTGTGCCAGGATCAGATGCCTCCATTGCCGCGGTCGAAGGACTGGCCCCACCTTCCGCCCTGCGGAGGACGGGCCGCCCGGCACGCAGGCGGTGTCCATGACCTGTGCTTCGATCCGAGCCCCGCGCGTCAGGTTCACCAACATTCCTACAGCTCTCACTCAAACGGCAGGCGGTGAGAATAGGCTTGCACCGGGCTTGAGCATCTGCTAACCTCATCTTACTAAGCTCTCTGGGATGTTCTCTTGCGGAACGTCACCGTGGTCTTTTCGAGCGTCAGTAGCGTGTACATCACATTTCTGGTGACGGACGGCCTGGGTCCATCCCACCCGGGGCTCTGGTGTGCCTTTGCGAAGTGGGCTGTCGGAGGGCGTCGATCCGGCATGCTTGTTGACGTTCAACAGCACCGGATTACGGCCTGTGGGTATTCCTTCTATCGTCTTACAGGAGGTATTGGGTCATGAGTATGAAGTTGGAGTCACGAAGGCGAATGATGTTCCTGTTATCCGCCACGGCCTTTGTATGCGCTGCGGGCGTGCTCGGAGCCGGATCGGCAAGCGGCGCGGATGAGCTTGCACCTGTCATACTACAGATTGATGAGGCGTACCTGGCTACGGGTCCGCCAAGCGCACCCGGTGTGATCGCGGGCGCCCCGGTGGCGGATGAGAACGCGATGCCGGACGGACCGCGTGCCAAGGCGGGTTTCGCCAGCGTGCTGGTCTACACGGACCCGGCGAGCAAGAGCAATGCTCTTCATCGCGCCAACGTTCGCGCGTTCGCCGCCAAGCGCGGAGGAATGGTTCGGTACGAGTACGACACGGTTCTACCCGGCGCAATGAACGTGCGGGACGTTCCGGAAACCGCCATTGAGGAGTTGAAGAAACTCCCGGGCGTGATCCGCGTGGAGAAGGACGAGTACCATCCGAACGCGCTGATGCTCCATGACAGCACGCCGCTGATCCGCGGCCTGCAGAGCCAGATCACCGCCGCAGGCCTGTCCGCCACCGGCGCCGGCGTGCGGATCTGTGTCGTCGATACCGGCATCGACTCGGATCACATCATGTATAGCACCCGGATTGACACTGCCGCGGGCTACGATTTCTACAACGACGACGCGAATCCGGAAGACGACCACGGGCACGGCTCGCACTGCTCCGGTATTGCGGCGGGCAAGACTGGCCTGAGCGTCGACTGGGGCTGCGGCGCGGGTTCCGAGCCGTTCCAGGGCGTTGCCCCGCAGGCGACGCTGATTGGAGTCAAGGTCCTCAACAGCTCCGGCGGCGGCTATGACAGCGACATCATCGCCGGCATCAACTATTGCGCCGACCAGACGCCGACTGGAGCGCGGGCGGACGTCATCAGCATGAGCATCGGGACGGGCAGCTACAGCGGCCCGTGCACCCATAGCTGGGCCGTCGCCGCGAACAACGCCGTCGCCAACGGTGTGGTGGCCGTGGCGGCCTCGGGCAACAACAACTATGCCAATGCCATGAGCTCGCCGGCCTGTGGCGCCAGCGTCATCTCCGTAGGCATGACCTGGAAAAACAACTACCCGACGTGCGAAGACCCGACGACGAACTGGAACTGGGGAATCTGCACGGACATTGCCCCGACGACGGACCGCGTGGGATGCTTCAGCAACGAGAGCGACTACCTGGATGTCACCGCGCCGGGGGCGAACATCTGGTCGGCGAGCATCGCGGCCGGCGGGAGTTCGATCACGGGCATGAGCGGCACGAGCATGTCCTGCCCGCACGTCGCCGGCTTGGCGGCGCTGATTCTGGGCATGGACCCGACACTGACTCCGGCGGAGGTGCGCCAGATCATCCGCGACGGCGCCCTCGACCTTGGGGCGCCGGGACATGATCGCGGTTACGGCTGGGGACGGATCGACGTGATCAACTCGCTGAACCTCGTGGATACGAGCTGCGACGTGCCGGCCGACTGCGACGACGGATTGTGGTGCAATGGCGCCGAAGATTGCGTGGCCGGAGAGTGCGTGAACGGTACGGCGCCGAATTGCGCGGACGCGGTGGCCTGCACCACGGACGCCTGCAACGAAGGCACCGACTCGTGCGATCACACGGCGAACAACGCCTATTGCGATGACGGATTGTTCTGCAACGGGTCCGAGACCTGCAACGTCACGCTCGGCTGCCAGGCGGGCACCGACCCGTGTGCACCGGATCCATGCGACGAGGTGAACAACCGCTGCACGGGCAGCGGCGAGGTGTGGATGGTGTTCACAGCGACGACGGCGATTCCGGGCGTGGGGAACGCGGAGAACGAAGACATTGTGGCCTATGACCTGGCCGCCGGGACGTGGCGAATGGTGTTCGACGGCAGCGACGTGGGGCTGGGCGGCTTCGCGATCGACGGCATGGCGGTCCTGACCGGCGGGAACATCATCTTCTCGTTCACTGCGGCGGGAACCGTCGGCGGGGTGGCCATGGACGATTCGGACATGGTGCGTTTCGCGCCGACCTCGCTGGGCCCGACGACGGCCGGCAGCTTCACGATGTATTTCGACGGCAGCGACGTGGGGCTGAGCAAGGACAACGAGGACCTCGACGCCATCGGCGTGTTGAGCGACGGGCGTCTGTTCATGTCCACGCTCGGGGTCTTCAGCGTCACGGGCGTCAGCGGCGAGGACGAGGACCTGCTGGTGTTCGCTCCCACGAGTCTGGGGTCCACGACGGCGGGCACGTTCCAGATGTACTTCGACGGGAGTGACGTGGGGCTCTCGACGACCACCGATGAGGACGTGGACGCCGCGGGCTTTACGAGCTCGGGCACGATCCTGCTGTCCACACTCGGGGCCTTCAGCGTGACGGGCGTATCCGGGGCCGATGAGGATATCTTTGAGTTCACGCCGACCTCGCTCGGTTCGACGACGTCGGGAACTTTCTCGATGTTCCTGGACCTCAGCGCGCTGGGAATTTCGACCGCCGCGGACGTGATCGCCGTGGATCTGATCCAGTAGGCGCAATCGACCGAGGGTAACCCTTCGCTTCCCGATCCGTATCGGGAGCGGGTTCCGTTAACGAACCGGCAGGCTGGTTCACCGACCTGCCGGTTCTCTTTGCGCGCCCTGCTGCCCGCCACGACCTTCTGCACTTTTGTGCGCGAGTTCTCGCCACTCTCTCCAGCGCAGGCCCAGATTCAAGCCTAGCCTCATTGAACTTGGTCGTGTCGGTTTCTTCGGGAGTTGCCGCTGCTGGTGGCCCGAAGGGCCGTGAGCGACTGATTAGGAAATCTGATTCCGCGAGAGGCGGCGGCGTGGCCCCGGGGGCGGGGGTTTTCACTTCGGGCGCTATGGAACCGCGGCGTGACCCCAGAACTCCTGACTTGCCTGACGCTTGAAGTGACGGCTCTTGGAGCCGCTGCGCACACATCGGAGAGCGGAAACGTCGAGATTCCACTGCTCGAACTCCCTTTGGCCGATGGAAATAGCCGCCAACTATGCTTACACCT
>JAZDHF010000236.1:0-3030 GCA_043806315.1 Planctomycetota bacterium | reverse complement strand
ACCGGCGCCGTCACCCTGAACTTCAGCGAACGCGTGGTGCGATCGCCGCTCAGCGGATCGGTATTCCAGACGGGATTCCCCGGCGGCGGGGCTGACGCGACCACGTCGATACTCGCGGAATCGAACGTAACGATGGGTGCGCTTAAAAGTCCACACAAAGAAACGACGTAGACCGGGCTTTGACTGTCGGACGCTGCGATGTTTGCCACGCCGATCAATTGGGCCTGCATCTCCAGGACCGCCACGCGGGCCCACTTGTTCACACCTACTTGATCGCTGCATGCCGGTGCGACCGGAGGGTGGGAGCCACTCAGGTCATTGATGGTGCCAAGAACATTATCGATCGAACCGCTTGGAAAGCTGTTCATTAATGACGAATGAGCCACACCAACCGCTTCGAGGCGAGCCGCGTCGAATGCAATGTCGGCACTCACCATCGACAGCCCTCCTACGAATTCCGTTTGCGCCCAAACTTCGGCGAAGAATGTGTCGCCAACCGTCGCCTGTAGGAGTGGCGCCGGCAGATTCGCGACCTGATCTGAAGGGCTACGCACCGCAACCGGCACGACAGCGACGGTCACGAATTGCGGGAGGGCGACGGCAACGGTTACCCCACGGTAGTCGACCTCCGGTGGGTCGAACGATCCACAGTGAGCCACAACGAATATCGGATCATCGGAGGGAAGCGCCTGAACAGTCTGGCTCCCTTCTTCCGCCATCGGCAGCACCTTGACGATCGCAACACGGGCCCACCTGGGCGCCACCCCGACCCGGCCGGCGCACGGCGGACTGGTCACTGTCACCGAACCGCTCACGTTGTCGAGACGACCGCCTGCGTTATCAATAGTCCCACTCGCAAACAATCCGAATAGCGCCGTAGTCTGCACGCTCTGCACAGACGTCAAGGCACCGTCAAACGTGATATCCGTGCTGACCATTGAAAAGCCGTTCGGGTAGGACGTCTGCGCCCATGTTTCCACATACATGCTCCCGCCGACTGTGAACCAAGTGTCCGACAGAGGCAGCGCATCCGCCTCGTCGTCCATGCCGGGACTGGGCAGTGCGACCAACGCCACACACGCGAGATCCCTGATCTCGAGATCCGTCCCCACATACTCCACCACCGGAGCCCCGAATTCTCCGCAGACAGCCACCACGAAGATCGGTGACGCACTGTCGCCGACCTGGATCGAGGTCGGCCCCGCACGCTCCACGCGCATTTCGATCTCCGCGACGCGGGCCCACTCAAATGCGCCAACTCCGCTCGAGCACACCGGAGTGATCGGGGGCACCGATCCACTGACGTCGTCCACGAGGCCAATGCCGTTCTCGACACGACCGTTCGCAAACAGTGGAAATGCCGTGGAAGGTGTAATGCGCACCGCAGTAAGACGAGTTACATCAAACGATATGTCTGCGGACACCTGCGCAAACCCTCGGAGGTCAGCGACCCGTGCCCAGAGCTGCAAATACACGACATCTCCGATGGCAAAGAAGGGCGCTGACGGTGGGAGCGAGTCGGAAACGTCAACCGTCGCGGGAGCAGCCAGGGGGACGAGTGCCACAACGGCTCTTTCGGGCTCGCACAATCCGGTCTGCGGGTTACAGGTATCCCCGGGGGCGCAGGTACCGGGGCGGCATTCAATGAACATTGCATCTGCGGTTGTTGCGGAGTGCGCCGCGAATGCACAACAGATGGCCGCTGCAGTGATGGACTTGACGGATACGAGTGGGTGTGTGCTCATGATTCGTGCTTCCTTCTACACAGCGCAGGAACCCAGCGCCCACCGGCGCAGCAGGTGAGCAAAAGGAGTTCCACAACTGTAATCCGACGTCTGGCCATTCGGAACGGGGGCTCCAATGGGACCATACCGAAACCGCTCTTTTGCCGCGGCGGACGCAGCATTAGAGAAACAAAATGAACTTTTCATCGCCTCAGGCCGCCTTCTCAGTCGTCATTCTACTCCCGGGAGCGCGTCGGCCGCGCCGACTTGCGTGTCTTTTGCGGTTGCAGCGTGACCATGGCGTCGCCGAACGTCAGACGCCTCGAATCAAGCTCTCCGAACTCTCCGAACAGAGACACTCCGTACGGCGACTTCGCCGGACGGGCAGCCAACGTTACGATGCCCGGCCGAAGGACGCGCATTCCAACGATCGCCACCCGGACCCATTCCGCGTTCCTACCCAGATCGCCAACACCTAGCGGTGCACAGCCACCAAGCGAACGACTTCGCCCCGCGTCCGGCTTAGCGATCGTGCGTCCTGCGGGCGGGCGGTTTCGGTCAAACCCCGGGGCCGGCCAGTTGTTTCGCGACGCTGGGCCGGCCTTGGCTTTTCTCAGTGACTACTTATGGCTACATCCACTCCAAACTTCCGCTTCTTCCAGGCCCGACGGTTACGGACCAAGAATCGACACCGCGCCTTCGTGGCGCCAGCATGAACCAAATACAACGCGCTCGAGGCGCCGCGGCGCCTCCGTGAGATCGTGTTTCTGAAGTGCTTCGCTGGCACGCGATCTGCGCAATATTTGAACGCGCGTTGCCAGCGGTGGGCGAGCCCCAATCCACAGGCACAACCGTTATTCGAACACGAGGATTGCTTTTGGTCGAGAGATTCGGATGGTGCATGAGCTTCTTTCCACCACTCTCCTGTGATTCCGTCGCTTTTCAAGCACAGAAACCACGGTACTCGAAACGTAGCCGCAAGGTTCTGACCGCAAACGCAGGTCTGATACCTGCGTCCGCATCGCCATCTTTTATCATCTGGGGGCCACTGCTGCAACAAAAATCTGGAAAAATTGATTAATTTTTTCGGGGGGGGGGGGGATGGGCAAGTAGGACTTTACAACAAAGCTCGTCCGCGGTGGGGCAGTTGTCGTTAGTTCTGTTACTCAAACTGACCGATTTTGCCGCGGACGGAGGTTCCAGAACGCGCAAAACCTATGCCGGCAGCGGTCTTCCGATCCGATGCCCCTGGGAGCGGATCGTTGGACCCGATTGTTGGCTGGAAACCAAGACGGCGCAAGTCATT
>JAZDHF010000235.1:0-11936 GCA_043806315.1 Planctomycetota bacterium | reverse complement strand
CGCTTCGTCCATCATGGGCCGCAACGCCCGAAACTTCTGCCGAATCCGTTCGACCGTGGTTGCATCCTGCACGAACCAAACATCGACCCATACACCCCAGCGACAAGAATAATTCGCTCAAATTATATTTTCGCAGATCCTAAGGACGCATCAGGTCTGCACGGTGGTGCTGCCCGCCGACGGCGGACCGGTCCTGCGCATCCGGCGGGCCTCGACCCCCGAGCCCCAGCACGTGGAGCTGTACGCGCTCCTGGACGTTCCGACGAAGATCATGGCCCCAAGGAAGACCTGGTCCGAGGGCGGGGCGCCGCATAGTGACGGAAAAAGCGCGTAGACCCTTGTATTACAGCATCTTCTGCACAAGGGTGCGGAAGTTGGGTTAAGGTGTAAGCATAGTTGGCGGCTATTCCCATCGCCCAAAGGGTGTTCGAGCAGTGGAATCTCGACGTTTCCGCTCTCCGATGTGTGCCCAGCGGCTCCAAGAGCCGTCACTTCAAGCGTCAGGCAAGTCAGGAGCTCTGGAGCCTCGAAGGGAGTGAATCCCCCCTGGCCGGTTCCTTGTTGAGGAAAGTCCCGCCGAACTCGTTGGTGCTGTGGGATCGCGGGTTTTACGGCTATCGCTCCCTGGCCGAGGCCCGGCGACGCAACGTACACGTGCTCGGTCGCGTGGGCCACGGTGTGATCTTCCAAGTCGTTCGTACACTCGGCGACGGCTCCTTCCCTTCGAGGCTCAGGGCAGGCCTGGCCGCCATCTATCCGACAGGGAGCGATCGACGCCACCAGACCAAGGGCCTCCTCCCCTTCGCGGCTCAGGGCAGGGTTCGAGTCATCGAATACACCTTCGACGATCCAAACCGCCCCGGTTATGGCCAGCGTCACCGGGTGGTGACCACCGTTTCTTCGCAGCTCAGAACATGCTACCCCCAAAAACGCCCCGAGCACTGCCGTCCACCGCAACCGCAAACCGCGTTCGAACAGGCAGTTGTGATTCTTAAGTGAACCATATTGAGGCTAGGCGCGAATACGTGTCTGACGCGGCAGCAGCCGCCGAACCGCCTCAACCACCGCGGTCGTTTCCAACTCCTTCATGCAGCGGTGGTCAAGGCGGCACTGCGACAGGTTTCGTAAGTAGCACGGCGCGCAGTCGAGGTTGAGACGCACGACGTCGTTCGGTCTGCGATAGGGACCGGTGCGAACCGGGTTGGTCGGTCCGATGAGACACACGACAGGCCGATCGAGCGCTACGGCCACATGCATCGCGCCGGAATCGTGACAGAGCACCGCGTCGGCCTTGGCGAGCACGGCGGCCAGGATTCGCAACGACGTTTTCCCGGCCAAGTTGATGGGGGCGTCTCGGCAGGCGGCTGCGATCTGCGCGCAGCGCGCCGTTTCATCCGGCCCGCCGAGCAGCACGCAGCGAACGTCGTGGCCCGCCTGCAACTCGTCGATCGTCTCGGTGAACCGTTCGGGCGACCAGACCTTCGTCTCCCATCTCGCCCCAGGGACGATGGCGACCAAGGACGTGTCATCAAACCCCGCCTCGCATAACAGGCGGTCGGCCTCGGTCCGGTCGCCGTCCGTGAGAGGAATGTGGAACTCGATGGGGACATCGTCAAAGCCGAGCAACCGGGCGACCGAATAGTTGCGATCGACGGCATGAGTTTCCGCAGGGACGCTCGGTGAGTGGTGGTTGTAGAAAAACGAAGCGCCCTCTCTCGCATCGGCAAAGCCGATGCGGATCGGAGCGCCGCTCGCCCGCGCGAGAAAGCCGGTGCGAAAAAGCCCCTGTAAATCAAGGACCAGATCGTACCGGCGAGCACGCAGGCGGCGCACGAAACGCACGAACTCCACCGCGACCCTGGGGCTGAACGCGATTCGTCCGTAGTTTCGCCGATCAAACAGAACAAGTTCATCCAGCTCGTCGTGGCCCTCAAGCAGCGACGCAAGCGATGAGGATATCAGCCAATCGATCCGCGCGTCGGGGTAGCGGCGTCGCAGGCCGTGAAGAACGGGCAGTGCGTGGACCACGTCGCCAAGTGAACTCGGCTTGATGAGCAGAATGCGCTGGAACTCTCGGCTGCGCAGATCACTTTCGGACAACGCGGACCGCATCACGCGGGATACTATACTGGAAGGGTGACCCAGCGGTCATCGGCGACGAGAATCTCGTTGGGGCGGAAGCGGGCCTTGTAGGACATGGTCGGGCTGCCCGCGATGTAGAACCCGAGATAGTAGTAGGGCAGCCCCGCTCGACGGCAGTAGTCGATCTCCCACAGCACGGAGAAGGTGCCCAGGCTTCGGTCGGCGAAGTGGGGATCGAAGTACATGTACACGCTGGAGAGGCCTGACGGCAGACGGTCGGCGATGCTCACGCCGAGCAGGCGCCCGCCGAGGCGATAGCGGAACTCGCTCGTCTCCATCGGCGAGTCGTATAGAAACTCGCAGAAGGTCTCGTAGCTGCGGGCCATCGAATCATCGTGTTGTGCGTCCAGATAGCGGCAATACAGGGCGAACTTCGCCTGGGTGGGCGCCGGCCGACCTTCCTCGATGATCACGTCGGCGTTGCGGCGGGCGACCCTTCGCATCGACCGCGTCGGTTGGAACGAATCGACCGGAACGCGCATTTGCCGGCACTCGCGGCAGGCACGGCAGCGCGGGCGGTAGACCACTCGCCCGCTGCGTCGGAAGCCGCGGGTCAGCAAACGCTCGTAGACGGCGGTGTCGAGCTGCTCGACCCCATAGGCCTCGCTGCGGGCGTTCTTATCGGGCACATAGGGGCAGGGCTTCTCCGGCGACACGTAGCGCAACGCGTCGTAATCAGCCTGCGCTGACGAAATCATCGTGTCCGAAGCCTGCCCGTCGATCATAAGCGTCTGTCGATTGTAGGCCCGCTAACCGAGCCCCGGCAACAACGATCCCGGAGCGATTCGCTCCGTAAGCCACACCGCCAGCGGCGGAAGGAAGATGCCCGGGAGCATGTTGGCGACGGCGATCTTCTTGAGATCCAGAATCATCAACGCGGTGGCGAGGAGGATGACCCCGCCGACCGTGGTCATCAGGGCGATGGACAGCTCGTCCAACGGCTCGGCCATCCAACAGGCCAGGAGGGCGAGGCCGCCCTGAAAGAACAGAACCGTCAGCACGCTGCCGAACACGCCCCAGCCGAGCGAGGAGGCCAGCGCCATCGAACAGAAGCCGTCGAGAAGCGATTTAATGTACAGAAAGCTCGGATTGCCGTGGGCGCCGTTTTCCAGGCAGCCCACGAGCGTCAGCGGCCCGACGCAGAAGATCACGCTGGCGGTGAGAAAGCCCTCCGCGAATTGGCGGCCGTCTTGGGCGGAAAAGCGACCGTGAATCCACGCCCCCGCCGCTTCGATGCGTTCCTGTAATCGCAGAGCCGTTCCGATGATCGCCCCGATGAGCAGCGATCCGATCATGACCATGGCCAAGCGCGCCCCGTAGGTCTTGCCGCCGTGAACGAGGGGTGCGAAGCGATTGACGGTGTCCGCGAAGCGCAGCACCGCGGCGTCGATCCCCAACGTGACCGTTACCAGCCCCAGGGCTTGCAGCACGATCGAGCGGTAGCGGTCCGGCAGCGAACCGGAGATCGAAAGTCCCAACAGGCTCCCGACGGCCACGGTGACGACGTTCACGATGGTGCCGCTGAAGATCGACCACATGCCTTTGGCTCCCGACTCAGGGATAGTCTCGCCGGAGAGGTCTTGCTTCGCCAGTTGCTACCGGAGCCGCCGGATTCATCCGGCCGGTGCGTAGGGACGACGGAGTGCGTTGATTTTTCGCGCCGGTCGCCTACCTTGCGACTTTTCCGTACACTGGATTCGAGATGGTGGCTTGGGCTGGTCCCGGCGCGCCGTCCGGGTGGCATGGCCAAGCGCAGCGCCGCCATGCGGTAGACTACCGATGTCCGAGCAGACGCTTCTCGACAAGGTCTATGATCCACGGGCCGTGGAGCCGGCGGTCTATGCGCTGTGGGAGCGATCGGGGGCGTTCCGTTCTCATCCGACCGACCCGCCCACACCGCATGACAAGACTTTCACGATCGTCATGCCGCCGCCCAACGTGACCGGCGCCCTGCATCTCGGTCACGCGCTCAACAATACGTTGCAGGACATCCTCATCCGTTACCACCGGATGCGGGGGTTCAACACGCTGTGGCAGCCGGGGACCGATCACGCGGGCATCGCCACCCAGGCCGTCGTCGAGCGGCGCATCCGTGAAACCGAGGGCAAGAGCCGTCACGACCTTGGCCGCGAGGAACTGGTCCGCCGAATCTGGCAATGGAAGGACGAGTATGAGAAGCGGATCATCAGCCAATTGAAACTGATGGGCTGTTCGTGCGACTGGGAACGGCGCCGGTTTACCCTCGACGACGGAATGTCGCGCGCCGTCCGACATCAGTTCTTCAAAATGTTCAAAGACGGGCTCATCTTCCGCGGCAAGCGTCTAGTCAATTGGGACACGCAGTTGCAGACCGCCGTGTCCGATGACGAGGTTTATCACGAGACGGTCAAGGGACATTTCTGGCATTTCAAATACCCCGTGTTCCCACCTCGCCTTCCCCCTTCCCAAGGGGGGACAAAAGGGGGTCCTGCTGAGCCCGAGTTCGTCATCATTGCCACGACCCGACCGGAAACCATGCTCGGCGACACCGCCGTCGCGGTCCACCCAGACCCTGAAGGGTTCTTTCAGAAGAAAGAGACAGAACTCAAGGAAATGTGGGACCGACTTTCCAGTCGGTCAGGGAAGGAAGCCGCTGAACTGCAAGGAAAGATCGAGGCCCTCGCCGCTAAGCGTGAGTCGCATTTGGCACAACTCCTTCAACTGCGCGACATGGCCAGGGACGGTCGCAAGCTGCGTTTGCCCTTGGTCGAGCGCGAGATTCCTCTGATCGCCGACGAATGGGCCGATCCGACGCTGGGCAGCGGTTGTGTGAAGATCACCCCCGCCCACGATGCCAATGACTACGAAGTCGGCTTGCGCCATAACCTTCCGATGATTAATGTACTGACTTCCGATGGGAAGATTGCCCCGATCATCGAGGCTGATGGGTCGGTGAATCCGAATAGCAAGGACTATGAAGGACTGACGTTCGCCGCCGATGGCAGGGCCAAGGTTGTAGCCGATATGGAATCGCGCGGACTGCTCGGTGCCGTGGAGGACCGCGACATCGAGGTAGGCCACAGCGATCGGAGCAAATTTCCCATTGAGCCGTATTTGTCGGACCAGTGGTTCGTCCGAATGGGGGACGGTGCGGAATTGTCCCTCGGCGATGGATCGCAAACCCGCGGTCTCGCCCAGGCGGCGATGAACGCCGCGACCGATGGACGTGTCACGTTTTTCCCGCCTCGATATGCCAAGAGCTATCTCGACTGGCTCGGCGAGGAGCGCGACTGGTGCATCTCACGACAACTCTGGTGGGGACATCGAATCCCTGTATGGCATCGACGTATACATTTGGCTGCGAGTAACCGGCAGAGATACATCCAAGACCTAGGCACAATTTGTTGGAAACCGCTAACTTCCCCCTTTCCCCTCGAGGCATTGGTCGTTTTCGTTGATGTTGAGACTGGGGAACGATTTGATTTGGGAAAGGGCCTACATGACGGAGGCGTATCAGCCGAGAAGCCGCGAAGCGCAATCCACGATGTTTATGCCCTGCCGTTGCCCGATGTCGACTTCGTTTCAGATGTCCTCAGGCAGTGGGGATTCCTAGAGGACCCCGACGTTCTCGACACCTGGTTCAGTTCGTGTCTCTGGCCGTTCAGCACGTTGGGCTGGCCGGAGGATACGCCACACCTGCGGCAGTATTACCCCGGAAGCGTGCTGGTGACGGCGAGGGACATCATTACCAATTGGGTAGCGCGGATGGTGATGAGCGGCTTGTATCTCACCGGGAAGGTTCCGTTCGATCGGGTCTATATCACCCCGAAAATCCTCGACGGGCGCGGGGAGACCATGAGCAAGTCCAAGGGCAACGGCGTCGATCCGGTGGACATCATCCACACGCACGGGGCCGACGCTCTGCGGTATTCGATGGCGGACCTGACTACCGAGACACAGGATATCCATATTCCGGTGGAATATATGTGCCCCCACTGCGCGAAGGCCACCGACCAAGCCGTCGCCCTCAAGACAGAAGAACAGAACAGGAAGTCACGCGGCGAAAAGCTGGATCGCAGACTCCAACCGGCTGACTGCGTGAGAGTGAAGTGCTCTCACAAGGAGTGCGGGAAAGAATTCGCCACGCAATGGGCCGACGCGGACCTGAAAGCGAAGTTGAGACTCGGACGGGAGACCTCGGAGAAGTTTGAGATCGGGCGTAACTTCTGCAACAAACTCTGGAATGCGGCCCGCTTTGCGTTCATGAATCTGGAAGGCGCCGAGATTCAAGAAATCAAAGTGAATACGTTGCCCCCGGAGGACGGGTGGATCCTGGCGCGACTGTCGCAGACCGTTCGGCGATATCACGAATGCCTGGCGACCTATCAATTCTCGGCCTCGGTCAAGGAACTCCGGGATTTCTTCTGGGACTCGTTGTGCGACTGGTATTTGGAACTGACCAAGCCGCGATTCGCCGCAACGGATCGGCCTGACAGTCGGACGGCGAAACAGGTCCTAGCTTTTGCCCTCGACCAGACGCTCCGCTTGTGGCATCCGACGATCCCGTTCATTACCGAGCGTCTATGGGGACAGTTGAACACGGTCGCGCCGCGGCGCGGGTTACCTCCCGCGGTTCAGTTGACGACCGATGTGCTTCTGATTGCAGCGGAGTTTCCCCCGCTTGAGGGCTATCCCGCGTTGGATGATGAAGGCATCCTAGCGACGTTCGGCGAATTGCAGGACGCGACCCGCGGCGTGCGCGAGCTGCGCAGCAACTGCAACGTACCGTCCAAAGACAGGGTGACGGTTACCGTGGTCGTTCCGGCAGAGCACGTGGCCTCGTTCGGGGCCCATTCGCATATTGTCCGCCACATGGCCGGAATCGGTGGACTGGATGTGGTGTCGCAAGGCAAGCGTCCCCCCAATGCAGGAAGTGTCACGATCAAGGGGCTGCGGATTTACGTTCACAACATCACCGACGATGCCGCAGAACAGGTTCGAGCGCGCAAGACCTTGGAAGGGGTGGAAAAGCGGATCGCCGGCAAGGAGGCGAAGCTCAACAATTCTCAATTCGTCGCCAATGCCAAGCCGGAGGTCGTCGCCGCCGAGCGCGGACGACTCGACGAACTTCTCGCACAGCGGGCTTCGCTGCGGGAGCATCTCGCCGAGCTGGGCGGCTAGTCGTCCACGCCCGAAGCGGCGGGGCGCCTGCATGGGGGCGTCCCGGCGCGCCGCGACTTGCCCATGCCACTCATCAACGCTTGACTGTGCCGTCCTGGGCGAGGCCCATCACACGGTTTCGTTAAGCGATCAGCGGGACCGCGCCGATAAGACCTGCGGTGGTCTATGCTTTACGTCGCGCTGACGTTCTGGCTCCTGGTTTGCGTTCTGACGGCCTGGGGGGTCCATCGGCTCTGGTGCGGCATCCTTCCGGTGAAGATACTCAACGCCCTTCTGTTGCCTGGAACCTTGATCGCGTTGCTCGGGCATATTCTCGGGCTGCTCGTGACCGGGGCGACGGTCGATACGGCCACCCTCTACAAGGACGGCTCCGGCGACCCGGAGACGACGACCGATCCGAAACCGCGGATCCCCGTCGTCGGCCCGGTGATCATCGGGATGCTGCCCCTACTCGCTTGCGGGACGGGGATCTTTTTCGTCGTCCGCTATCTGGGCGGACCGATTCTTTCACGGCTCCCGATGGACATTGTGAGCCTTAAGCTGCCGACGACTCTCCCCGGAACTTTCGACCTACTCCGCGGCCAGATCACGCTGGTTGAGTCCTTCATCGCGGCCATGCAGGCTGCGGACTTTCACGACTGGAAGACGGGCGTGTTCGTCTATTCACTCGTGTGCCTGGCGATCCGAATGGCCCCATTTGAGGGCACGATGCGGGGCGCGCTGGCGGCGATCGTCCTTTTGGGTTTGGGGGCCGCGGCGGTCACGTCGTTGTTCGACCTCGCCGACCCCCGAGTCCAGACCGGCCAATCCATCCTCACGCTTACGGTGGCCGCCCTGCTGTGCCTGCTTTTCGCAAGCCTGCTCATTCGCGGCGCGGTAGGCTTGATCCAGCTTGTTCGTAATGACGCTTAAGACGGTCAGCGACGGCGTCGGCCGTGATGGACGCGGGCTCCGCATTTCATGAGGCTTGATTTACCCACGGGAACCTGCTAGGCTCCTGGGTGGATGCGGTAGGCCGGAACCGATCCGGGGAATGCCTATCCCTCGTAACCTCTTGTTATTAAATAACTTGTAGGTATCCTGGCAGCCGCGGCGTCAGTTGTGAGAAACCGGGGTCGCAGGTTGTGGGATTTCGGACTTGCCTTGGTGCGATCGTAAAAGATCGGCCGATGAGGGGTCCGGCTTGTTCGACGCTGTGGACGATAGCACGACATGGAACGTTTGAGCACGATACGCAACATCGGAATCTCCGCGCACATCGACTCCGGCAAGACCACGTTGACGGAGCGGATCCTCTTCTACGCCGGGCGCATCCACCGTATGCACGAGATCAAGGGCAAGGACGGCGGGGCGACCATGGACTTCATGGAGCTGGAGCGGGAGCGGGGCATCACCATCACCTCCGCGGCCACGACCGTCTCGTGGAACGATCATCAGATCAACATCATCGACACGCCGGGCCACGTGGACTACACCGTCGAGGTCGAACGCTCCCTGCGCGTACTCGACGGCGCGGTCTTGGTGTTGTGCGCCGTGGGCGGAGTGCAATCGCAGTCGATCACCGTCGATCGGCAGATACGCCGCTATCGTGTGCCGCGGATCGCGTTCATCAACAAACTCGATCGCACGGGGGCCGATCCGGTGCGCGTCGTATCCGAACTGGAGACCAAGTTAGGGCATGTGGCCGTGCCCATGCAGATGCCGATCGGGACGGGCGCCGATTTCACGGGAATCATCGACCTGGTCCTGATGAAGGCCGTGTACTTCGACGGACCCAGCGGCGAAGACCCGCGCGTCGAAGAGATTCCGCCCGCGCTCGCGGTGGAGGCCGACCGCGCCCGACACGGTATGCTCGACACGCTCAACCTCTATGACGACGAATTGATGCAGGTGATGCTCGAAGGGCACGAGCCGACCGAAGAGCAAATCCACGCCGCGGTCCGCCGGGCGACGCTACGGCGCGAGATCACGCCGGTCTTCCTCGGCTCGGCCTACCGCAACAAAGGCGTACAGAACCTTCTCAACGCCGTCACGCGCTACCTTCCCTCGCCCATCGACCGCATTGCCTACGCCTGCGACAACGCCAATGACGGGGCGGAAATAACCATCTCCGCGGACCCCGATGGCCCGTTGGTGGCCATGGCGTTCAAGATTTGCGACGAGCCTTTCGGCCAGATTACGTACGTCCGCCTCTACCAAGGGCAGATGCAGAAGGGCCGGGTCTACAAAGTGACCCGCACTGGCGGGACGCAGCGGATCGGGCGGGTCTATCGGCTCCATGCGGACAAGCGAACGGACCTCGAGGCGGCCCGCGCGGGCGACATCGTCGGCGTGATGGGGATCGACTGCGTTTCGGGCGACACCTTGTGCGACCCGGACCTGAACATCTCGCTGGAGAGCATGCACTGCCCCGAGCCGGTCATGTCCATCGCCATCCAACCCGAGCGGACGGCGGACCGCGAGCCGATGTCTAAGGCCATCAACCGCTTCTGCAAGGAAGACCCCACCTTCCACACGCACCACGACGAGGAAAGCAGCCAGACCATCATCTCCGGGATGGGCGAGTTGCACCTCGAGGTGTACGTCGAGCGGATGCGCCGCGAATACAAGGCCAACGTCATCGTCGGGGCGCCCAAGGTGCAATACAAAGAGACGCCCACCGTCGAGACGGAGTTCAACTACAAGCACAGAAAGCAGACCGGCGGCGCGGGGCAATATGCCCACGTCGTGGGTCGGATCGTCCCTCTCGATCCCAACGGCGAGAACGACTACGAGTTTGAGAGCAAGGTGACCGGCGGGCGCGTGCCGACGGAGTACATCCCCTCGGTGGACAAGGGCTTTCAAATGGCCCGGTCCAAGGGGCCGGTCGCCGGGTTCGAGGTCGTCGGCGTGAAGATGATCCTCGAGGACGGATCGTCGCACGCCGTGGACTCGTCGGACCTCGCGTTTCAGATTTGCGCCCGGGCAGCGTTTCGCCAGGTCGTGCGCGAGGCCAAGCCCGTCTTGCTTGAACCCATTATGAAGGTCGAAGTCGAGACGCCCGGCGAGTTCCAGGGCGGGGTCGCCGGCGACCTTGCCTCGCGGCGCGGTCTGATCACCGGCAGCGAAATGAGGGGCAACGCGGTCATCATTCTCGCCGAGGTGCCGCTGGCCAATATGTTCGGCTACTCCACCGACCTCCGGTCGCTCACCCAAGGCCGGGCCAATTTCTCCATGGAGTTCGCCTGCTACCGCCGCACCCCCGCGAGCATCCAGGAAGAGATCATCGAGCGCTCCCAGAAGGAACGCGAAAAGGCCTCGAGCAAAAAGTAATCCCATGAAAGGCTGTTCCGCTTTACCGATTTATGCAATAGGTATGGTGTCCCCCGATAGGGGCGGCACGGACCGCAGGCGCTCCCGTGGCGAAGGGCTACACAGCCGCCGACTCCGCGGTACAATGAGGAGGTCGAGCGTAGTTACGCCGCGTCTGCAAACTCCCGCTCCTGCGTACGGAGAGGGTGCTAAGACGGAGCCTAACGCGTGTCACAGAGCCGGGCATGATGATTCGGGAGCCGGTGGTCGCGGGTCACTTCTACGCCGGGCAGGCGGACCGCTGCCGGGCGGACCTAAAGCAGTTCCTCGATGAGGCCGCACCGTCCGATCCGTACGTCGGGCAGCGCCTCCTCGGCGGACTGGTTCCGCACGCGGGCTGGGTGTGCAGCGGGGCGGTCGCGGCCAAGGTCTTCCGAGCGCTGGCCTCGTCGCGCACGCCGGAAGTCATCGTGCTGTTCGGCGGGGTACATCGGTATCGCGGGCGGGAGGCGGCGATGTTCGGGTCCGGGCGATGGGAAACGCCGCTGGGACCGGTCGAGGTGGACTCGCGGCTCGCGGAGCGCATTCTGGGTCACACCAACCTGATCGTGGACGACCCCTACGCCCACGAGGACGAGCACTCCCTGGAAGTGCAGATGCCGTTCATTAAGCACTTGTTCCCGCAGGCCAAGGTGGTGCCGCTGATGGTGCCGGTGGTGAAGACCGCTCACGAGGTCGGCGAGGCGGTCGGGCGAACGGTGACGGCGTACGGCTACGATGCGTTGATCGTGGGCACGACGGACCTGACGCATTACGGGCCGCACTACGGGTTCGTGCCCCAAGGCATCGGGGCGAAGGGCAACAAGTGGGCCAAGGAAGTCAACGACCGACGGTTCATCGACCTGGTCTGCAAGCTCAAGACGACCGAAGTTGTGGCCGAAGCAACCGCGCGCAAGAATGCGTGCAGCAGCGGCGCGGCGGCGGCCACGCTGGCGGCGGTGACCGCGTTGGGGGCCGCCGAAGCGATTCTCTTGCAGCACACCACGAGCAGCGAGGTGCTGGGGGCGCAATCGGAAGAAGAAATGGCCGACTCCGTCGGATATGCCGGCATTGTCTTTGCTGGCGAGTAGGATTCGGGGTTGGAATCGGGAACCGCAACTGAGGAATTACGAATTACAACTAGACTTTTGCAAAGTTAACACAGTGCCAGATGTTCCTTGATTCTCCCATCATTCCAGCCGTCCGCCCTCGCCCGCTCGATGACCCAGGAGATCGTATGGCTGAGCGTTTCTCGCAACACGCCCATGCAGGCTTGTCCGATGGTCGTCAGATGTTCGAGTGCC
>JAZDHF010000234.1:0-13744 GCA_043806315.1 Planctomycetota bacterium | reverse complement strand
GGCATTTCCCGCCTCCTCCACTCCGCCGAACGCGGCGTAGCCTACCACCTCCCGCCGCATTCCCTACGCAACCTGCCACTAACCTCTGTTTTCGGCTCAACCAGCATCGACTCGCAACACTTGGTGAGAAATGCGGGTTAGACTCGACCAGGGTTGTTCATCACCATCAGGCGAATCTCGGTCATCTCCTCCATCGCGAATCGCACACCCTCCCGGCCAAAGCCGGAGTCCTTCACCCCGCCATAGGGCATGTGGTCCACGCGGAAGCTGGGCACGTCGTTGATGATGACGCCGCCGACTTCCAACTCGCCGAAGGCGTAGAAGGCGTGGTCGATATCCCTGGTGAAGACGCCCGCTTGCAGGCCGTAGACGCTGTCGTTTGCCGTCCGCACCGCGTCGCGGAATTCCACAAACGGCTGCATCGTCGCCACCGGCCCGAACACTTCCTGGCAACTAACCCGCATGTGCGGTTCGACGTTCTCCAGGAGCGTCGCGTCGTAGAAGACTCCGTTCCGCCGTCCGCCGCAGATCAGCTTCGCGCCCCCGTCGATCGCTTCCTTCACCCACTGTTCGACGCGCTTTGCGTCGTGTTCGGAAATCATCGGACCCAGGAAGGTGTCCTCGTCGAGAGGATCGCCGGCCTTGAGTTTTGCGACGCGGTCGCGCAGCAGTTGCTTGAGATGTTCATAGATCGTCTCATGGGCGATGATCCGCTGCACACTGATGCAACTTTGCCCGGACTGGTAGAACGCGCCGAGGATGATCCGATCCGCGGCATACTCCACGTCCACTCCTTCATCCACGATACAGGCCGCATTGCCGCCCAATTCCAATACGACCTTCTTCTTGCCCGCGCGAGCCTTCAAGGCCCATCCGACTTCCGGCGAACCGGTGAAGCTCAGCAGCTTGATCCGTTCGTCGGTGGTGAGGGCGTCGGCGGCGTCACGCGTGCAGGGGAGGATGCTGAACGCCCCCTCGGGCCAATCGGTCTCGGCCAGGATTTCGCCGAGGATCAAGGCCCCGATCGGCGTCCAACTCGCGGGCTTGAGGACGAACGGGCACCCCACGGCGATCGCCGGCGCGACTTTGTGGGCCACGAGGTTGAGCGGGAAGTTGAAGGGCGATATGAAGGCGCAGGGTCCGATCGGAAAGCGCTTCCATATCCCCTCGTAACCCTCCGCCCGCTTGCTGATGTCGAGCGGCAGGTATTCGCCGGTCATCCGTACGGACTCCTCCGCCGCGACCCGGAAGGTGTCGATCAGCCGCGCGACCTCTCCGCGGGCGTCGCGGATGGGCTTCCCGGCCTCGATGCAGAGGACTCTCGCCAGCTCCTCCTGTCGCTCGGTGACCCGCTTTACGACGTGGTAGAGGATCTCCTGACGACGGTAGGAGGGCAGCTTTCGGGTGTGGTCAAAGGTTTCGAGGGCGGCGGCGATGGCGTGGTCGATCGTCGCGGCATCGGCCTGGGCCACGCGCGCCACGGATTCGCCCGTGTACTTGTTCTTCACGACCAGATCCGTGTTCGGCGTCGCCGCACGGCTCGCCACGTAGTACGGATAAGTGCTCTTCAACATGATCCCGCACCTCCATGTTCTAACTTCGTGACGCTGCGGCAGTCGCGCGGTGTTTGATCGCCGCCGCACGTGTGCGGTTCTTCTATCAAAGCTCGCCGGATGTCAATTCGGCCCGCGCGTCCGGATGCCGCGTTTTGGCGAGTTACCGGTCCCATTCGGCCTCTCCGTAAGGCGAGGGAGTAGAAAAAGTCATTTTCCTCTTTCCCGGCGTCGATCTGAATCCCATTGTTACAACGGGAGGAACGTCGCGTGCGCGCCGCGGACGCCCGAAAACCATGAAGGGTACGAAAGAGACAATCTGCTGCCGGCGCAAGGGCATCATCGGCGTGCTATGCGTCATGGCCGGTTGCGGCGCCCCGCCCTCGCGGGATCCTCCGCCGGACACCGTCGCCCCGGCGGAATTCGCATTCCCGGAAGACCAAGACCCGGCGATCGCGGCCCTGGCCTTCGTCGCAACGGAACTTCTTGTGCAGCCCTACCCCGGCGCCGATGCACAAACTCTGCACGCGCTGTATGACCAGACCGGTGCGACGGTCGTCGACGACATGGCGGAGATCGACGTCACGGTTCTGGGAGTTGCGCTCGAGCGACTTTCGTCTACCGCCGCGGAACTCACCGCGAGCGGGCTGATCGAAACCGTGCACAAGAACTACCTCTACCAACCAGAGGCGGTGCCCAACGATCCTCTCTTCAGCCGCGAGGATCATCTCGCACAAATCCGGGCCGCACAGGCTTGGGATGTCTCCGTCGGCGCCGCGGGAGTCCCCATTGCCATCGTGGACACCGGCGTCGATCCCAACCATCCCGATCTAGCGGGTAAGATCATCGACGGGTGGAACATCTACGACGGCAATGCTGACTTCGCCGATGTCCTCGGTCATGGCACGCTGGTGGCAGGCGTCGCGGCGGCGGCCTCGAACAACGGCCTTGGCGTTGCGGGCGTCGCATGGGACTGTCCCATTCTGGCCGTTCGCGTGGGCAATGCGGACGGACAATCCACCGGCCGCCACATCGCCGCAGGGATTCTCTGGGCCGTCGCCCACGGCGCCAGGGTCATCAACGTCAGCTTCGCACCGTTGTGGTCCGATCGCATCGTCCGCTCCGCCGCCCAACAGGCATTCAATCGCGGATGCGTCGTGGTCATTAGCTCCGGCAACGCGGGCGGCACGAGCACGGCCGTCGGATACGACGAGGCCCTGTTCGTCGGGGCCGTCAACCCCACCAATCAGATTGCGACCTTCTCCGACCGCGGACCTTTCGTCGATCTGGTCGCCCCGGGCACGGGCATCCGCTCGACGACGCGCGGCGGGGACTACGGAATGGCCAATGGCACCTCGTTCTCGGCGCCGATCGTTTCGGGAGTGGTGGCACTGGCCTGGTCCGTCCAACCCGACCTGCGTCCGGTATCCATCCAGGATGTGTTGCTGCGGAGCGTCGTCGATCTCGGCGATCCAGGAAAGGACACCTCCTATGGCGCGGGTGCGGTGGACGCCGCGGCCGCGGTCACGCTAGCTTCGCAGACGCCCGCGATCGCCGACACAACTCCTCCCACGCTTCGTGTGATACGCCCCGCGACTAGGGAGACTCTATCCGGCCGCTACACCGCCTCCGTCGAGGCGACGGATGCTTCCGGCGTGGCCGATGTCGTGCTCTCCGTCGACAACGTCCCCTTCGCCACCGACACCCGCTCGCCGTACCAATTCGTCATCGACACCGCGACGTTCAGCAGCGGCAGCCACACCGTTGCCTTCGTCGCCACGGATGTCGCCGGCAACGCCTCGACGGCTCGTACCTTGACGGTCACCTTCTCCTCGTCGTTTACCGGTACGTCAGGTGGATCGGCCAACGCCGTGGTCTTCCGCTCGCCCGCCGCCGGAGCAACGGTGTCAGGCGATGTCACCATTCAAGCCACCGTCTCCGACCCCGACGGTTTGGCCGTCGTCGAATGGTTCATCGACGGCGTGTCTGTCTTCGTCAGCCCCGTCAGCGGAGTTTCGACCGGCGTCAGCTACCTCTGGAAGGCCGGCGCGGCGACGCCGGGACGGCACACCGTTTCGATCACCATCACCGACGCGGTCGGGTCAAGAATAAGCCGATCGCTTATCCTCACACGTCCCTAACGGCGGTCCGGGTGGCGGAGGGTGCGGAGGCCTGAAACCCCCCGTGCGATACTACCCCGGCGGGTGAGGGATCCCGAGCTGTCGGCAGATCACGCGGGCGAGGAAGTCGTCGATCTCACGATGCCGCGGTACGGTTGCCTGTCGTTGCGTCTCCCCCAGGTTGACGAACCGCGAGTGCCGCCGCCCCTCCTTTAGCAAGAAGCAACCATAGGCTTCGAGATGGCGGATGAGGTCTCGGCGCTTCACGCCCGAACTCGGTCGCGAACGACCTTGACCTTGGGCAGCTTCACGGGCAACGTGGGCTGGAGCATCATTCGGATCGCGTCGCGCAGATTCGCTTTGGCCGCGGCAAGGGTCCTGCCTTGAGTCAATGCACCCGGGACATCATCGGACCACGCCACCCACCAGCGGTCGCGCCTCAAGAATGTTGCGGAGTAGCTCTTCGCCATACGGTACAATTATAGCAAGACCATGACGCATCGGCTACTGCACGGATGGGGATTGAACTGCGGCTACGCGGAGAAGCGCAACCCGTCGTAGGCCAGTTCCATACCCTCCGGCAATCCGCGGTTGGTCTCAGCGTGTTTGAGTTGGTGGGCCATGTGGGTGAAGTAGGTTCGTCCCGCGCCGATGCGTCGGGCCATATCCACCGCCTGTTCCATGCTCAAATGCGTGGGATGGGGCGCGGGCCGCAACGCGTCCAGAACCAACACCTCAAGGTCGCGCAGCAGGTCAAGCGATTCGTCCGGGATGTGGCTGCAATCCGTGCAATAGGCGAACGGCCCGAAGCGGAAGCCCAATACCGGCATCGGCCCGTGCATCAAGGGGACGGGCACGATCGTCTCGCCGCCGACGGTGAACGGCTCGTGGTCGATGGCGTGCAGCTCCAGCTCCGGGCGACTGTGCGGCGAGTCGGGGGCGTGCTCGAAGGCGTAGGCGAACATTCGCCGGAGCGCTTCCAACGTCCGCTGGGTGCCATAGCATGGCATCGTCTTTTTCATGAGCCAGTTGAACCGCCGCAGGTCGTCCAGGCCCGCCACGTGGTCGGCGTGATGGTGGGTGAAGAGCACGGCGTCCACCGCGTCGATCCCGTGGGTGAGGCATTGCAATCGCAGCTCGGGCGAGGTGTCCACCAGCAGCCTCGTGTCGCCCATGCGTACGAAAATGCTGGGCCGAGTGCGCTTATCGCGCGGATCGACGGACGTGCACACCGCGCAGCGGCAACCGATCATCGGCACGCCGTGGGACGTGCCGGTCCCGAGGACGACAACTTCGACGGGTGATCCATTCCGGCTCATTCTCGCATCCCAGTCACGCTTCGTCTTCGCCGGACATCATACGTTGGCGCGCCATCTTCGGCGATGAACCGCGTTAGGGACCGGTCGTACGTCCCTCGGAAGCCCAAGCCCTTCAGACTAATGCGGGTGTCCTGGCGGAAAACCCTCTATGCCGGACGGCGATCCACGTGGTATAATCCCTGTGGGAGGTGTTCTGTGAGAAATGCTGACTTCTTGTGGTTGTCCGAACACGGAATTGAGCTTTTCGACAAGTACGCGGGCAAATGGATCGCCGTCCGCGACGGCAGCGTCATCGGCGTCGGCGACACAGCGACCGAGGCGGTAAGTCAGGCCGAGGAGAAAGCCCCCGACGGCGACTTCATTCTCGAAGCGCTGGACCGCACCGGCGACGTGATTTATGCCGGTCTATAAGTGGCAGCGCCGCCCGACGACCCACTTCGGCGAGGTCTGGTTCCCCATCGCACAAGTCGAGCTGCAGACAAGTCAAGGTCGGTCTCGGGGCTTCGCGCTCCAAATCGATTCGGGCGCGGTTGTGTCCCTATTGCGACGGTCAACGGCTGATCTACTAGGGATCACGCTGGAATCGGGCCGCCGGATCGCGCTGACAAGTGTCGGCAATGCGACGACCGGCGCGTACGTTCATGCCATCCGAACGCGGTTCAACGAAGGTCTCGCCTGCGACGTGCGGTTCGCGATCGCCGACACGGAGGAAGTGCCGAATCTCCTCGGTCGTCTCGACGTTTTCGACTCGCTGCAGGTCTACTTCGACGCCACGCTCCAGGTGACGACCGTCGCGCCTGTTTGGCTGGACGCGGCAAACAAGCGATTGTGGGATGTCGTCGCTGACGCCAGCGAACACATCGCGAGTCGGTGGCGCGACAACCCGCTCCCGGCCCCAGGGGACGAAGCGGCTGGTCAACTCCTGCGACGAGGCGAACAGTTGTTCGCAACCGCCGCAGGATTGATGAGGCTGCCCTGCACTTGGGAGGCGCCGCTGGTCGTACGAGCGTTGTTTGAGGTATCGTTGCAGTTCGAGTACCTCATACAGTCTCCGGCTCAACGGGGACAGTTGTACTTGGATTACGCCAAAGTGACGCGATACGAGAGAGTGCAGCGAATTGTTGAAAACGCGCACGGACTGATTGGCCAACGAATCGCGAACTCCCCGCTGCGCGCCGAGGGCGAGATCCGGAACAAGCAAGACTACGACTCCGTCGAGCGTAATTATCGAAAGGGCAAGGGCGGGCATTGGCATACGTGGCATTGCAAGTCCGTCGCCCAACTTGCAAGTGAACTCGGCCGGCGAGGGGAGTACGACGTTTGGTACTCGTCCGCTGCAGGGTGGTCGCACGGCGACCTCTTTGCAACCCAATCGGTTTCGCTATATCCGGGATCCGGAGTGGAACAGCTCTTCCAGGCTTGTTTGCAGTTCTTTGGGCGAATGTTGTACTCAGTGATCGAGGCCAAGAGGATGATCATTGCCGCCGAGCCGTTTGAGTTGCTGCGAGCATGTCTTCAGAATATGGATTGAAACGAAACATGGGTGCAAGCGAGCAGTCCGTCGGGCGGCGGACCGTGGCTGTCGTCGGCGCGTCGAGCGATCGCGGCAAATACAGCAACAAGGCCGTGCGGGCGTACGTCGATCAAGGGTGGGACGTGTACCCGGTCAACTCCAAGGGCGGGGAGATCGAAGGCCTGAAAGCCTACACGACGGTCGAAGAGATCCCGGTGAAGATCGACCGTGTGACGCTCTATCTGCCGCCAGCCTTGGGCGTCAAGGCACTCTCCTCGATCGCCGCCGCTGATCCGGAGGAGTTCTTTGTCAACCCCGGCGCGGAGAGCGAAGAGTTGGTCGCCGAGGCCGAGGCGCTGGGCCTCGACCCCATCCTCGCGTGCAGCATCGTCGATCTGGGCGTAAGCCCGGCGCAATTTCCGGGATGATGCTCGACAGCGCTACTCCATCGCTTGCAGTCGAACGGAGACGACCTGCTCTTGATCGTCCCGCCGGAACGTCACGCGCACGTCGTCGCCGACCTTGTATTGCTCCAAGGCGTCGAGCAATGCGTTCTGGCCCGGCGTGGGGCGGTCGTCGATTTTCAGCACCAGGTCGCCAAGTTGGCGGATTCTTCCGTCGCGGGTCACGACGGTTCCGCGCAGCCCCGCCTTCCCCGCGGCACTGGTTTCGGGGACATCACGAAGCAGCACGCCCTCCAGACCGAGCTGTCGCGTCACGTTATCCGGCCAAACTTTCACGCCCAGGATCGGCCTGGTTAAGCGACCATGACGGATGAGTTCAGGTACGACGCGGTTGACGATGTCCACGGGGATGGCGAAGCCGATCCCGGCGCTCGCGCCTGACGGACTGGCGATCTGCGTGTTGACCCCGATCAACCGTCCGGCGCTGTCGAGCAGCGGGCCGCCGGAGTTGCCGGGGTTGATCGCGGCGTCGGTTTGGATTACGTCCTGGATCGGCCGATCCGACAGCGAGCGAATCTCGCGGCCAAGTGCGCTCACGATGCCCGTAGTCAGGGTCTGATCCAGCCCGAAGGGGTTGCCGATGGCGAAGACCTTTTGTCCCACCTGCAAGTCGCTGGAAGTACCGAGGGCGATCGGTTTGAGACGTTCCGACGGGGCGTCGATCTTGAGCACGGCGAGGTCCTTCTCCTCGGCCACACCAACGAGCTGCGCCTCCCACGGCGAGCGGTCGGCCAAGGTCACCGTCCACTTGCGGCCCTCGATCAGCACGTGCAAGTTGGTCACGATGTGCCCGTCGCGGTCGTAGATGAATCCCGATCCGCTGCCGCGTCGCACCTCGATGGGGTTGAGGCTGAACATGTCGCGGGCGACGTCGCTGGTGGTGATAAAGACCACGGACGGCGACGCTTCTTTGAAGACGTCGATCGTCGCCCTTTCGTCTTGGGCGAGGTCGCCGCGAGCGAGGACGGGCCGCGGCTCGGCCGGGGGATTCGTGAGCGGGGAGCCTTGCTCCCGTCGCCACCACGCCCACACCAGCAAGAACACGATCGCCCATACCAACCCCATCGCCGCCCAGTTGGACCGCGACCGCGGAGGCGTACGGTAGTCGTCGTACCCAGGCGGACCTGAATTCGGCGAAAGTCCCCGTTGGTCAGAAGATGTAGCCATTCCTGTCTGTCGCCGCTCCTCTACCGGCGGCCGCCCGTACGCCGGTCGCGTGCTCACCGGTTCGATGACGATGATTCTATTCGCGGTAACGCCCTCGGCCAGTCGCGCGTCTGAGAATGTGACGTGAACAGACCCAGGGGCGGTTCGGAGACAAGAGAGCACGGGGTTGAGTCGTGGTTCTTGACGCGAGGCGCGTCATGTAGGTACAATGGACCCTTCCCCGGTCGCGGAGCGCGAACGTGGACGGCATCAGTCTTCCGCACACGCGCCGCTGATCTGAGTAAGGGATCGGACTATGACCCGGCAGGGCATGAAGATTCCCGTGGCGATGGTTGTATTCGTCGTGGTCGTCTCGAGCGGCGCGACCGTTCACGCCCTCAATTACGCAGACTTCCCGGCAAACCTCCAAACCATTCTCGACCAGCGAATCGCCGAGTTGAATGCAAGCGGCGGCATCTGTGTGGCCGGTCGGGTGACAAAAAGCGACGGCGTTCCCATCCACAGTGGAGCCGACGTACAGGTCAATCTCTCTTTTGGACCGGATATACCGACGCGCATCTATGACGGCGGGTGGTTTATCATGAATCGGACAAGTTCTGGCAGTTACGCCGGTCCGAGTCGACGAATCATCGTCCGGGCGTTCAGTTACGACCCCTTGGATGCGTTTGTGACGATCCTCAGCGGGGAAATGACTTTCGTCGAGCTCACGATCGACAGGACGCCGCCGGAGGAATTGTCCGCCGTTGTCGGAACCGTGACCGATGAAAACGCCGACCCGCTTTCGGGTGCCACCGTCAATCTGACGTTCCCTTTTGCGAAACTCGGCTATGAAAACGGTGTCTACAGCGACCCCCGCATGGAGATGATGACTGGGACGGACGGGTTGTTCGAGTTCGACGGTCTCTCCGGGACAGAGTACAGTCTCGTAGCGTCGAAAACCGGCTACGCGTACGACTCTCGACTGTTCACTCCGCCAGCCGGGGGGACAGTGCCCCGGGATCTGCGACTGTATCCCAACCGCAGAATCCATCTCCGCTACGCGTTCCAAGCGAACGGCACGTTTGATCTGGGTGCAGGGGACTTACAGACGGGGTTTCTTACTTGGCTCAATGGCCCTGCCGGAGTGGATTTTTCGGAGGGGCGCATTGAGGACCTTGGTTATGACCACGGCGACGCGCGCGATCTGGAAATGGTCCAAACCCAGGACGTGTTGGAGTTTCGCGTGTTCTTCGCCAACGGACAGAACGGCTTTTATGACGCCGGGGCGGTCGATTTTGACTCCGTAACGACGGCTGCCGCCGGCGGCTATTCGACGAGCGCCAAGCCGGTTCTCGTTGGTCACGTCTACGTGGTCCGAACCTACGACAACAAGTACGCCAAATTCGTTGTCGAAACGGACGAGAGTTCATTCCGCACCGTCGTCCCCGGCGACTCCGATCCGATCGTCTTTGCGGGCTACGGGCTGACCGTCGATTTCGCGTACACCTCGAGCTACGGCCAAATCACGGTGGACACGCAGATTCCGTCACCGGCGTGGACCTGGTACGACGGGCTTCCGTCGTATTGGCAGGTTTCCGGAATGTCCGGAGTTTCGTTCGTCGCCGCTTTTCAATTCACCTACTGCGAGACGGACTTGATCCACCGCCGCATTCCCGAAGCCGGCTTGGCCGTGCTGAGGTCCACGGACGGCGGCTCCACATGGCAAGAACTCAACTCCTCTCACAATCCGCTCGACAACACCTTGACCGTGGAGGGCCTGACTTCGCTCGGATGGTTCGCCATCGTCAACACGTCAGACTTCATACGCGGGGACATCGACGGCGACGGCGATATCGATCTGTCTGACTTCGCTATGTTCCAGCGCTGCTATACCGGCGACGCATCGGCGACTCCCCACGTCGAATGCGTATTGAGCTTGTTCGATGCGGACGCGGATATCGATGGGGTTGATTTCGCCGCGTTCCTTCCCTGTATGGGCGGGCCCGACGCTGCGTTTGGGCCATCCTGTGGCCCCTGAATCACTTTGTCCGCGCAAGCGCGATCGTCACCGAGTGCTCCCGCCCCTCAATGGTGACCGGAACCGGGTTTGTGCCGTCTTTCACCGGTGTGCCGACGACCTCTATAGCGAGGGTCTCCCCAGCGATGTAGTCGTGAAACTGGTCGATGGCGGCCTTGAGCATGGGCGACTCCGTCACCAGGCTCAGCTTGATCCGGTCGGCGATATCCAACCCTGCGTCCTTCCGTAGATTCTGCACATTGCGGACAATATCCCGCGCGATCCCTTCGTTTTTCAGCGTGGGCGTGATCCGCTTGTCGATGAGCACGATGGTCGCGTCGTCGTCGGCGCCGGCCCAGTGCTCGCCGTAGGATTTTGAGATCGTCACATCGTCCATCGTGATTGTTGCCGCCGCCCCCTCGATGGTAAGGCTGAGCGACTCACCACGGGCCGATCTCGCCTCTAACTCCCGCCCATTCAGGCCTTCAATCGCTTTCTTCGCCGCCGTAAGGTGCCGACCGAACTTCGGTCCCAGCGTTTTCATGTTCGGCGACACCTTCACAGTGTACAGTCCGTCGCGGTCTTCGCGGAGCGTCACCTTCTTGACGTTCAGCTCCTCCATGAAATGATCCTTGAACAGTCCGACCGCGTTTCGCTCCGCATCGCTGCCCGGCACGATCACCAATTCGGCAAGAGGCTGACGGATTTTCAGATTCGATTCCTTCCGCGCTGAACGCGCCAGGGAAACCAATCGCAACGTAGCGGCTACATGCGCGGACAGCGTTTCGTCGATCAGCTTCGCATCGGCCTGCGGGAAGGGCACATGGTGGATGCTCGCGGGAGAATCGCCGCGTTGTTTGGCCACAAGGTTCTGATAGACGGTCTCGGCCATAAACGGCATGATCGGGGCGATCAAGCGGTTGAACGTGGTGAGCACGTCGTATAGCGTCGAGTAGGCCGCACGTTTGTCCGCGGGCCAACCCTCGCCGTAGAACCGCCGCCGCGACCGCCGCACATACCAGGTGCTCAATACGCCGATAAACCGCGCCGCCTCTGTGCAGAACCGGGCCACGTCGAACTGACTGTACGACTCGTTTGCGACGCCGGTCAGCTTGTGCAAGTCGGAGAGAATCCACCGATCCAACAAGGACCGTTCGTTCGGGCTCGCCGTGTGAACGTCAGGTCTAAAGTCATCCACGCGGGCGAGGTTGCAAAAAAACGAATAGACGTTCCACCAAGGCAGAATTACGTCGCGGCGGACTTCGTCGCAATGGTGCGGGCCGAAGAGCACGTTCCGCTCCGGCGATGTGGCGGCATAGAGCCAGCGCATCACGTCCACGCCGACCTTGTCGGCGGCCTCGTTGAACTCCATGGCGTTGCCCGACGACTTGTGCATCGGCTTGCCGTCGTCGTCCATGACCAGCCCGTGACCTTTGAGCACCTTAAACGGCGATCGATCCACCATCATCGTGCTCACCGTCAGCAGTGCATAAAACCAATTGCGGAATTGTCCGGGCAAGGCCTCGACCACGAACTCCGCCGGGAACCACTGCTCCCAATACTTGCGATCCGAGAAATACCCCATCGTGGAAAAGGGCACGATACTGGCGTCCAACCACGGGTTGCCCACGTCCTTGACCCGTGACACACCCGTGTCACCACATTGCGGGCAACGAATTTTCACCGCGTCCACCCAAGGCCGATGCGGCGAATGACTCTCGAACTTCTCCCATCCCGACACCGCACGGGCCTTCAATTCCTCCAGTCCGCCGATGACCTCGAAGTGCCCGCACTGGTGACATTCCCAAATGGGCAACGCCAATCCCCAATAGCGTTTCTTGGAGATCATCCAGTCGCCCATATTCCGCAGCCAGTCCAATTCCCGCTCCAATCCCCATTCGGGAATCCATCGCGACTGCCGGGCCGATTCCATGATCTGCTCGCGCCAATTCATGTTGATGAACCATTCGTCCACCAAACGGTAGACCAGTTCATCCTGGCAACGCCAGCAATGGGGATAACGATGCCAATACTGCTCCTTGGCGAAAAGCAATCCTCGTTTTTTCAGATCGGCGACCACGTCGTCGGCCACCTCGTCGAACCGCGTCCCGGATAGAAATCCGAACTCCGGTCGAAAGCGGCCGTCTTCATATAACGGCGCGACTTGCGGCAGTCCCAGTTCCTTGCCGAGTTGATAGTCCTCGGCCCCGCAACCGGGTGCGATGTGGACGATTCCCGTACCCTCCGACTCGGTCACCGCCTCCCACGCGATCACGCGATGCGCCGATACCGCCTCGGCCGCTCCCGGCAATGCGTCAAACGGACCTTGATATTTCAAGCCGACGAGTTTCTCGCCGCGCAGCTCCTCCACGACCTCGAACGACCCGTTGTTCTTGAACAGCGCCTCAATGGACATGAGCGGCGCAATCTTAGTCGGATCCGCGGTCTGCACTGGCTGCGCGCGGGCACTCTCGAAGTTGACCTTCCCGACGTAGTAATAGCGATCGCCCTGCTTGACCTTCACATAGGCCATCTCCGGCTTGACCGCAGCGGCAACGTTCGAGCTGAGCGTCCACGGCGTCGTCGTCCAGATGAGCAGTGATTCGCCGGGTCGGTCGATGAGCGGGAACGTGACGAAGACCGACGTATGGGGAACCTCGCGGTAACCCTCATTCATCTCCATCTGACTGATGCCCGTCCCGCACCGCGGGCACCACGGCATCACATCGACGCCTTTGTAGACGAGCCCCTTCTCGTGGCACTTCTTGAGGAACGCCCAGATGCCGTAGTTGTTCTCGTCCGACATCGTGTAGTAGGAGTGCTCCCAGTCCATCCACTGGCCGAGCCGCTGCGACTGCTCGGTCTGCATGGCCGCGAACTTGCACGCCCTCGCCTTGCACTCCTCGACGAACCGGTCGATGCCGAAGGCCTCGATGTCCTTCTTCGACGTGAACCCGTGCTCCTTCTCGACCTCGACCTCCACCCACAACCCCTGACAATCGAACCCGTTCTGATAGCGCAGCTCGCGGCCCAGCGAGGCGTAGTAGCGTTGATAGATGTCCTTGTAAGTACGCCCCCAGGCGTGGTGGACGCCCATGGGGTTGTTGGCCGTGATCGGCCCGTCCAGGAACGACCATTTCGGCTTGCCGCGGTTGATCTCGCGTAGCTTGTCGAACGCCTGCGTACGCTCCCAAAACGCCAGCACCGCCCGTTCCTGAGCGGGAAAGTCAACCTTCGGATCAACCTTCTCAAACGCCATGGAGCACTCCGTCGCAACCAGTTTTTGCGAGCCGCGGGCTCCAGCCCGCGCGGACCGCCGCCGCGTGGCGACGCAGCCCAACGTACTATAATCGGCTTGCACCTCGACGTGAATCGGTTCGGCGGCAGCGATTCCGCAACAGCGTAGGGTAGGGCCGGTGGGAGAAGAAGGGATGCATGATTCGGGAGGCGATCACATTCGCAGAGAGGTTGTGGGGGCTGAAGGGGCGGAGCTGGAGCATGGACGCCGGGGGCGGCGTTGCGGGCCGCAGGCAAAGCTGAGGGGCCGAACAGGCCGGAGGGTCACATGGGCGTCCGCGCAGGCCCGGCGGACATGCCTATGAACAACTCGGC
>JAZDHF010000233.1:0-7103 GCA_043806315.1 Planctomycetota bacterium | reverse complement strand
AATCCGCTGCGCGCAGAATCTCCGTCATCGGTGAACCTCCTGTTCAGAACTCCTTCACAGCTCGTTCGCGCGAACAGCGACATTCTTTATTCGGTCCCCGGACCGCAGAAACTCCAAAAGTTATGGGTAAGGGTGAGGATTATAGCCCTGCCCCTTACGCACATCTCGCCGTCGGTTCGTCCCGTAGGGACGCATGACAATAGCCCAGCGTTTCAACGCTGGGAAAGCGAACCGTTTTACATTCCTAGTCCCGGAGGGACGATTGAACGGGTCAGTCGTCCCTCCGGGACTCGACTTGAACCGCGGCCTTCCACCCAGCCATGAATGGCTGGGCTATTCTCAGCGTGTCCCGCCGGGACACCGGTGCCCACGACAACCAAAATGTGCGTAAACTTGAGGCGTCGTCGCCGGGCGACGTTATCTCCCGCCTTCGAGGGCGACGATGCGCTCCGAAACGCGCTTCAGCATTTCGTGTAGCTCGGCGTTCTCCTCTTGCAGCTTCCGGACCGCCGCGTCTTTTTCCTGCCGCAGTTCGCGGAGGGCTTCGGCGGTGAGGGCCTCGAAGCCGCCGACGGTGAGGGTCTGGTAGCCCTTGGGGTCGCGGCCCACCCATTGGGGGAAGGCGCGTTGCACCTCGTCGGCGATCAGACCCATCTGTGTCCCGGTGATCCCGCCCTGTGAGGCCGGGTCGAGCCACTGGAAGGTGACCCCGCGCAGTTGAAGCAAACGCTCGAGCGCGCCGGACAGCGGCTCAATGTTCTTCTTGAGCCGCCGATCGGACCAGATCGTCCAGGTGTTTGTACCAGGCTTGTACGCGCTGTCGCTGTATAGCCTCAACGCAGGCAGCATCGCGTCGGTTTCGACCGCCAGACTGGCACTCCCCCCAGCCGCCACGGCGGTGAACGTGCCGACGGGGACGTCGATCTGGCCACCACTATCGTCGCCCCAGCCGATCAGTGTGCCGTCGCTGCGGATCGCCAGGCTGTGATAGTCGCCCGCGGCCACGGCGGTGAACGTGCCGGAGGGGACGTTGCATTGGCCGTAGTCCTCGCCAGGAGCTCCACAACCCCACCCGACCAGCGTGCCGTCGCTGCGGATCGCCAAACTTTGAAACCACCCGGCGGCCACGGCGGTGAATGTGCCGGAGGGGACGTTGCATTGGCCGTAGTTATAGGGAGGAGATCCACAGCCCCACCCAACCAGCGTACCGTTGCTGCTTATCGCCAGGCTGTGAGCATAGCCCGCAGCCACAGTGGCGATCGTGCCGGAGGGGACATTGATCTGGCCGGCACCATTGGCGCCCCAGCCGATCAGTGTGCCGTCGCTGCGGATCGCCAAGCTGTGGGCAAAGCCAGCGGCGATGGCGGTGAACGTGCCGGAGGGGACGTTGATCTGGCCGGCGCCATTGGCGCCCCAGCCGATCAGTGTGCCGTCGCTGCGGATCGCCAAGCTGTGTGCACCGCCAGCGGCGATGGCGGTGAATGTGCCCGCAGGGACGTTGCATTGGCCGTAGTCACCGCCTCCACCACAGCCCCACCCGGCCAACGTTCCGTCGCTGCGGATCGCCAGACCGTGGAAATCACCTGCGGAGACGACCACGTACCTGCCTGCGGGGACGTTGGTCTGACCATAGTCGTTCCAACCCCAGCCGGCCAGCGGGCCTCCGGGCGGCAATCCCCCGGTGATCTCCAGGGTTGTCGTGCGGGCGGCGCCATTCACATCCAACCGTGCCGCGGGCGTCGTCGTCCCGATGCCGACCTTGCCGCTGTTGTCCACGTAAACCGCATCGATCAGGCTGCCGTCGGCGGCATCGAGCGAGTGCCCGTCCCCGCTCGCGGCCGTAGTCTGCAGCGTACCGTCGGGGAAACGGATGCCGTCCGTTCCGGCGATTCCCGCGACGTCCAGCTTCGCTCCTGGCGTCGTCGTCCCGATGCCCACGTCGCCGGACGGGGTGACGTTCAGGGCATTGGGGCCGCCGACGCCTTCCCCGGCGCGGATGCTGTACGGGGCGGGGGTCAGCTCCACCCGCGGGTCGAGCGATTCCAGCGCGCAAGCGCTGGGGCAGCAGACCCTGATGCCCAGCCACCGGGGCTGCCCGTTGATCGCATTCGCACCGAAGTTCAAGACCACCGTGAACACGCCGTCCGTTACCTCGACGGCCTCGAGTCCGGCGAAGGTGAGCGTCGGACCAAGCTGGTTGTCGGGCGCACCGGGATCGGCGTCATCCCAGAGCGTGAACTCGAAATCGCAGAACACTGGGGCCGGTGTTCCCACCGGCGTGCCGGCGGGTTTTTCGAGGAACCCCTGATAGGTAAAGGCCGTGCCGACATCCGCGGCGTGTGCATCGCCAGCGAATGGGAGGACCGCAATGGCCGTGAGGACATAGCGAAAGTACCGTGCGTTCATGGTTCGTCACCTTTCGTCGAAAGAGTTGGGCTTTCTCGGAGCCCCGAGCCGCCGGGTCTTTTCCGCTCCGAATACAACAGCCCGCATTATGCCCGATAAGGCGATTCATTTCAATAGGAAATCAACCCCATACCGGAAACTGCCTACGAGTCCGACGCAGCCTATTTTTCGGGTGGCATGGTCAAGCGAAGCGCCGCCATGCCGAGGAAAATCATGCCGGCGCTCGGCTGCGCCGAGCTTGGGCATGCCACCCAGCCGGGTGCGGCAACGTTGACCGAAGGGGAGCCGCAAGGGATGATAAGGCGCGGGAAAGTATCGGACCTAGCGGCCGATCGATGCCGCCCATCGGGAACCAAAGCCTTGTTGGAGCGTCCAAATCCAAGGAAGGGTGATGTTTGCGGACGTTCGTCCGAGTTGGCCCAGGTGGGGGACGGCGAACTGGTGGAGCGTGTTCAGCGGGGCCAGCCCGAGGCGTACGGGGAACTGGTGCGAAGGTACCAGGACCGGGTGTTCAACGCCTGCTGGCGGATTTGCGGCCACTTGGAGGATGCCCGCGATCTGACGCAGGAAGCGTTCCTCAAGGCCTTCGAGGGGCTGGGCGCCTTCCGCCAGCAGAGCGGGTTCTACACCTGGATCTTCCGCGTCGCGGTGAACCTGTCCCTCTCGCATCGGCGGAACGTCCGTCGACGGCGGACGGCGTCACTCGATGCGGGTCCGTCGGCGACGGGGACGCAGGCGGAGGAGTTGGTCAAGCGAGTGCGGAACGAGTCGGACGATGATCCGACGCGGCCGGCGGGTGAGGCCGAGTTGCACGCGGCCGTCGCGCGGGCGCTGCACGCTCTGGATGACGATCACCGAGCCGTGGTCGTGCTGCGGGACATTGAGGGGTTCGATTATCAGGAGATCGCGGCGATTTTGCAGATTCCACCGGGGACGGTGAAGTCACGGTTGTTCCGAGCGAGGATGGCGTTGCAGCAGGCGATTGACCCCGCGCTGATGCGGGAGGAGTAGCGTGTGCGTGAGAACGCCCTCTCCCTTCCAGGGAGATGGCTGGGGTGAGGGTCGAAGTGTCGGGAGTCTCCTGATTCCCCCTCACCCTACCCTCTCCCCCAAGGAGGAGAGGGGTCTGGGGGCCGTTCATGGCTAGGATCGATCAAGAACACTTGGGCGAATTGCTGTCGGCCTATATCGACGGCGAGTTGGAGGCGCGCGAACGGCAGGTCATCGAGCGCGTGTTGCGCGAGGACGAGTCGGCGCGGCAGTTGCTCGCGGACTTGCGGCGAACGGTTCAGGCCGTCTCGTCGCTGCCCCACCATGCCGCGCCGGGTTCGGTCGCGACGGACATCCAATCGGTTTTCGAACGATCGGCTCTGCTGGAGGATCTTCCGGAGCCGCGGGCCCATCAGACTCGCGGGCGATCGTCGTGGGTGGCGCGGCTGGCGATGGCGGCGATGGTGGGCTTGGTGGTCGTGACCGGGTGGTGGTACACGGTTGAGCGACCGCAAGCGGTTCCGTTAAGCGTCGCCCACAGGTTGGAACCCACGGCCGGTGAACGGGACGCCAGCTCTGGGAAGGAGGAGGGAACGCGTGAGCCTGGTGCGGAGAAATCAAGTCTCGCGCGGGCTTCACGTGCCAAGGAGGCCTTGGCGACGCGATCGCCGATGCCTTCACCCGTGAGCGTACCGGTCAACGCGGGCGGCGTGACGGCGATGGCGACTGCGACCGCGACGGTGGAGCAGCAGCTTGCAGCCGGGGTCGATCCGACCGCGCTGCGACGTCAGGCCTTCGCCGCTGAACCCGTGCGTCTGCAAGTCACGGTGCGCGATCGGAGTGAGCGAGAAGCCCTCGTGGCCAGAATCTCGGCGGAGCTTTCCAAGCTACAGCTTGCGGACCTCGCGGCCGCGCCCGGTCCGCATGCGGATACGACCGCGTCCGCGCAGCGTTTCTACTACCGTGGGGAATCGGGCGTCAACTTCGAGGCCGACGACGAGGATCAAATCCTGGTGCGGGCGTCGCCGCAGCAGATCGATCGGTTGCTGACCGACCTTGCAGCGCCGGGCGACTCGGTCGCCATGGTGGCCGGTCCGATTGCGGTGCAGGGCGTGGAGAAGAGTCGCAGCGTCGTGCAACTCCTCGGCGAGCAGCACGTGGTCGCGACGCGAACGAACGAGAAGGAATCCGCCGATGCGTTCTTCTACGACAAGAGCGGAGCGGTGGCGGAAGCGGCGCCGACCGAAAAGCCCACGGCCCCTGGCGGCGGGATGATGGGAGGGCTGTTGAGGATCGTCGGCATCGACCCCAAGCTGCTCTCCGCCGGGGCCAAGTCCGCCCCGCCGTCGGGACCGGCTGCCGACGAAGCCGCGGATGAAGTTGCATCGCGCGACTCGATGCTGAGGACGACGACTGCCGTGGCCGCCGCCGGGAGGGCGGGAATTGACGCGCCGGCAGAGCCGGGCGCGACTCCGTCTGGACCGCCCGCCAAGGGGAAAGCGACGCCGGCGGCGGCGATGAACGCACCGACGCTGCCACCGTCGCCTTCGCCGCTGGTCGAGCGTCGGCTTCGAGAGTTCACCGAATCCAGCCGCGAGTCGGCGACAAAAGACGCCCCACGACCCGCCGGGCAGGAAGTGTTCGAAGGGAACGTGACCGTGGTCGTTCAAATCATCGAACGACCCAAGCCAGTGCAGACCGACAAACCCGCAAAGTCGAAGTCGGATCGATCCAAAGCGTCAAAAGGGGTCCAGTAAGTGGACGAGCGGAAGGGGCGGCTCTTCTGAGCCGCGAACACAAGAGGCCGTCGAAACACACGGCCGACCGTTCCTGACTAGCTGATAGAGGTCATTGAGATGTCAATCTGGTCTCACCGATTCGTCGCAGAGTCGCGTGACTACCTACGGTCGCTGCCAGAACAGCGTTGTGCGTATTGTTCCTCACCGCTGATCCGCTGGGGCTGGCGGGAGCCCCTTGAGATTCCCGCTGCGAACGCCTGGAGTGAGCCCGCGGCCGCGGTATGCAATCAGTGCGGGTGGTGGTACACGACTTTCATCGTCTCAGAGAGCAGTTCGCCGAACGACTTGCTATGGCGGTACGCCACGGCGGGGCAACTTCGAACCTTGGACACGAATGACGTTACGGTGCCTTTGGCCGAGCTTCGTCGTTACCTGATGGCCAAGCGCGATGCACGGTTTGCACTCAATCCAAGGAGATTCGAAGACCTAGTAGGAGGTGTGTTTTCTGATTTTGGGTATCGGGTCAGAGTCACATCCTACTCTGGCGATAAGGGAATCGATGTGGTCGTGCTAGATGGACCGTCCGATGCACTGATCGGTGTCCAAGTGAAGCGGTACAAGAATCCGATTGAAGCAGAGCAAATCAGGGCGTTCGTTGGGGCGCTCATGCTGGGCGGCTACCCCAAGGGGGTATTCGTGACTACGTCCGAGTTTCGGTCTGGAGCCGTCGATACAGCAGCCCGTAGCACCGCTCTCGGATTGCCCCTTCACTTGTGGGATGGCAAGGTGTTCCTTGAGCGTCTGGGCACTTCGCTTCGGCCAGCCTACACTGGAGTAGACGACACGTCGGCACCATTTCATTACTACCTACGCTCTCCCGAGTCCATGATGCTGGTCGACAGCACTTACTACTCTGGCTCCGCTCATGGAGCGAGTTCAAGCGAGTTAGAGCTATACATGACGCAGGCTACTCGCGCGAGAAGCGGGGCCGCAGCGACATAACAGGCCGATGAAGCTGACCGGCTTCGCCGGCAGCTTATCGGCATTGCGTTACGGCGAGTGTCCCTGCCGGGCGTGGCTCTCGCTCACGGAGCTGTCCAGGTCCAAGATCAACTTGTCCAGGGCGCGGCGTTGGGCAGCGAGGTCAACCCACATCCCTGGCAGATTCATCAACGCCTTGCGGTTTTGCAGCAAGCCCGCGTCGCTCGCTATTCCAGGCCGCACCACTCGCGCATCTTGAAGCGGTCCGATTCGGCTCGCTGCCGTCGCTCTTCGCGCTGGGCGTGCCGCCCGCAGGCGGTTGAACAGAACGGGCCGGCTCGCCGGTGTTTCCGCCAGCACACGACGCAAGGGTCGGCAGTTTCCGGGGGTTGGTCGCTCATCGAAACGAATTACAGCACCCGTCCGTCACCGTGGTACAGGCGTAGCACCGAAGAAAAACCGCCGGGGCGACTTCCCGGCGGCTTCTCGTAAGTGGCTTGTATTTTAACGAGTTACAAATCGGGGCGGAGAGATTTGAACTCTCGACCTCCTGCTCCCAAAGCAGGCGCGCTAGCCAGGCTGCGCCACGCCCCGTTGATCGGTAAGTCACTACAATACAAGAGCTCCCGCCTGTCAATGTCCATCGCTCCTACCTCCTTACGCCATCCGGCGTCAGTCGTAGGCCGGCTGTTGCCCAGGGGAGCGCTTGCTGGAACCGCAACAAGCTGCTCGTACCTCGACATCACCTCGGGCAAGGCGGTGGAGAAGGACGACGGGGACGACGATCCCGACAAGGGAGATGGAGAGTGGGGCTCCGTCAGGGTGGTAGGCGTCAAGTTCGTGAGTGTGTACTGGTTCAGCGTAAAATGGAGTTCGGGGCCGCTTCCGCAAGCGAGCGTCCGCCGTGCTCCGATGCATGAGTTTTTTGAGGCATGGGAGAATGCTCCGAACTGGGGGCGGGGGTTGGAGGCGGAGGGATCGCTCCGC
>JAZDHF010000232.1:0-31344 GCA_043806315.1 Planctomycetota bacterium | reverse complement strand
TTCCAACTCCGCCCGCGCCCGCAGCACCCATGTCCTTGCGTCCTTGTCGTAGCACGTCAGGGCGTTCGTGATGTGCTCGAAGGCTTCGGGCTTGTGTTGGAAGAGCTCGAGGACGGCCAGGTTCGTCCACGCGATCGCGCGATAGGCGCCTCGTTCCTTGTCCACTCCCGCGAGCTCCGCGCCTTTCGTGAGCAGCTCGTTCGCCTTGTCGAGATCATGGGTAGCGGCGTACACGACACCGAGGTTGGACCAGTTGGAGAAATCAGCGGGGTCGAGCTCGCACGCTCGCTTGAGGGGATCGACGGCCTCCGCGTAGCGATCGGCGCGACGCAACACAACCCCCAGGTAGTTGAGGGCCCGCGTGTTGCCCGGGTCCTGCCGCAACACCTGCCGACAGGCGTCCTCCGCGTCTTGGACCGCTTGCTGACCCGCCTCGGCGCGATTGGCCTTGTAGTGTTCCAGCTTCAGCCATGCCTTATTCAACAGCGACCGACTACTACGCGGGTCGATCGAGAGCGCGCCAGCCACGGCTTCGTCCGCTTCCTTCCAGTTGCTTTGGTTCTTCAACTGCTGTGCGGTCGCGAGGAGCGCATCGATTCGGGCTTGCCTCCAGGCGTCTCGCAGATACACCACCGCGACAGATGACGCGAGCAGGAGTACTGCGGACGTAACGGCAATCACCGGCGCCTTGTGGCGCCGAGCGAACTTCACGAGGCGCTTGGCAACCCCCGGACGCTTCGCGGCGATCGGCAAGTCGTGAATGTAGCGACGCAAATCCTCCGCGAACGCCCGGGCCGTGGGATAACGCGCGTCCGGCAGCTTCTCCAACGTCTTGAGGCAGATCGTCTCCAACTCCGAAGGCACCGCGGGGAGCACCTTTCGCGGAGGCGTCGGATCGCGGGCGATGACCGCGCCGAGGATTTCCTTCTCGTTACTGCCGATGAAGGCCGGCTGGAAGCAGAGCAATTCGTACAGGGTCGCCCCGAGCGAATAGACATCCGTGCGGTGATCGACGGGGGCACGTCCGGACATGGCCTGTTCCGGGCTGACATAACGCAGGGCTCCCAAGAACGCGCCCACGACGGAGATCGACTCCTCGCCGACGGTCTTGGCCAAGCCGAAGTCCGCAATCATGATCCTTCCGTCGGTGGAGAGAATCAGGTTGCCGGGCTTGATGTCGCGGTGGATGACCCCCTGGGTGTGGGCGTAGTGCAGGGCGTCCGCAGCGTCGGCCATCCAGCGGGAAACGAGCCGGAAGTACGCCCGCCCGCGTCCCGCCGAACCGGAACTCCCGCCTATGGACGTGTCATCAACCGTCGAAGGCGGATCCGTCTCCACGACAGAGGCCGAAAGGCCCTCACCGGGAGCAGCGCGTAACACTTCGGCCAGTTGCGTAGGTGCCAGCGTATGGACGTTCTGTCCAGCGAGATGTCGAATCAACTGGTTCAGCGGCTGACCGACGATCAGGTCCATCGCGTAGTAGTGCGCATCCCGCGATTCGCCGAAGTCGTGAATGGGGATGATGTTCGTGTGGTGGAGTTTTGCCGCAGACCGTGCTTCGCGCCGAAAGCGTGCGATTGCTGAAGGGTTCGTGGAAACCATGATCGCCGGCAACACCTTCAGCGCCACGGTGCGGTTCAGCTTGGTTTGGACCGCACGGTAAACGATGCCCATCCCTCCCTGACCGAGAACGCCGAGAATGCGATAGCCCTCGATGTTCGGATAGTGGCGCGACGCATCGTCGGCTCCGACGCGGCGTTCGGCGGTCGCGGCTTCCATCGTCCAGTCGGAGGATTCCCCGAGTCCCGCGTCGCCGATGGTCTGGGCCGCTTGGTTCCTAAATCGCTCATACGCCGTGCGGCACACATCACATTCTTCCAAATGCCTCCGCACGCCCGCTTCCGTGGCTGTGTCCAGCCCGCGGTCGTGAAAGGCGATGAGGTCGGCGTTGGTCAGGCATTCGGACATGCGGAAACCTCTAGAAGACCGTCCGAGTGAGTATTCGTAGCGACGATGGTATCATGGAAGCGTTGTTCCGGGAACGGAAGGACCTTGCGAGGCCTCAGGGAGGAGTAAGACCTATCGTCCGAGGAATCCGGAGCAGAGTTGGTTGTTGCCGCCGTCCCCTCGGGACTGATTGCGCGAGGGCGATCTGGTCTACCTTGGGCTGGACACGGGGGCGGAGTTGAACCTTTCGGCGATCACGGAGAAGTACGAGAGCAAGGAGCGGGCCTACCCGCCGTATTATTATCCGCACATGATGCCCGACGGGCTGTCGCAAGGAACTCACCGCCACGTCGCTGGGGCTGACCGGCGACGCCGCCCAGGACATCTACAGCGTCGAACTCATCGCCGCGGACCCGATCGATCAAGGCGTCTCGACCAAGACCGGGAAATCGAACGAATGGACGCACCAAGCCGTGGCAAGGATCGCGGGCCGACCGCCTAGGTCGGCTTGACCAACCGCACCGTCGGTTGTAATCTGCCGCCCAACTCGATTCATGGGGCTGCGATTCGCTGCAGGCCCACAACCTCAACGGCCAGACTATCAAGGTGAACGATCACCGGGGCAACCCGATTGAGATTGCCGCCGTGGTTGTGTGGCGGGTGTCGAACACCGCACAGGCCGTGTTCGACGTGGAAGATTTCGCCAGCTACGTCGCTATCCAAAGCGAGTCCGCCCTCCGTCACATGGCCAGCGCCTATCCCTATGACACGACGCAGGACGGCGAACTCTCTCTGCGCGGCAGGATGGATGAGGTTTCCCTCGCTTTGCAGCGCGAACTGCAAGACCGCTTCGCCAAGGCCGGCGTCGTCATCGACGAGGCCCGGCTCAGCCACCTCGCCTACGCACCGGAGATCGCCGGGGCGATGCTGCAGCGGCAGCAGGCGGAGGCGGTCATCGCGGCCCGGAGTCGCATCGTCGACGGCGCCGTCGGCATGGTGGAGATGGCTCTGGAGAAGCTGGAAAGCCACCAGACCGTGCACCTCGACGAGGAGCGTAAGGCCACGATGGTCAGCAACCTTCTCGTCGTGCTCTGCGGCGACAAGGCCGTCCATCCCGTCGTGAACACCGGCACGCTCTACACCTAGGCGTGAGCAGTGCGATGCCCGAGCGCAAGCCATACCTGTTGCGGATCCCGTCGGATCTGTGGGACGAACTTGCCCGCTGGGCCAAGGACGACCTGCGCAGCCTCAACGCCCAGATCGAGTACGTCCTCCGCGAGGCCGTCCGGCGGCGACGGCACGCAGCCCGTGATTTGGCGGAGAACGGGATGGATGACACGGTTCCACCCTAAGGTGGTCGCTCCCGTTTCAGGAGTAGTTGGTGGATTTGTGAATTGCAGATGACGGCGTCACCAAGACAAGCCTTGACGCCGCGGGCTTGAGACGGTACGTTTTCCGCCACTTATGCCGTTTACGGGTATTAGACTCAAGAACTTCAAGTGTTTCGCGGACAGCGGCGACGTACCGCTAGCGCCGCTGACGGTGATCTTCGGGCGCAACAACACCGGCAAGTCGTCGATCCTCCAGAGTCTCCTTCTCTTGCGACAGACGTTGGATTCGTCTGTAGAAGATGTTCCCCGGCTTAACCTCCGCGGTCCGCTCTACCCCGCAGGTGCTTACGCCGATGTCGTTCATCAGCATCGATCCAAGCAGCACGTCGTCATGGAATGCTCTCTGCTCGGGAGAGGGTCCGGGACCGTGGAAGTGGAGTTCAGTTCGGATGAACCTCACGCTCCGAGACTAACTCGTTTGCGGGTGACCTCCCCTGACACCGAGCCGGTTGAGATTCGACGTGGTCGCGGAGCCGGTGGACCCTACGAGCTTGCGGTGGGAGGGAGGGTGCAGGGCGGAGCACGCGGCGCGAATTTCGGCTTTGCGCGTAACCGCTTTCTGCCTTTCATCGGATCGGAGCCGGCGCATCGCGGCCGCCCGAATCTGAGACATAGAAGGAGCCGGTTGTTGGCGGACCGGTCGATGGACGACTTGGCGGACACGCTGCGGGGACTTCGAAGTGTGGGTGCGTTCCGTGCGCAACCAGCACGGAGGTATGAATTTCACGGACGTGTTGCGGATGTCGCGGATACCGTCGGCGAAAGCGTCGTCGCCGCTTTGATTGAAGACGGCATTCGTCGCGGGCGCAGACGCGGCGAACTCTTGCGGGGCGTCAATCGCTGGCTTAAGCAGGTTGGGCGCATTCGCCTGTTGCCTTTGCGGAGAATATCGAAGTCGGCGCGGATTTTCGAGCTTCGGCTCAAGGATACCGATTCGGGCCGCTGGGCGAATTTCGCCGACGTCGGTTTCGGGATTGGGCAAGCGTTCCCGGTCCTTGTCGAGGGACTTCGCACTCCCACTGGGGGTACTTTCCTCGTGCAGGAGCCGGAGATTCATTTGCATCCGGATGCCCAGCTTGCGATGACAGACTTTCTGGTGGCTCTTGTGCGCAGTGGACGCCGTGTGATCGTTGAGTCCCACAGCGAGAACCTACTTCTCCGCATTCGGCACTGGATTACAGGAATGGGCCAGGGGAGGCGACCTCTCTCGCGCGACGAATTGAGCATCATCTACGTTGACAAGGCTGCTGATGGCACGAGTCACACCCAAGTATTGCATGTCGACGAGTTGGGTCAGATCGAAAACTGGCCGAAGGGGTTCATGGAGGACGCAACGCAGGAGCGGATGGAGCTGTTGGAAGCAATGGCACAGCGCGCTGAGTCGGGCAAGTGACCATGCCCCACGAATGCGTCGTTGATACGACCGTCCTTCAGAAGGCAAACGCTCCGTTACAGCGCGCGCCTCGCAAGCATTCGCAGTTTGCCAGCCGGTTGGAATTGCTGACTAATCTAATGGCGGGCAAGCTAAGGTTGCTGGTGAGTAAGAGGTTGCTTCAAGAGTATCGAGAGCAAATTCCCGAACCGAGAAACGACAAGATTCGGACGTTGTTCGAACTCATTTCGATCCGCTCGGATCGCGTTCGATTCAACTGGAAGCCGCGGTGGTCCGGCGCTGACCGGGAAAAGGCTCGTGGCTGTCACTACCCCAGAGAAGACGACCACGTGCTGCGCACCGCGGTTCGCCCCCACGGCACCACGATCTTCGCAGAAGAAAAGAGGATGCTAGACGCAGACTCCTGCATCTACCGCGAGTTCCGCGTGCACATCATCGAGCCGTGGTGACGGAACCGTTCTCACCGCTGGGTTCCCGTACGGTGCCTCGATGGTTAGTTCGACCTTCGCACTTTTTCGGGGAACGTGAGAGCCCTCGGCGACGGTCTCCCGCCCGACGAAGTGGACCTTCGTGCCGACGCGGATCATCTGTGCCAGGCGGAGGGCGTCCCAGTTGCTCAGCCGGAAGCAGCCGTGCGAGCCGGTTTTTCCGATCAACTCCGGATTCGGGCTTCCGTGAATCCCGTACCCGGGCAGGCTCAGCCCGATCCAACAGCGTCCCACCGGATTCCGCGGCCCGGCGGGAATGAGGAGCTTGCGGTCCACGCCCTTCACCTCGGGCCACATTTTCGGATCGAACGTATACGTGGGGTTCTCCGCAATCACCACGACGGAGGCGTCGCCGGACGGAAGCTTGTCTCGATGTTTGGCGATGGAGCAGTGGAGCAACGCGACAAGCTGTCGTTGACGGTTCAGCACGCGGACGACCTTCTCGGACAGGTCGATTTCGAGATGGTCGCCTCGCAGCCGGGCCGAGTTTTCATCGACCGCCGGAACGACCACACGGTCGCCGACCTGGAGGCGACCCAAGTTTCGCCCGCGGTTCAAACGGGCCAGTAAACCGGTCGAACAATGAAATCTCTCGGCGATGGCGGCCGCCACGTTCTCATAACCCAGTTGCGTAAGACGACTTTTTTCCAGCCAGCCCTTGGGCACCGGACCGAGTTGGGCGAGGTCGTCGGGTCGCACGGTGTAACTGGTCGTCGCGCCTCCTGGATCGACGGCGAGAGCAGCGGCGGTGGCCGGGTCCAGCTTTCCGGTGATCGGCAGACCGCGTACTCTTTGGAACTCGCGCGTGGCGAGTTCCGTCTTCCGCCCGATGCCGCCGTCGATGACGCCCGGCGAGAAGCCCACCCGCTCAAGTGCAATCTGCCAGGCCAGCTTCGCACGTAGTAACGCGGCGTTCTCGCCCGCCAACGCGGGCGACGCGAAACACGCCGCGATCAGGGACACGAATCCGACGGTTAGGGTTCGGCTGTCGCGCATGAATGGAACCAGTGTCCGACCTTATCGAGTCTCGTCCGTAGGTGGATATCGGAACGGAGTCTTCGTGTACCGCAGTGGATGTCGCTGCCGCGTCCGTTGGCGTCTCGGCGTGAGGGTGAGCGGTGAGGTTTCTGGCACTGAAAACGACCACGAGCGCGGTCGAGTCTCCCCAGATGCCATTCCGTCTCGCTTTGCATTTTGCAGTGGCGGCGACAAATGGGTTCGTTTTGCGAGTACGTTTTTTGTGCGTAGTGCCACTATGTGGCACAACGCAGGGGGGGACGAAGGGAAACGTAAAAACGCGGAAACGCAGAAATGTCGAAGTTGGAGAGGGACGAGGGGACGAAGGGACGGAGGGACGAAGGGAGACGCGGAAACGGATAAACGCCGAAAGGTCGAAAGAACGGAGGTGCCGAAAGCCCGAGAGGTCGAAGGATGGCGGGCGGGGGCGGCAAGCGGCGGGCGGATGGGGCGGGTTGGGTTCATCTACCCGTAGAACGCGCTCGGTGATCGTTCGCCCAAGGGCATTGGGGCGATCACGCACAGGAAATAGGTGACCGTCTCTCGCACGCCCCTCGACACAATACCTTTCGAATGCTAATCTTCTCAGCGATGGCAACGTACACCGCCGTTATTGAACGTTGCCCGGAGACGGGGCTGTTCGTCGGCCACGTCCCCGGGTTTCCAGGAGCGCACTCGCAGGGTCGGACCCTCGACGAGCTGAGCCAGAACCTCCGCGAGGTCATCGAGATGCTCCTAGAAGACGGGCAGCCGCCATCGGATACGCATTTCGTGGGGATCCAAAACGTGGATATCGCCTGACGATGGCCAAGGCTCCGGTGCTTAAACCCAGGGAGGTGGTCGAGAGGCTGGTTTCCCTGGGCTTCCTCGAAATCCGTCAACGAGGGTCCCACAAACAATTCCGCCATCCCGACGGGCGGTGCACGACCGTGCCGTTTCACCGTGGGCGAGATATCTCGCCCATCCTCCTACGGCAGATTGCCAAGGACATCGGGGTGACCGTCGAGGTGCTGCTGGCCGCGAAATAGCTACGCAGACGTAGTAGGGCAGGTTCTACCCACGCTCCGTTGTCGGTATGATCGGTCAGCGAACGAGTTGCGGCGGGCCGAGCCCGCCCTACATGACTAATAGCAGTTCGGTTGCCGAGGGCTTGGGTCAGCGATGGCCACTTTGCGACAGTATTTTGATACCGATTTTGCGCGGGTGTTGGCTGTCTTTGAGACGTGGGGCGTACACGGTCCTGGAAACGACGTCTCGGTGATCGCGCGCCTCCACTTGGACTTCGACGGAAATGCCAAGTACGGTTCGTGTTTTGTTCCGGCATGCGACAATCCGGGGAGCCGTTGCCGCGCACTTCTCGACCAGGTTGACAAACTCCTAAGGGTTGACAGCGGAGTCCGCGTACAGGCAGGACACGTCGATCTCGACGAAAGTACCGATTCGCGTGAACTGCGCTTTACCGGCCGACTCTTCGTGTACACCGAGACGGACATCCCCTGCGATGAGCGTCGGAGTTTGACAGTACTTGCGGCTACACGAGGGTTGGCGCTTCGCATTCGGGGTCCGGCGTTCGCTATGGCAAGAGCGAAGAGGGAAAGGCCGATGGCATTCATCTGTCATGATTCGAGAGATAAGGATGCTGTCGCGCGGCCAATCGCAATCGGGCTATCCAAGCTGGCCTGCACAGTATGGTTTGATGAGTATTCTTTGAACGTCGGCGATTCGCTTCGGCAGTCAATCGAGAAAGGTCTGAAAGAGTGCAGGAAGTGTGTACTGGTCATTTCACCACAGTTCATTTCCAACGCTGGCTGGACCAAGGTCGAGTTCGACACGATCTTCACCCGTGAAATACTCGAAAAAAAGAACTTTCTGTTGCCTGTCTGGTACGAGGTGACGAAGGAGGCGGTTTCTCACTACTGTCCTTCCTTACTCAACCGACTTGGAATCGACTGGAGCTTGGGTGAGGATGAAGTTGTGCGGCGCCTTCGTCGGGCAATCATTCGTTCTGAGGACGAACCAGACGCTGCAGCAGATTGGGGTCGCATGTAGTCTTTTCGGAGTTCAAGAGTCGATCGGCGGCCCCGGCTGCTGAGATTGATCTTTCGACATCGAAGACCTGATGGAAACGACATGCGCTGGCGCCAAGTGCTGACTAGCGATACTCAAGTGACGGGCGAGCGACAACGGCCATGAAGAAGAGGAAGAGCGGCGTCGAGGAAGGGCGGGATGGTTGCATTGGTCAGGCCCTCACCCCGGCCCTCTCCCGGAGGGAGAGGGAGTTGTTTTTTGGGGCTTGATTCCGGGGGTGGCGCTGCGCTTACCCCCGGCTATTTTCTTAGACCCTTACAGGGTCAAATTGCGTTCCACTGCCGAAGCGGGTGTAGAAGACGATGACGCCGATCAAGCCCACGATGCCGGCCACGCTGAAGGCGAGGATCGGTCCGAACCCCGGTCGCCAGCGATCGCCGAGGACCCAGAGAACGGCGCCGACCGGCGAGGCCCACATGACGGCGAGACTTCGTACGCTCCAATACAACCCGATGGCCTGGGTGCGCACGTCGGGAGGAACGAGGTCTGCCACCATCGCCTTCCGCGCCGGTTCACCCAGCTCGCGGAGCCCGCCGATGACGAACGCCGCCGCCAACCCGAGCGCACCAAGCGTGGGCCCCAGTAGAATCAAGCTGACCGGGAACAGGGCGAAGAACAAGAAAGTCAACCCGATGTAAGGCTTTTTCGCCAACCCCTCCCGGCTCGCCAGCGGACCGATCACGACGTAGAGCACGATGTTGGTGACGGCTTGAATGTTGAGAAGAAGGGACTGATACAGCGCCGTCCCCTTCTCGTGATTCTCGGCGAGGATGGGCACGCAGTAGAGGATGATGAGCGGTCCGGCCAACCCTTCCGCCCAGCGGGCGAAGACATCAGCGGCGAGCAATCGTTTGAGATCGGGGCTGAATCGACGGAGCAGATGCCGCGGTCGCTGGAGTGCCATAACGGTGTCACGACTGGCCGTCCGCATGAAGCGATATTGGACCGCTCCGGCGACCAAGACGAGCCCGATCGCGATGACGGCGTCTGCCCGAACCCCGTTGATGCGCCCCAACCACCAGATCAGCGGGGCGCTGATGCAATAGGCCAGGATCCGTGAGACGCGGCGGAAGATCGCTTGGAGCGAGAAGGCCATCGTCCGCCGATCGGGCGGCAGGGCGTCGCCCACCACGGTGATGGTCGCCGGTCCCGCGATGCTGTCCCAGGCGAAGATGAAGGGAATCGCGGCGAACACGCCGATGACCGAGTCCCACAGTAACAGGACGCTTAGCCCCACGAGGGGCAGCACATTGAACAGCAGCAACGAGCGCCGCGTGTTGAAACGCCCGGCGATCGCCCCGCCGGCGTAGTAGTTGATCGCCTCCAGCGCGTCGCGGTAGAAGCCGTACAGCCCGACGAGGAGGATCATCCTGGCCTCGCCGCCGCCCGCCCGCTCTCTGATGGCCTTCAAATACTGCGGTACCAGCGGGGCCCACAGCTCCGTCGCCGCCGTGACCAGGAGGATGGTGCCCAGGAGCGCCAACGTCGATGAATTGATCCCCAGCCAGTCCTTCCAGCGATGCGGGGGCGTGGACGCGGCCGCATCTGACGACTTGTCCATCGCCGCTACCGTAATCGGCGCCCGCGTCGTGGGCAAGCGGGTGCCATCCGAGGGCGGATTCCCCGGTCGCACCCCTGCACGAAGTTGTCTGCCCGCTGGCCAGGCGACCGCCGGCGAGGTATGCTTTTCTTTCGTGTTTCGGGAGAACTAAGCCCACCCAACGAGTCTACTTACGGAGAACCAAACGTGAAGCAAACGATACGGGCAATGCTGATGCTGGGATTGTGTGGAGCCGTGGCCGCGGCACAGGACGCCGCCAAGAAGTCGGCGGACCTGACCGATCCGGTCGAAATCCTCAAGAAGGCCGATGCTGCCTGTAAAGCCGTCAATTTCGTGCAGTATACCGCCTCCGTCGAAGCGTCCGGCGTGATGGAGAGCCGCGTGAGGAAATCGTCGGGGACGGTTACCCTCAAGGGTCGGGGCAGCGGCGGAGCGGCGCAGTACCGTTATGAGGCCAAGCTCGAAAAGCCCGGATCCAGCGATGTGAATGACATCACCGTCGGCTCGGACGGGAAAACGTACTTCCTCATCGACGCCAAGGCGAAGAAGGTCTACGAGGGCATGGACCCGGCCGTCGTCGGGACTGCGGGCCGCGCCGTCCAAGGCCTCAACATAGGAGAGTACCTCCACCCCGAACCCTTCTCGGACGAGATCAACGGGAAGAAGCAGGAACTGAAGGGGACGACCAAAGTCGGCGACGAGGATTGCTACGAGGTCAACGTCGAGTACGGGCAGGCGGGCATGGAGGCCACGTGGTTCTTCTCCAAGAAGGACTTCCTCCCTCGGCGCGTCGATCGCAGGGTTCAGCCTCCAACCGGCGCGAAGGGCGGAACGCAACTGATCGTCACCAAGCTCACCGTCGATCCCAAGCTCGACAAGGATCCGTTCAAGCTCGTCGTCCCGGAAGGGTTCACCAAGACCGACGGCTTCGCGCCGTGAGCGAGTATTTCAGACCCCTCTCCCCCGCGGCGGGGGAGAGGGAAGGGTGAGGGGGTAATCGCCACGGCGTCGCCACTCGTTGCCGCGCGCGGAATCGGTGCGGAGGGGCTGACCCCACACATAGAGAACGCGGCGGGCGCTCGGTTCAGTAGGGGTGTTCAGGCGATCGGGCAAGGAGAATAGGTGACTGTCCCTCGGGCCTCGGGCCAAAGCTCTTGCTTGCCGACGGGGCCAAAAACATACCCGACCGGGAAAGGATAAGTCGATCATCAATCCGTCAACGCCGGAATCTTGCCCGCCTTTTCGAGCACCTCGACCAGCATCACGGCCGCCTGCTGCGGAGTACACTTGGAATTGTCGATCACCAGTTCGGGCTTGAGGGGTGCTTCGTAGGGGTCGTCGACGCCGGTGAAGCCCTTGAGTTCGCCGGCGCGGGCCTTTTTGTAGAGACCCTTGGGATCGCGCTGCTCGCAGACCTCGATGGGCGTGTCGCAGAAGACCTCGAAGAAGTTGCTCGGCCCCAGGGCGGCGCGGGCGGCGTCGCGATCCGCACGATAGGGACTGATGAATGAAGTCATAGTGATGAGACCCGCGTCGACGAACAGCTTACCCACCTCGCCGATGCGGCGGATGTTCTCCGCTCGGTCCTCAGCGGAGAAGCCCAGGTTCTTGTTCAGCCCGTGGCGGATGTTGTCGCCGTCGAGGACGTAGCACAGGTGTCCGCGCTGCACGAGGGCATGTTCGAGGGTGTAGGCGATGGTGCTCTTGCCCGATCCGCTCAGGCCCGTGAACCAGATCAGCACGCCCTTTTGTTTGAGTAGCTTCTCCCGCTCCTCGCGGCTGACGTGCCCCTCGTGCCAGGTGATGTTCGTCGCCTTGATCTTACTCAACCCATCGCTCCTCTTCTCAAACGTTCCAGCAGAACCGGGAGCGCGAGCGACCGGTCTTGAGGTTTGCAGTCCCTCGACCTTGGCCCCGCGCTGGCGCTTGGGGTTCTGTTAGAAGCTCCCAGGCCGTGTCGCTTGGATCAAGGAGGCAGTATAGAAACTCACATGGCCACGCTCAAGCTGCATTGCCTCAGGTCCACGATGCTCCGATAATCGGATTATGGCCAACAGGAGCTCATCGGTTATGCTGAAAACCTGGACCATCGCGTTGGTATCGTGGTTGTCGTTCCTGGGGCTCGCCTCGACGGCGACCGCACAGACGCTTCCCAATGGGATTGCCGCGGGCGACGTGGATCAGACCTCGGCCATCCTCTGGGCGCGGAGCACCTCCCTCGGTGAGGTCGTCTTCGAGTATGCCCGCGATCCGTCGTACGCCGACGCCGAGTCTGTAACCACCGACGTGACCGATCCGACGGTTCCGGTGAAGGTCGACGTCGGACCTCTCGTCGCCGGCACACCTTATTTCTACCGCGTGACCGACGCGGCGGGCGCGACCGCGGAAGGAACATTTCGCACGCCCGCGGCCGAAGGACTCCACGGACTTCGCTTCGGTGTATCGGGCGACTGGCGCGGGGAGCTGCGGCCCTATCCTTCGGTCGCCAACGCCGCCGCGCAGGACCTCGATTTCTTCGTCGCCCTCGGCGACACCGTCTACGCCGACGTGCCCTCGATCGACTTTCCGGGTCCGCAGGCGCGAAGCGTCGAGGACTTCCGCGTCAAACACAACGAGGTATACAGCGAGCGGTTCGGGGTGAACTCGTTCGCCGAACTTCGGGCGTCGACGGCGCTGCTGGCCGTCATCGACGATCACGAGGTGACCAATGACTTCGCGGGGGGCGCGCCGCCGCTGTCCGATCCGCGCTTTGACGCGACCGGCGAGTTCATCAGCGACACGGATCTGTTCAACCACGGGTTGCAGGCCTTTCAGGAATACAATCCCATTCGAGACGAGTTCTACGGCGACACGGGCGATCCGCGGACCGCGGGCAAGCGGAAGCTGTATCGCTTTCGCCGGTACGGGCACGACGCGGCCGTAATGATGGTCGACGGGCGATCGTTCCGCGACGAGGCGTTGTCGGAATCGCTCGCCCTGCCGGGGCCTCGGGAGTTCCGGGCTTTCGTGGAGGCCTCGTTTGATTCTTCGCGGACGATGCTGGGGGCGGCGCAGCTTGCGGACCTGATGGACGACCTGCTCCGCGCCGAGGCCGACGGGGTCACCTGGAAGTTCGTGATCGTGCCGGAGCCGATCCAGAATCTCGGACCGATTCTCGCTGGCGATCGCTACGAGGGATACGCCCACGAGCGGAGCGCGTTGCTCGACTTCATCGAGCAAAACGGGCTTCACAACGTGGTGTTCGTGACGGCCGACATCCACGGGACGATCGTCAACAACCTCGTATATCAACGGCGGCCCGGTGGGCGGCGGATCGCCACGAGCATGTTCGAGATTTCAACCGGCCCGGTCGCGTACGCGGCGCCATTCGGACCGACCACCATCGCGGCCACACCGCCGGTGATCCAAGACTGGTACGACCGCCTGGATCGAAGCGGCGAGGACAACCTCGTCCGCGTGCTTGGCGACAATCTTCTGGGATTGTACGGCTATCCGGCCTTCGGCTTGCAGCGCTCGCCGATTGATGCCCAACTCGTGGAAGGCGCCTACCTCTCCGTGAACACCTACGGCTGGACGCAGTTGGAGGTGGACGCGACGACGCAGTGCCTGACAGTGACAACCTATGGCATCGACTGGTACACCGCGGAGGAGTTGTCCGCCGACCCGGACGAAGTCCTCAGTCGGCGTCCCGAAATTGTCAGTCAGTTCCGCGTCGCCCCGCAGGGACCGATCGGAGCTTCTTCGTCGGCGACGAACGACGGCTTCGGTTCCTGCCCGCGCTCCGCGTCCACGTCGTGCGGTGCTCTGGGCGTAGTTGGGACGATGAGCCTTCTCGCCACGCCCGTCTTCCTACTTGTGCCTCGACGCCGAAGCGGTCATACGATCCGGCGACGAGAGCGATGACGCCTTCCGACGAACGGTCCACGGATGCTCCTCTTCTAGAGATTGAGGACCTGCACACGGCTTTCGCCACCGACGAACGGATGGTCCCCGCCGTCGATGGCGTGTCCCTGACGATCCCGCGGGGAAAGACGGTCGCCCTGGTGGGCGAAAGCGGGTGCGGCAAGAGCGTAACGGCGCTTTCGATCCTGCGTCTGATTCCCCAGCCTCCCGGGCGGATTGTCGGGGGGCGGATTCTCTTCATCGACCCCACGCCAACCGCGCCACCCACAAGGGGTGGCGCTACATGCGATCAACGGCCGCGCGAGGCGATCGACCTGCTGCAACTGGATGACCGGGCCATGCGCCGCATCCGTGGCAACCGGATCGCCATGATCTTCCAGGAGCCGATGACGGCGCTCAACCCGGTCTATTCCATCGGAGAACAAGTCGCCGAGGCCGTCGAGCTGCACCAAGGCCTGCGCGGGAAAGCGGCGTGGGAGACGGCGGTGGAGGCGCTTCGACGAGTCGGAATCCCCGACGCCGCGCGGCGAAGTCACGACTATCCGCATCAACTCTCCGGCGGGATGCGCCAACGGGTGATGATCGCGATGGCCCTGTCGTGCAAGCCGGCGCTGCTCATCGCCGACGAGCCGACGACGGCCCTGGATGTGACCGTCCAGCAGCAAATTCTGGAACTCCTGCGTACGTCGCCGGCCGAGTCGGGCATGAGCATCCTGCTCATCACCCACGATCTCGGCGTCGTCGCGGAGGCGGCTGAGGACGTGTACGTCATGTACGCCGGTCGGATCGTCGAGCACGGGCCGGTCGCGGAGGTGCTCGCCCATCCGCGTCATCCCTACACCCAGGGGCTGATGCGTTGTATGCCGCGGTTGTCCCGGCGAATGGAGCGCCTGGAAGTGATCCCGGGCACCGTTCCCGATCCGCGTCGGCTGCCGAGCGCCTGCCGGTTTCATCCGCGGTGTCCGTTGAGCGCCGATCGCGCGCGCCCCGGCGATCGCCCGACGCTCCCTGTGAAATCTGAAATCTCCGACGCCGTCCTGCGTCGCTGCGTCGAGGAATACGACGGCGAACCTTCGGGCGTGCCAGCGCTCGATGAGATCGCACCGGGCCACTTCGTCGCGTGTTGGGAAGCCGACCCCACATCCAAGAACTGGACTTGAGCGAATCGACGAGTAGGATGCATCGGACCTATTGTTGAATGTCGAATGTCGATTGCCGAATAAACGACCTGGGATGGGCCCCATTCGACATTCGACAATCGCAATTCGACATTCCACAGGGAAGGGAGTCCGCCGCGGGATGTCATCGTCGCCGTTCGTTCACCTTCACGTCCACACCCACTACAGCCTCCTCGACGGGGCGACGCGCATTGAGGCCCTGATCGACCGGGCGAAGCAGTGGAACATGCCCGCCTTGGCCATAACCGACCACGGCAATCTGTTCGGAGCGGTCGAGTTCTATCTCGCCGCGCGAAAAGCGGGGGTGAAGCCGATCATCGGCTGCGAAGCGTATCTCGCCACCGGCGATCGCCGCTGCAAGGACGCGACGGAAGGCAAGGAATCGTTCCACCTGCTGCTGTTGGCCATGAACCGCGAGGGGTATCAGAATCTGCTGCGCCTGGCGAGCATCGGATACACCGAGGGCTTCTACCGCAAACCGCGGATCGACAAGGAGGTTCTCCGCGAGTTCTCGAACGGGTTGTTGTGCACCAGCACCTGCATCGGCGGGGAGATTCCGCAAGCGTTCCTTACCCGCGACCGGCAGGCCGCGGAGGACCTTGCGAAGACGTACCTGTCGATCTTCGGCCCCGACAGGTTCTTCATCGAGCTGCAGGATCACGGCATGTCCGAGCAACGGACCCTCAACCCGGAGCTGGCCGACCTCGCCAAACGCCTCGGCGTCGGCGTCATCGCCACGAATGACGTACATTACCTCGACCATGACGACGTGGAGGCCCATGACGTTCTCTGCTGCATCAACACCGGAAAGCTTCTTGCGGAGGAGGACCGCTTCAAGTTCCCCACCGACCAATTCTATTTCAAGAGCGTTGCGGAAATGTCGGCGTTGTTCCCCGATCACTCCGAGGCGCTGGCCAACACGCTGCGCGTCGCCGACTTGTGCAACCTCGAACTGGACCTGTCGAAACGATACGCGCCGGTGTTCAAGGTGCCGGAGGACGCCGCCGGCGGCTGGCAACCCAAAGACAGGGTCTACCTTCGCCGCCTTGTCGAGGAGGGTGCCGCGCAGCGTTACGGAGAAATCGCCCCGCCGTTGCGGGAGCGCATCGACTACGAATTGGATGTGATCACCGGCAGGGGCTTCGCCAGCTATTTCCTCATCGTCTGGGACTGCGTGCAGTACGCCCGGCAGCGCGGCATTCCGGTGCAGGCCCGCGGCAGCGCGTGCAGCTCGGTGGTGTCGTATTGCCTGCACATCAGCACGCCCGACCCGATCCGCTACGAACTCTACTTTGAGCGCTTCCTCGATCCCGACCGCGACGAAATGCCCGACATCGACCTCGACATTTGTCAAAACGGGCGGGCGGCGGTGCTCGACTACGTGCGCGGCAAATATGGCCACGTCGCGCAAATCATCACCTTCGGCACGCTCAAGGCCAAGGCGGCGGTGAAAGACGTAGCCCGGGTGATGGGCCTGGGATTCGAAGAGGCCAATCAGCTCACCAAGCTCATCCCCGCCGAACTGAACATGACGCTCGACAAGGCGCTCATGCAGGAGCCGGAACTCAAGAAGCGCTACGAGGGTGACGCCAAAGTCAAGCGGACCATCGACATCGCCCGGCGGTTGGAGGGAGTGGCGAGGAACGCGGGCATTCACGCGGCCGGGGTCGTGGTGGCCGATCAGCCGTTGGTGAACTTCCTACCCCTCTATAAGGCCCCCGGGCAGGACGTGCTCATCACCCAATTCGACGGTCCGACGGTGGAAAAGGTCGGCTTGCTCAAGATGGATTTTCTCGGCCTGCGGACCCTGACCACCCTCGAACGGGCCAAGCAGTTGGCCGAACGCGCCACGGGCCAGACCATCGACCTGGAGCGGATCAACCTCACCGACCCCAAGGTCTACGAACTTTTCGCTCGCGGCGACACACGAGGCATCTTTCAATTTGAATCGGGCGGGATGCGCGACGTCATCATGCGGATGAAACCCAACCGCATCGAGGATCTCATCGCCGCAAACGCCCTCTTCCGGCCCGGTCCGATGGAGTACATCGCGGACTATATCGCCCGCAAGCACGGGGCCGCTTGGACCACGCCCCATCCCATCATGACCGAAGTCCTTTCTGAGACCTACGGCATCATGGTCTACCAGGAGCAGGTCTCGCGGATCGTCAATCGCCTCGGCGGATTGGAACTCAAGACCGCCTTCCGACTCGCCAAGGCGATCAGCAAAAAAAAGACGGACATGATCGAGGCCATGCGCGGGCCGTTCCTCGACGGCTGCGCCAAGAACGGCGTCAAACGCAGCGTCGCGGAGCAGATTTTCGCCGACATCCTCAAGTTCGGCGGCTACGCCTTCAACAAGGCCCACTCCACCGGTTACGCCCTCGTCGCCCATCAGACCGCGTGGATGAAGACCTACCACCCCGTGGAGTTCATGGCCGCTTTGATGACCTTCGAAATGTCCAGCACGGAAAAGGTGGCCGAATACCGTGAGGAATGCTCCGCGATGGGCATCGGCATCGAGCCGCCCAGCGTCAACACCTCGGAGTTCGATTTCGTCGTCGAGTCGGGTGCCACTGTCAGCGGCGCGGGTGCCACTGTCAGCGGCGGTAGCGGCGCCATCGCCGCTACCGCTGCTGACAGTGAGTCGGCGTCGCGACCCTCCGAACCGAGCCGCGACCGTAAGGGAGCGGTCTTGCGCCGCGGCGCGATCCGCTTCGGCCTCGGGGCGATCAAAGGCGTCGGCGAAAAGGCCGTCGGGGCGATCATCGAGGCCCGGCAGCGCGGTGGGCCGTTCCGCAATCTGTTCGATTTCTGCGAACGCGTGGACCTGACCGCAGTCAACAAGGGCACCATCGAGGCTCTCGTCTGCGCCGGAGCGTTCGACGGAACGGGCGCCATGCGCAAGGCCCTCTGCGACGCCGTGGAGCGGGCGATGGCCGTCGGGCAAGCGGCCCAACGCGATCGCCGTAGCGGACAGATGGCCCTTTTCGGCGGCGAGGAAAGCTCTCCCGCCGCGGAGTCCTCGCCGCCCATGCTCACCACGGCGGAGTGGCCCGAAGCGGAGATGCTCGCCCGCGAGAAGGCCGTCCTCGGCTTCTACATCACCAAGCATCCGCTCGCCAAGTACGAGCAGTTGCTCGACGCCTGCGCCACGGCGACGACGGCCGACCTTACGCGATACAAGGACGGCGACGAGGTGACCGTCGGGGGGATCGTGACCAACGTGCGAACGGTCACCACCCGCACCGGGCGAAACGCCGGTAAGCAGATCGGGATCGTCACGCTCGAGGACTTGTCCGGCAAAACCGAGGCCATTCTCTTCCCCGACGACCTGACCCGCTATCGCGCTCTGCTGGTTCCCGACGCGGTCCTCTTCGTGGAGGCCGCCGTCGATCGCAAGCGCGAGGCCCCGTCCCTTCGCGTGTCGCGGGTCGTGCCCGTAGCTCAGGCCCCCACGCAGTTCGCCAAGGCCTTGCTCATCGACGTGACCGAGGGCACGCCATTGGACGAACTGACGCGGCTGTTCCAGGCCCATCGCGGCGAGTGCCGCGTGTTCCTCAACGTCCCCACCGCCGACGGCCTCGTCGCCCAGATCGAGTGCAACCCCCTGATCCGCGTGACCGCCAACCGCACCCTGTCGGAAAAGCTCTCCACGCTTTTGCCCCCCGGCGCGGTAACCGTCCTCAGCGCCAAACGTAAACCCATCCCCCACCGCCTCAACTCGACCGATCCCCTCCTCGCTATGACTTAACGCCTTTTCTGCCCCCAATCAGCGCCGCGACCGTCAGGAAGCGGACGTAGCGCCACCCCTGGTGGGCGGCGCGGATCGGAGCGTGGGGCGGCAGCGACACGACCGTTGAGAATCCCATACGCGAATTGGCAGTTGGAAATCGGCGATTGGCAATCGGACATGGCCCGCCGCCGATCTACTTCTTCCTCATCTCCGTACATCGTGCGCTACACGTGTTTCGCCTCCTCACGCTACCCTCTCCCCCGAAGCGGGGGAGAGGGGTTTCAATCCGAACCCGGAGCGCGAGCGACGGGCCCGCACCCCCGTTGATCCCCCCTCGGGGAGGGGGAAGGCTGACCCCGCGCTGGCCCTTGACGCTTCGCGTAAAGGGGAGCCGCTTGGGGTTCGGATTACGCCGCTCGCGGGGTCGCAGCGGGCTGCGGAGTCGCGTACCATCACCCGCGATCATTGATGAAATCACCTCCGCTCATCCAACGCCTGCTTCCCGTTCTTCACGAGGACGCTTCCTTTCTCGCCGTGGACAAACCCGCCGGTGTCGATGTCGGCGGTCTGCCCCACGACACGACGGCGGGTCTCAGCGAGCTTGTCGCGGCCCTTCGCGGGCGAAACGAAACGCTCCACCCTGTTAATCGCCTGAGCCGCTTCGAGTCCGGCGTTCTCCTCTTCGGGAAGGACTCTGCTGCGGCTGTGCGAATCCGCACCGCGCTGAAGTCGTTTCGGTTGGAGCAGGAGTACGCGGCCGTGGTCAGCGGTCGGATGAAGACCACCACGATCGTTGTGCGTGCGGGTCGGGAGTCCTCAGAAAAGAAGCTCGACAAGGGGAGGCGCGCGGTTCGGCGCCCGCGACCTGAGCCGCGCGCCGGGGGCGCGGCGTCCGCGGCCATCCGCACCACCCTTCGGCGCATCCAGGAGGGCGACCATCGCACGCTCATTCGCTGCGAAACCACCGCCCCGACGACCCATGCCCTCCGCGCCCAGCTTCGATCGGTTGGACTGCGCCTCGTGGGAGATCATCTCCACGACCGATCCACACGCCCGGCGGCGCACGAAGATACCTGTCTACACCTGGCCCGCGTACGGCTGCAACTGCCCGGCCAGAAGGATTCGTTGAGCATCCGTTCGCCGGCCCCCGAGGGGTTCGCCGCTGCTCTGCGCGGCGAGCGCGATCTGCAACGTCTTCTGCACGCCGCACTGACCCGACGACTGCCGTGTCTTCTCGAACCGGATACGGATTCCTTTCGACTGCTCACCGGCCCCGTCGAGGGCATAGCCGGTCTGATCGCCGAGAAATACGGCCCCGTCGTCGTTCTTCAAGTGCTCGAATCCTCGCCGCGAGGGTTGGAATCGTTGCCGGCCATCGCCCGCTGGTATCGTGATCTGCTTCAGGTCCGAGCGGCTTACGTGAAGCGCTTTGTCAAGAACCGCAATCAACTCAGTGACGACCTCCAGGACGCCCTGCACTCGCCGAAACCGCTCCTCGGCGAACCCGCGCCTCCGCAAGTGGAGATCGTGGAGCGCGGCCTGCGCTTCGCCATCCGCCCGTACGAGGGGTTCTCGGTGGGCTTGTTCCTCGACCAGCGCGACAACCGCAGCCGCATTCGGGAACTGGCCCCCGACAAGGACGTGCTGAACCTTTTCGCCTACACCTGCGGCTTCTCGGTCGCAGCCGCCGCGGGCGGTGCGAAATCAACCGTCAGCGTCGACGTCTCGCCGAAGCACCTCGAATGGGGTCGGACCAATTTCGCCCTCAACGGCCTCGAGCTGACGAGCCATGACTTCATTCGCTCCGACGCCGCGGAGTATCTGAAGCGAGCGAAACGACAGGGCCGACAGTTCGATCTGATCGTCCTCGACCCGCCGAGTTTCGCGCATGGCCGCAAGTCGAAGCACGATTTCTCCATTGTCGACGACCTTTCGGGTCTGGTGAGTGCCGCTGGTGAGGTCCTACGGCCGGGCGGGGTGATGATGGTCTCCACCAATCACCGCAAACTGTCTCGCCGCGGCCTGCTGGATCGTGTTCGTCAGGGCCTGGCGACTCGCCGTTGCGAGGTCATGGCCAGGCCGCTTCTTCCCCCGGATTTCGCCATCGACCCCGACCACGCCAAGACGGTTTTCGTGCGGGTTGGCAACGGCCCGAAGTGAGGCGGGGACGCAATCGCGACCGTGGGTTGGTCCGCGGGCTTGCGCCCGCGGCTCTGACCCGCGCCGCCTCATCCCATACTGGCGGTCCGGTTGCATTGTTGTAAGTTTACCGAGCGGCGCGTGCCTGAGGGCGACGGATGAAGTTCGGGTTTGTGGATAGCATCGTTGAACTGACCCGCGGCGAGCGGATCGTGGCTGACAAGCAACATGGCGTGGGTGACGCCCGCGCGGGGATAGTTTCACGACGCCTTCGACGAGGTGATCATCGCCGAGATGATGGAGATTCGGCGTAGCGCTTGCGTTGTCGCGTCCGCCGGGTGTAGGTTACGGGCGCGTTCATTGTAAGGATCCGAGGAAATGGTCGCTCAACAACTCGTGGAGCACAGGCGGGGTGACATTCTTCGCCTGGCCGCGCAACATGGGGCGACGAACGTCCGCGTCTTCGGGTCCGTTGTTCGGGGCGAGGCCGGCGCCGGCAGCGACATTGACTTCTTGGTCGACATGGAACCCAAGCGGAGCCTTTTGGACATCGCGACGCTCAAGTTGGACCTGCAGGACCTCCTTGGTTGCGACGTGGACGTGGTAACGGAGTCGTCGCTCTACTGGCTTCTTCGCCGCCGCATCCTCCGCGAGGCACGACCCTTATGACGAAAGACTCTCGCGTCTACCTTGCCCATATCCTGGAGCGAATCGACCGCATTGTGCGATACACGCAAGGGGGCCGCGACGTTTTCCTCGCGGATGCAATGATGCAGGACGCGGTCGTGAGGAATCTGGAAGTCATCGGCGAGGCCGCCAAGCGTATCCCCGACGACTACCGACAACTCCATCCGACGATCCCTTGGCGAAGTCTGGCCGCTTTGCGCGACGTGCTGATCCACCAGTACGAGGGCGTGAGCTTGCCCGAAGTTTGGGAGGTTGTCGAGAAGCATCTGCCGCCCGTCCGCGCGGCCTTTGTCACCCTCTTGCCGCCGCTCGACCAACTCGAGAGGGAGATTGCCGGGGACGAAGACGTCTGACCCGGCCTTACGATCCGAGGATGGGTCAGTTCACACGCAACGAGACCTTGCAGAATGGCGCGCGGGTCTCCTTGGCCCGTGCGGAGCTGCCCGACGAGCGTCCCGGTGCCTCGCCCAACATACCGCGCACCCGGATGCCCGCCCCGCCTCGTCCCACACTGGCGGTTCGGTTGGATTCTTGTAAGTTTACCGAGCGGCGCGTACCTGAGGGCGACGGATGAAGTTCGGATTTGTGGATAGCATCGTTGAACTGACCCGGGGCGAGCGGATCGTGGCCGTCAAGGCCGTCTCGCTGGCCGAGGAGTACCTTGCCGACCACTTCCCGACGTTTCCGGTGCTCCCCGGCGTGCTGATGCTGGAGGCCTTGGTGGAGTCCGCGGCCTGGCTGGTCCGCGACGCCCAGGACTTTGCCGCAAGCATCATCTTGCTTCAGGAGGCGAAAAACGTTACATATAAGAACTTTGTCAAGCCGGGCAATCTGCTCCGCTTGGAAGTCACCTGCCGCCGGTTGGCGCAAGGCGCGAGTGACTTCGATGGAATAGGGCTTTGTAACCAGATCGAGGTGGTGAAGGCGAGGTTCGGCCTGAGGCACTTTTCGCTCCAGGATCGTGAACCGTCGCTCGCCCACCTCGATCGACGGATCATCGACGACGCGCGGGCGCGGTTCGCGTATCTACGCCGATGCTAGGCGACGGCGGATCGCCCACGCTGCGGACAGGTTTCGAGGCGGTTGACGGAGGTATGACGGGCATGGCTCAAAGCCGTGATGAGGTCTTCGACAAGGTTCGAGACGTTCTAAGCGATGCCCTGGGCGTCGATGCGGAGGAAGTCGCCCCGGAGGCGACGCTCCAAGGCGACCTGGGGGCGGAGAGCATTGACTTTCTGGACATCGTCTTCCGGCTGGAGAAGGCGTTCTCGATCAAGATTCCCAAGGGGGAACTGTTCCCCGACGATCTCCTCAACAACCCGGATTACGTCGATGGTGACCGAATGACGTCGTCGGGTTTGGAGCGCCTCAAGGCGGCCATGCCCCATGCCGACTTCTCGAAGTTCGAAAACGCCCCGTACGTCTCCAAGATGCCGGAGCTGTTCACCGTCGATACCATCGTGAACTACGTCGAGACCAAGCTCCGCGCGGCCTAGCTGGGGCGAAAACCCCGTCGCTTCTCAGCCCTGCCTGTGCTACTTCGGGCCGTTGCAATCAGGCTGCGGGCCGGGGAACTGTACTTCATAAGCGCCCATGTCTACCCGGCAACGAGAAATGCGTGGCTTGCCGTCGAGATCCGTTTCTGAAAAAGCCGGCGCAAAGCCCGGGTCCCCCGCATCGATGCACGGGGAAACGGAGGACAGATGGTAGTCCCCCTCCGTCCACCTGCCCTTATCATCCCAATGGCCCGGCGATACGAATTGGGGATCGTCAATGATGTTACCATCAAAAGGTGTTCCCGGCCACGCAGAATACGTCGGGTATGGAAAGGAGTAATACCAGAAGGGATTGGTATTGTCCCACAGAATGCACCCCGTCATCGCAGCGCTGGAGTTTGCGACTGCGCCTCCGAAGTTGGTCGATGTCGTACGATTCCCGACAATCGTGACGTTGTTGATCGCGCCGTCGCAATAGTCAAACCCGCCGCCCGATAGAGCCGCTGAGTTACCCGAAACGACACAGTCCCTTACCGTCGCGCTGCAGTTGTAAAGGGCTCCGCCGGAGTTGCCCGCCGAGTTGCCGGACACTCGGCAGCGAGTGATCGTCCCATCGCAAAAGGCGATTCCGCCGCCGCTTACATTCGCGGCATTTCCAATGACGCTGCAACCTTGAATCACGCCATCGCACTCGTAAAGACCCGCTCCGAAGCGCGACGCGTTATCTTGGATAATGCAGTTATGAATGTTCCCATCGCAGTTATTGAGGCCACCGCCAAATCCGAAATCGACATAGTTTTGAGCTATCGTGCAATTCGCAATTGTGCCGTCGCAATCGTACAGGCCGCCGCCGTGGGCTCCCGCGCGGTTCGCAACAATCGAACAATTGCGGATCACCGGCTTGGCGCCCGAGCACCGGATTCCGCCGCCTTGCGGGGCGAATCCGCCTGTGATGGTAAAGCCGATCAAACGGGCGTCGGCCGTTTCCGAACCCACGAAAGTGACGACGGGGCCCGCGCTCGTGCCATGTAGAATGGTCGCGGCGACAACCTCAGCATCGCCGGGTGCAGTTCCTGTGACGGTGACGAGTTTACCATTGAACCGAAGATTCTCGTGGTAGATCCCCGGAGCGACGACGACCGTGTCCCCGTTCACGGCCACGTCAATCGCAGCCTGGATCGTCGAATAAGCACTTGGAACGTACCGGCGTACACTGGACGCGGCCTGAAAATGCGCCAGGAAGCCCCCAAGATCGCCAAGATCGACATCTCCATCGTCTTCGCGATCAAACACTGAGCAACCTTGCAGATCGGCAGATCCTTGCCCTGCAGACGGCCCCATCATGCACGTTGGCCAGAAGTAGAAGTCATCCAAGTCGGCATCCGCGTCAAGGTCGTAGTCGCCATTGGGCCCGGGAATGACACATGTATCCGGTGTCCGGATCGTCAAAGTCCCGGATGTTGGGGAAGCTGCCACCTGAATTTTGTAGCATGTCCCTGCCATCGTGCCGAACAGCAAAGGGCTGCTGGACCAAAAGCGGCAGCCCGAAAAGTTCTCAACATCGACCGGACAGTCGCAACCTTCGTAGATGATCACCGTCAGCGGGTCGTTTGACTCCGACCGCGCATCGACTTCAACCATGCCGGAGCAACGAGCTAGATAGTTGTACCAAACATCGGGAAAATAACAAGGCCACGGATCGCAGAACACACCGCAGATGTAATCGGCCGGCGGGCCGTCGCTGGTGACTCCAACGCCACTGAACCGGAAGTCGCCTTCACCGACGGCGATGGCGTCATCACAGAGGTCATTCGACGGCTCACATTCATCGGGGTGTCCGTTTCCGTTCTCGTCTTGCGACGTCCCCGCCGCCAAGTCACAGTCGTCAGGCACCGCGTTCATGTTACAATCGAACTCGCACTCATCGGGGATGCGGTTCCCGTTGCAGTTCTCGCTTGTACCCGTGTCCACATCGCAGTCATCAGGCACATCGTTATCATTGCAGTCCGGCTCACACTCGTCCGGCCTGGCGTTTCCGTTGCAGTCCTCACTTGTTGCGCTCGCCAGGTCACAATCGTCGGGGATGCCGTTCGGCTGACAATCCTTTTCGCACGCGTCGGGAATTCCATTGTGATTGCAGTCCGGTGTGCTATTCACGTCGCATTCATCGGGTACGCGATTGCGGTTACAGTCCAGGCTTGTGCCCAATTGGATGTCACACGCATCAGGCTGTCCGTTGGGTTGGCAATCCGGGTCGCATTCGTCAGGCACGTTGTTACGATCGCAGTCTGCGCTGGAACCGTCAGCGATATCACACTCGTCCGCGCGACCGTTGCGTTGACAGTCAGCCTCGCACTCATCGGGAACGATATTGGCATTGCAGTCGCGACTGGTTCCAATCGAGATATCACACTGATCAGCGACACCGTTCGGCTGACAATCGGATTCACATTCGTCGGGTACACCGTTGCTGTTGCAATCGGCGCTAGATCCATCGCGCAGGTCGCACTCGTCGGCAAGTCCGTTGGGCTGGCAATCGGGCTCGCACTCGTCCGGAACGCCGTTCTCGTTGCAATCGTCGCTGTCCCCGATCGCAATGTCCACGTCGTCTTCCCAAGCGTTCGCATTGCAGTCAGACCCGACCGTCACGAAGGCAAGACCTTCGAAGCGCCCCGGGAACAGCAAGGTGGTGGCCGCCGTGCCCACGTCAATGGCATACACGTTACCGTCCCGATGAGCCCCATAGAGCACGTCGCGAGGGTCAAAAGCCAGATCATCGAATCCGTTGAAGAACCCGGTCGAGATGCTGCCGATCAAAACCGCATGGGCCGTCGCTAAGTCGACATGGTACAGGCTGGCGCCATTGCCGTTAACGTTCGCAATATATGCCGCTCCGTTGCTGTCGATGGCTAGCGCGCTTACCCATCTCGGCGCGCCGCTATACGTTCCCACCAGCGTCGCGAGGCCGCTCGTCCTGTCGACCCGATACAGCTTATCGTCCGTTCCGCCATACAGCACGCCGGTGACCGGGTGAACGCAGAGGTAGCGATGGTTCCAGTTGACGCCGGTCGAACCCACAACGGTACCCGTGCGGGTCAGGCGATCAATCTGGAACAGGCGATCGGACTGTCCGTCGTTCCAGCCGTCGATCGAGTACAGACGCATCTGTGCATCCGAGGTTAGTCCACCCGTGAGGGCTTGGACGTTGCTAATCGGGTGCGACTCGAGAATGAGGCCGGTCATTTGATCCAGGCGAACCAAACGGGCGTTTTGATCACCGACCAGCGCGTATAAGACGACATCGGGGGAGCGCCCGGTTGTTCGTCGCGCTGTAGTACCGCGCAAAAGCTGCGGCTTGTTTGCGTCAGCCACGTACTCGCCGCCTGGGGAGCGTTGTGCGACCTGTTTTGCGACGTGGCCCGCGGAGTGGATTCCCTGACCCGCAGCAGGTAAGCGCTGCCCGCTTAGAAGCACGGCCAAGATAAAGATGAAGGCCAGAGCTCGCGACATACCTTTGCGTCCCGCAGAACCCTCGCCGAGGATCGGGCCGAAAACCAAGCCTTTGACAGATTCTACCTCGATCGCGTATCTTTGTCGACAAGGAATCGAACAATCGCCAGCGGATTCTGTCGGGGACCGGTTTGCTCAACGGTTTTAACACATCTGAGAATCTCAAGTTCGCCGACCCCCTCATCGTGCGAGAACGTCCGGGCTGTGATTCGGCGTCATTAGGGGGCGGTCTACCCCCAGTCGAACTTGGATCCTGCGGGCCTAAGAGCCACGGGCGGCGTTGCGCGTAAACATGCGTTGGATTTGGATTGACGCCTTTGTGGAGTTTGAATCGGGCAAGCGGGCGTCCGCCATTAAGAACGTCACGCTGGCCGAGGAATACCTCCACGATCATTTCCCCGGCTATCCGGTGATGCCCGCGTGCCTGTTGATCGAGGGCATGGCCCAAACCGCGGGGATTCTGGTCGGCGAGGCGCGGGGCTTCGCGGAGAACGTGATTCTCGCTAAAATCCGTCAGGCTAAGTTCGATGACTTCGTAGTGCCGGGTGACCAGATTCGCTATGACGCGGTCTTGGAGACGATCGACGACCGGGCCGCGGCGACGGCGGGATCGGTGCTGAAGAACGGCAAGCCGATGGGGAAAGTGGACCTGATGTTCTCGCACGTCAACCAGGCGGAAAAGCCCATCGATTTACCCGACCACAACTTCGTTTTCACCGAGCAATTTCTTAATCTGCTGGCCGGGTTCCGAACTCGCGGCGGCCTGGGGAGTCCTCCCGCGAATGGCACCTAGACGGCGCGTGGTCATTACCGGGCTGGGCGTCGCCACCCCGATCGGGATCGGGATCGAAGCGTTCTGGGAAGGATTGCTGCAGCAGCGCTGCGGCATCCGCCGCGTTGAGTCGTTCGATCCCGCCGCTTTTCCCTGTCAGATCGCCGGCGAGCTTCCGCCGTTCCAACTGGGCGATTTCATCCCTAAGAGTTACCGCAAAAGTGTCAAGGTGATGTCACGCGACATCATGGTAGCCGTGGTCTGCGCTTACCACGCCGTGCGGGACGCCGGTCTGAACACCAAGTGCATCGTGGAGCGCGGCGAGGCCGCCGGCCCGCCCAACGTGGACAGCACCCGCTTCGGGGCCAACATCGGGGCGGGCCTGGTGTGCGCCGATCTCAACGAGCTGGCCGGCGCTCTCAGCACCGCCGCCGATGAGCAAGGTCGTTTCGACCTCCGCCGGTGGGGCGCGGAGGGGATGAGCAACCTGACGCCGCTTTGGCTCTTGAAGTTCCTGCCCAACATGCTCGCCTGCCACGTTACCATCGTGCACGACGCCCAGGCCCCCTCGAACACCATCACTTGCTCCGAGGCGTCCAGTCACCTGGCGATCGGCGAGGCCTACCGAACGATCGCGCGGGGCGACGCCGACGTGTGCATCTGCGGCGGGGCCGAGAGTAAGATCAACCCGATGGCGATGGCGAGGCCCTTGCTGTGCGGTTACTTGAACACGCAAGACAATGATTCGCCGCATCACGCCTGCCGACCGTTCGCCGCCGATCGCCGCGGCACGGTGGCCTCAGAGGGCGGTGGGTTGGTCATCCTCGAATCGCTCGATCATGCTCGTGCCCGCAACGCCCGCATCTACGCCGAGGTCGCCGGTTTCGGAGCGGCCAGCAATACGGTCAGTTGGTCGGCGCCCGATCCGAAGGGTCGAGGGCTTGCCCTGGCGCTAAGGAAGGCCCTCACCGACGCCGCAACCGGCATTGAGCAGATCGACCTCGTCGCTCCGTTCGGCGCCGCCACGCCCGCACACGACGCCGCCGAGATCATGGCCTGGAACGAGGTCTTCGCGTCACGACTCGACCACGCCGCCGCCCTGACCACGCGAGGCGCGGTGGGCATCAACGGGGCCGGGTCCGGGGCGATCGACTTCGCCGCAACGGTCATGGCCTTGTATCGCAACACCGTCCCGCCCTCGTTGAACACTGCAACCCCGGATCGCGCGTCCCGGTTCAAGTTTATTCAAAGCGACCCGAAAGACGTCCGCGTCGGACAGGCGATGAGCGTGGGGTACGCCCTGGCCGGCGGGCAGTGCGCCGCGCTGGTCATCAAGAAGGTTGAGGGGTAATCGAGTGGAGCCTCGCGTCGTCATCACGGGCATCGGCTGGGTCACACCGTTGGGACACGACGTCGAGTCGGTCTGGCGGCGGATGCTGGCGGGCGAAAGCGGCGTCAGTCCGACCACACTGTTTGATGCCAGTGCTTTCCCCACTTCGTTTTCCGCGGAAGTCAAGAACTTCGAGTTGGGCGACTTTCTTGGGGCGGACGCCGCGAATCATGAAGGCGCGAGTCGAAACTCCCGCTTCGCCTTGGCCGCGTGCACTATGGCCTGGCGCGACGCCGGGCTTCCGGCCTGCAAGACCCTCGATCCGACCCGCGTCGGCGTCTATCTGGGCGGCGGCGAAGGGCCGTTGGATTTCCAGCCGTTTGCCGCCGCGGCGCTGGCCGGTTGTCGCAATGAACGCGGCGAAACCACCCCGCTCGACACCGTGCGCTGGGTGGAGACGGGCCTGCGGCTGCTCAACGCCGTCAGCGAGCGTGAGCAGGACCCGAACATGGCCGGCGGGCACATCGCCGTGCAGTTCAACGCCCAGGGGCCCAACATCAATACCCTCACCGCCTGCGCCGCCAGCACCCAAGCGATCGGCGAGGCCATGCGGCTCATCCGCTACGGCGACGCCGACGTGATGATCGCCGGCGGCACACACAGCATGGTCCATCCACTCGGCGTGACCGGGTTCAACCGCCTGACCGCGCTTTCGACCCGTAACGACACGTGCCTGACGGCCTCACGTCCCTTCGATCGCTCGCGCGACGGCTTTGTGCTCGGTGAGGGATCGGGCATTCTGATCCTCGAGGAGATCGAGCACGCGCGGCGGCGCGGCGCTCGCCTCCTGGCCGAGGTCGTCGGCTTCGGCTCGACGGCGGACGCGTTCCGCATCACCGACATTCACGAGGAAGGTCGCGGGGCGATCGCAGCCATGACCGCGGCGCTCGACAGCGCTTCCATGACTCCCGCGCAGATCGACTACGTCTCCGCCCACGGCACGGGCACGGAGGAAAATGACAAGATTGAAACGCTCGCCATCCGCCGGGTGTTCGGCGACTACGCCAAAAAGGTCCCCATCAGCAGCGTAAAAAGCATGATCGGGCACTTGATCGCCGCCGCCGGCGCCGTCGAACTGATTACGTGCGTTCTAGCGATCCGCGACGGCGTGGTCCCGCCGACGATCAACTACAACCTGCCCGACCCGAATTGCGATTTGGATTACGTCCCCAACCAGGCCCGCCGCCTGCTTGTGCGGGCCGCTCTCTCCAACAGTTTCGGCTTCGGCGGCCAAAATAACACCCTTGTCGTTCGCGCCGTCGAGAGTTAGTCGGCCGACGGCCGTCGGCTTCCGACAGTCGCCGGAACTCGCGCACCCACTGGCCGAGGCGGGAATCGAACCGGCACCGGGTATTTACCCAAGGGGATTTTAGGTCCGGAGCGTCTGCCATTCCGCCATTCGCCCAATGAAAGTACTATCAAATCACCGTCCCAAGTGTTTCGTGATTTCGCAGATGTTGATCACCCGAGAGCTTCATCAGTCAAACGAGAATTGCTGGTCGGGTGGACGCTCTTTCGGTGCTCCTACCTTGGGCCAGAACACACCGATTACGACCCAAGTCCCGTGTTCAAGAACCGTTCCGACGTAGAAGTGCGTATCTCGATCATCAGCACAAAGCTCGTTGAGGAATTTCTCACGTACCGACTTTGCCGCTTCGTCCGGCGAGGAGCCTCGGTCCACGAGCTTCCAATAGAGGGCGCCGAGTTCCCAGTCCTCGATCATCATGCGGTGGTTCTTCTTGCAGCGGGAATCATCGCACTCGAAAACATATTGGAATTTGAAAGGAACTTTGCGGGGCGGTTCCTTCGTTACCTGACGATCCTCCCAAAGACGTGCCTGGGCAAGAGCGGCCTTGAACGATGCTTTCCACTCGGCGGAGTCCGGTTGAAAGACCAAATTGTGAATCTTCTTCGGCTTGAAGATGCCCAATGAGGTTCGATCTTCGGCCTGTTGCTCCTGAAGATGCTCCATCGAGTCTGATTTCCGGCCCAGAACGTACCTCGCACGCTCCGCCCAATTTCGAGCAGCGGGAATCGGTTCGCCATGCAACTTGATTGTGTCGCAGCTTGGTCGATAGCTTTCCTTTCGTGCATCTCGCCCTCTGTGTTTGGCGGCTTCGACCTCGATCCACTGGTATTTCTTGTACTGCTGACTGAAGGGCAAATCGCGGAAGTTGATCGGATAGAGACGAACGAAGCTGCCGTCCTCGAGGACCCCGGCGGTACAAACCAACTCGTCGTGCTTGGTCGATGGGATCGGATAGGTCTTCACCGTGATGAGGACTTTCATGCTTACCATGCTTTGCAATCACTCACGAAAGATGCTCAACCGTCAAACCCGTTTCTCGTGCTACGGCTTTCGCCAAGCGGGACCGATGACAACAACGAACGTCGGCCTCGACGCATAGCAGAGCCATCGGTTCTGCCTCCACGATTCGGGACAACTCAGCGACCGCGGCGGATTGCTTGGGCAGCATTTCGGACTCGTACCGATCGAGCAGCGTTTGGTGTACTGGTTCAGCGTAAAATGGAGTTCGGGGCCGCTTCCGCAAGCGAGCGTCCGCCGTGCTCCGATGCATGAGTTTTTTGAGGCATGGGAGAATGCTCCGAACTGGGGGCGGGGGTTGGAGGCGGAGGGATCGCTCCGC
>JAZDHF010000231.1:0-15535 GCA_043806315.1 Planctomycetota bacterium | reverse complement strand
GCATTTCCCGCCTCCTCCACTCCGCCGAACGCGGCGTAGCCTACCACCTCCCGCCGCATTCCCTACGCAACCTGCCACCAACCTCTGTTTTCGGCTCAACCAGCATCGACTCGCAACACTTGGTGAGAAATGCGGGCTAGGGCTTGAAGCCGAGCGAGTACTTCATTCGCTTCCCCCGTCCAAGTTGCGCAAGCGACCGGACACCGGTCCCTTGCCCTCGCGCCCTGGACCAATCCCGCCGAATTATGGCATGGGGAACGATCCGAGGCAACGGTCGTGGGCGTGCGAACCACGCCCTACAATCACTGTTCCGCCCGCGCTACCGGGGCTTCTTGCACCGCGGCTTTCGACATGACGCCTCGAGCCACTCCGCGAACGCCTCGGCTGACACGCTCCGATCGGACAGGCCCACCAGCATCGTCACGACCTGTTCTTCGGGTGCGTTCAATTCCCAGCCGTTGATGCCCAAGAACGTATAGGCCGCGAGGAAGGCCGTCCGCTTGTTGCCGTCGAGGAACGGGTGATTTCGGGTGATGCCGTACGCGTACGCCGCCGCGAGCACGAAGATGTCGCGCTCGCCGTACGTGTAATGGTGCCTTGGGGCCGCGAGCGCGGAGTCGAGCAGCCCCAGATTGCGGACCCCGGCGTCGCCACCGTGCTCAGCCACAAGCTGCTCGTGCACCGCCAGCACGGCCTGGAGCGTCAGCCACGCAGGCTCCGTTTTCACTTCGCCAGCTCGCGCAGGGCGTTGCGGTATTTCTTCATCCCTTTGGAGGCGACCTTCATCTGTCGCTCGAAGGCCGGATCGTAGGGCGTGATACGGAACCCCTCCGGGCTTGGCGTCAGAAAAAGCTTGTCGCCCTCCGCAACCTGCAACGCCGCGGTCGCCTCCGCGGGAAGAATGACCCCCAGCGAGTTGCCGATCTTGCGCACCGTCATTCGGACCATAAACTCACCTTCCACTAAAGTTTAACATCGGTTATAACGCGGGTCAACACCCGCGGCATCATCGTCTCCACGGGCAACCCCCCTGCGATCGCAGGGATAGGGCGCCGTAACCGGCGACATCCGTATTCCCGGATGTTCGTCAGGCACGTTGCCACTTCCAGCTCCCTCCCCTACAGTGTTCACTTTTCGTAGAGCGTTGCGCGAGGGAAGTTCCGCCCATGGCTGATCGTACGTTGGACATCGTTTTTACGGCCCCGCACCCGGACGACATCGAAATCGGTTCGGGGGGTACGGTTGCGAAGCTCGTCAAACTTGGCTACCGCGTGGGTATGGTGCACATGACCAACGGGGAGCCGACCCCGCGGGGCACGCCGGAAATTCGGGCCAAGGAGATGCGGGCCGCAGCGGACGTTCTCGGCGTGCAAGTGCTCGAGATGCTGGGGCTTCCCAACCGCGTGCTGATGGACGGGCCTGAGGCTCGGTGTGCGTTGGCGATGGTCTTGCGACGCTACCGCCCCCCGATTCTGGTGGGTATGGCTGGTCGGACGCCGTCGGCGTCGCCGGACCACTATCAGGCGCAGCTTATCACTGAGGCCTCTCGGTTTTATGCCCAGCTTACCAAGTGGGACGACCGCTTCGCCGGCACTGAGCCATACCGGATCGACCACCTAGTCTATCGGCCGACGCGGATCGGGGCCGAAATCACCCACTGGCATTGCCAGTTCGTGGTCGATATCAGCGATACGATCGAGCAGAAGATCGAGGCCGTCCGTTGCTACCGGTCGCAGTTCGACGACGAGCGGTTCGCGTACCTGGAGCACTACATGCGGTCGGGAGCGGGAGTCGAAGGTAGCGCGATCGGGGTTCGATACGGCGAGTTGTACGCTCTGCCGCGGCCGCTGGGCGTGAACGATCTGATGTCCCTCTTCGGCGAGTGGAAAGTTCCTGCGCCGTTCAAGGCATCGTCCGGTGCGACCCGCGGCTCCTAGGTCCGCGGGCTTGTGTACCTGGAGGAGCTTGTTGGATCTGTTCCTAGACGACAAGAAGGTCGAGGACGACGAGGTCGTCGGCGGTACGCTCGAGCAAACGCTGCGCGAGGTCCAGAGCAACCTCTGTCCGCCACGTCGGATCCTGGTCGGATTCCGATGTGACGGCGAGGAGATCGTCTCCACCGCGATCGCGGCGGCGATGCAACGACCGGTCGCCTCCTTCGAACGGCTGGAGGTGTTCACCGGCACACGAGAAGACCTGGTCGCCGATACGATGGGGCAAGCATCGAGTTCGCTGGAGGAGACGGAGAGCGCCACCCAGCGCGTCGCGGAGTTGTTGATGGCGGGCAAGACCGTCGAGGGGATCGAGCGGCTCGGCGAGTGCCTGCACGTCTGGCAACAGGTCCACGACGCCGTGGCGAAGTCGTTGGAGCTGCTTCGTCTGGATCCGCAGAAAGCGACGGTGCGAGATCAACCGTTGCTCGCGGCGTTGGAACGGCCCAAAGACGTCCTACTGCAGATCAAGGGGGCGTTGCAGGCTCAGGATCACGTGCTGCTCGCGGACATCCTGCAATACGAATTCGCGGAGGTGACGGACATGTGGCACACCATGATCGCCCGCATCCGGCAGGAGGCCGACGACCGCCGGGCAGCCGACGTCGAGTCTACTTGAACCGTCCGCGATAGCGCTCGGCCGGGTATTTCACGGCGTTTTTCCGCATCTTTTCCTCCAACGCGGACGCCACATCGATGCCCATTTTGCCGGCGAAGGACAGGAGGTAGGCGGTGATATCGGCGAGTTCCTCGCGGACCTCGGCCATCGTCTTGGCATCGTCGCGAACGGAACCGAGTTGGTCGCTTCGCAACCATTGAAAGTGTTCCATCAACTCGGCGGCTTCAATGGCAATCGACGCGGAGAGGTTCTTGGGGTCGTGGAACGGCTCCCATTGCCGCTCGGCCACAAAATCATCGACCAACTTGATGAGCTCAGCGACGGTGGTTGTCGAATCGTGCACAGGGCGCGAAATCAGAAAAACAGCGGCTGGTCGAAGCGCAGTCCGGCACCGACGACCGGCGTGGGGCCCTTGGCGATCGGCTCGGTTCGGACGACCGTCGCGTAATGGCTCTCGTTGGCATCGTCCGACAAGACAACCTCGCAGCGCTGTCCGACGCAGAGACCGGAGGCCAGCGGAACCTGCACATACAGTCCGTTCTCGCTGATGTCCTCGGTAGTGCAACGGAAGACCTCGGCCGCACCTACTCCGATCACCTTCGCCGTCAATCGTTTGCGGAGGCGCGGGGTCGAGCGGCGCTCGTCCATTCCCAGCGGCTGAGGCGCCGGAATCTGCATCGCGGGTTCGATGTTCAACAACTCCTCGATGGGCTGGGGTTGGATTGCGGTGGGCATGTGTGTGCCTCGAAAGAACCTCGCGCCACTCATCATCGGAAGGGCGAATGAGGCTCGGTCGTATACGCGCCGTGCCGCGAGGCCGGCATCGTCACACCGCCGCCCCGCAGACTAACCCTGTAGTGTATCGTCCTGTAATGGCCCGTCAAGCAGTCGGCGGTCACCAATTGTACAATCGTGTGCCCGGCCAGCTGCACGGTCGGAACGACCCCGCGATTACAGGTGAAGGTTTAATCTCTCCATAGACGGTTGACGCGAGTGTAGGGCTCACGGTCGTCCAACCGTGCCGGAAGGAGTTCGTCCTCGGCGGGGACGTAGGCGGATTGCTCGACAAAGAGGGCGCGGGCCGGGCGCGGGAGGAAGCGGGTCAACTGGGCGTAGTTGTGGCCGTCGCCCAGGCCTAAGCGGCGGTGGTAGTATCGCAACGGGAAGTACACGTACAGCACGTCCTTGGCACGGGTCATGGCCACATAGAACAAGCGGCGTTCTTCATCGACACCGGCTTCGTTCCCGACGGCCATGTCCGAGGGGATCATGCCGTCGGCGGCGTGGATGATGTGGACAACGGTCCATTCACAACCCTTGGCCGAGTGGATCGTGCTGAGCGTCAGCCAGTCTTCTTCGAGAAACGGCGGCTGGGCGAGGTCCGAGGTAGCTCGCGGCGGGTCGAGCGTCAGGTCGGTAATGAACCGGCTCCGCGAGCGGTAGCGTGTGGCGATCTGGGCGAGCTGATCCAGGTCGCGGGCGCGGACGGCCGCGTTTTCGTAGACACGCTCGAAGATCGGGTCGTAGAACTTGCGGATCCGTTCGACCTGGAGCGTGAGCGGCGGCTCTCCCTTCGGAGGCGCCACGGGCGTGTCACTCATCCCTTCGTGGCTCAGGGCAAGGCCCCGGCAATAGGCGAAGGCGTCGCGAAGTTCCTGCAACGGTTTCCGGGCGGCGGGCGGCGTTGTCGGCGGGGCGGTCAAGAGCAGAGCCACCGGAGTACCCTCACCTCGGCCCTCTCCCTGAGAGGGAGAGGGGGCCTGCGTCGGTCGTCTTACGTGCAACGCGTCCATGATGCGCTGCGCGGTGCGCGGACCGACGCCCTCGAACAGTTGCAGCACACGAAACCAACTGATCTCGTCGAAGGGGTTTTCGAGAATGCGAAGAAACGCGAGCATGTCCTTAATGTGGGCGGCCTCGATGAACTTCAGACCGCCGTATTTGTGGAAGGGGATGTTGCGGCGGGCGAGTTCCACTTCCAAGACCGCGCTATGGTGACCGGCGCGGAACAGCACGGCCTGTTGCATCAACGGCGTTCCTTGCTCGAGGTGGGCAAGGATGTTTTGGCACACGATGTCAGTCTGTTGGGACTCGTCCATGCACGTCACGAGCATCGGCTTGACCTCGGACTCGCGCGTGGACCAAAGCTCCTTGGTGTATCGCTCCCGCGCCGGGGCCATCACCGCGTTGGAGGCGGCGAGGATCGGCTGCGTTGAACGATAGTTTTGCTCCAGGGTCACGACGGTCGTACCGGCGAATTGTTCGGGGAAATCGAGGATGTTGCGGATCGTTGCGGCCCGGAACGAATAGATGGACTGGGCGTCGTCGCCGACAACGGTGAGGTTCTTGTGGCGCTTCCTCATTCCGCGAAGGATTTCGGCCTGGATTGCGTTGGTGTCCTGGTACTCGTCGACCAAAATATGCTCGAACTGGTCGGCCACCTTCTCCCCAACGCGCGGCGTTGCACAAAGGGCGCTCCAAAACAGCAGCAAGTCGTCGTAGTCCAACACGTGCTGCTCTTGCTTGCGACGGACGTACCGCTCGAAGATTTGCGTGATGCCCTCGATGTCCTCCTTGCACCAGGGGAAATGGGTGTCCAAGACGTCGCGGAGCGGCCGCTGGGCATTGACGGTGTGCGAGTAGATTTTGACGAGGGTGGTCTTGCGGGGAAACCGTCGATCGGTCTTGGCGAGCCCGAGTTCGCTACGGATGAGGTTCATCAGGTCCGCGGCGTCGCTCTCGTCCATCACCGTGAAGTCGGGTGGGAGGTTGACGGCCGGGCCGTGGATGCGCAGGAGCCGGTTGGCGACGGCGTGGAACGTCCCGCCCCAGACCTTCCCGCCGCTATCCTGACCGACCAGCCGACCCGCGCGGGTCAGCATCTCGTCGGCCGCGCGGCGCGTAAAGGTGAGCAGAAGAATACGATCCGGCGCAACGCCGCGGTCGATGAGATGGGCGACGCGGCAGGCGAGCGTCTTGGTCTTGCCCGTGCCCGCGCCGGCGACGATCAAGAGCGGCCCGTCGCCATGCGTCACCGCCTGGCGCTGTGCCGCGTTCAACCCCTCCAACCAGGGACCGGCCATTCGTACACACGCCTCGCCGCTAGGACCAACCACACGATACTTGACGCAACCCGGAGAAGGAAGGTTGACATCCGCAACCCGTCGCACTTGCGGATCGGGGGGCGGGCGGTATCGTGGCGTTCGGTGTACTGTGACGAGGACGCTCCGCGTGTACGCGGACACATCCGTGTTCGGAGGCTGCTTCGACGAGGAGTTTGCTGTTGCCAGCCAACGCTTGTTTGAGGAGATTCGGGTCGGTCGGTTCGTGTTGGTTGTCTCTCCAACGACACTCCGTGAGCTCGATGCAGCGCCGCCGCAGGTTAGCGATGTGTTAACATCGCTGCCCGCCGCCTGCATTGAATCGCTGCAGCCATCCGACGAGGTTACGCAACTGCGGGATGCTTATCTCGCTGCCGACATCGTTGGAGCCGGCAGTGCGCTCGATGCGGAGCACATTGCATCGGCGTCCGTCGTGGACGTGGACCTCATTGTGAGTTGGAATTTCAAACATATTGTCCACTTTGAAAAAGTCCGCGGCTACCACGCCATCAATCTGCTGCGAGGATATTCGCAAGTCCCCATTCACAGCCCGATCGAGGTCATTGAGTCATGAAGAAAACATTCGATTGTGTAAGAATGAAGCATGAAATTCAGCAGAAGCTGCTCGAAAGAATGCGTGATATGACGCCGGAGGAACAGCGGCAATTCACCGAGGACATTATTCTCTCCAATCCGAAACTCGCGCGGTTCTGGAAGTCGCCGGAGCCCGCTACGGAGCGCTTCAGAAACCTGCCGAGACGGTCCGGTTAACACTACTACGCTAAGTTTGTCCCGAGGGGTTGGAAAGGGAGTCTACGATTCAGGCCGCTTTAGCGGCCTTCCCGCCGCCGAAGGCGGCGCCTCAGGCCAGCCGTTTACGGCTGGTAACGCGATCGACCCCAAACCCCTCCCTCAGCCCGTTTCAACGGGCTTTCCTTCAAGCCGCGCGATGCGAATCTAGCGTTGTAGTATTAATTAGCTTGCAACACGTACTGGATTTCAGCCGGTTCGTCACGGTCGGAGAGAAGGTCAAGGCCGGGATCGCAGAGGGGTCCGAGCAATTCGCAAAACAGATCGACCCACTCGGTTTTGATGGCGACCCGCGTGGCGGGGGAGAGGGCATTGGCCATCCGAACCAGCATAGGCGCGATCGGTCGCAGGCCGATGTCCCACAGATGGGCGTGGGTTTTGGTCACAAACGGGGTTGCATTCTCGACGGACAGGCCCGCACCGGCGAAACGCGTCTCCCACGTCGCGCCGTCGGCGAGCGTCGGCCAACAGTCGATCCGTCCACGGCCGATGATGTCGAGAAACCGTCGGCCCAGCGCCGCCTCGTACGCCTCCAACGTGTATCGCCGCATACTGTCGAGCTTGACCTGGAGGATGATGCGACCGCCGGGGCGGGTGATGCGGCGCATCTCAGCAAGGAATCCGTCGATGTCGGCGACCCAGTAGGCCGCGTTGCAGTAGACGGTCTGAAAAGTCGCGTCGGTGAGCGGCAGCGGATGGTTGTTGTCATGTTCGACGAGGCGGTCGTAGAAGCGCAGCCGGTCGGCTTTGGCGAGCATCGTCGGCTTGCAATCCGTTCCCACGTCGATGGAGTCACGCGGTCGTGAAACGATCGGCGGGCGATAGTCGTCGCGGACGTGGTCGAACATGTCGCCGGTCTCGCTCTGTCGCCGATCGAGTCGGGCGACGGAGGTGAAGACGTCGAAGGCCGGATCGAACGCCCCGCCGCCGTGCAGGAAGCTGAACACGCCGTCGCCGCAGCTTACGTCAAGGGACGGACGTTCCAGAGCGTGGGCGGACAGCGTGATGCTGCGAAGCGTCATCCACAGCGCGTTCTCCGGTCGCAGCCAATAGGCCTGCACGAACCGGCGCAGCAAGTCGTACTCTTCCCGATTCGCAGGTTTTAGCCCGCGCGATCCGGTTGAAACGCACGTTCCCCCATCCGCGCAAGACGTCAAACTCGGTGGCAAGCTAGTTTCTCCCGAAGCAGTGCGTTCACGTCGATGGTGTCGAAACGCGGTAGGCGCAGGGGATCGCCCTGTCGTTGGAGCCAACGGGCGTGGGTGGTGAAACCGTGCACGAAACCGGCCTCGCGGCACGCGGCGACGGCGTGTTTGTTGTAGCTTCCGTAGGGGTAGGAGAAGGGTCGCACGTCGGGTCCGAGGCCTTCGCGGAGGACATTGGCGACCTGCAAGACATCCTGCCGGACTTCGTCCGGGGCGAGACGGTCGTAGGGCTCGTGGTCGTGTCCGTGGCCGCCGATGGTGTGGCCTGCCGACTGCATCTTGACCAAATCGTCCCAACCCAAGTACCAGTGCCTCGCCCAGCGAACGCTCGATCCGATGTGCGACTCGAAGAGCTCCTCGACGGCTGCCGCCCGAAGGTCGAGGGGCAGCTTCATGGTCAGAAGATACTTGAGGCGGGCGAGCGCCGGAGTTTCATAGTGGTACATCGTCTCCGCGGCCGCGTCTTCTTCGGGCGGTCGTTGGTCGAGCCAGTGACACCACTGCACCACGCCGCGGTCAGTGAGATAACTTCGCAGCTCGCTTTTGAGGGCCGCGTCGCCGAGGATCGACAGCAGCAAGTGGATGGCGTGGGCCGGCAACATCCGGTGCGTGGTGAGCACCGCGCCGGGGACGAAGAACACTCCGCGCAGCCCGCGGTCGTCGAGAATCGGCAATACGGTTTCCGCATGATCGGCGAGGCCGTCGTCGAAGGTAAGGAGGAAGCAGCGTTGGGGAATGTCCGCTCGACCGTCCAGCCAGGCGTAAAGCGTCGGCCAGTCGATCGGCTCCATCGCGCCGCACAGACGATCAAGCTGGGTGCAGAAATCGGCCACGGTCAACCCACGCAGGCCGCCGTGGATGCCCGGTGCTCCGGGTCGTGCCAGCGGGTCCCGGTCATGCACATAGTGGTACATCACGACCAGGCATCGGGGTGAGGCCTCGTCTACGGCCTCCCCGACGTCGGCGGACTGCGCAGAAGCGTCGGTGGTCATACGACTATTTATCGGATGTGGAGCGAATCGGCTGTACTCCCCCCGCAGAATACGCGGCTCCGGCAGGAAAGTATCGGTGGTGGACGGCTCCCACCCCGCCTGGCTCACTTAACTCCTTGGCGTCGTAATCGAAACCCGCGAACCTGTCTAATCCGGACGATGGACCGCGTCTTTGACCAAGTCGATGGGTCGAACTTTGATGCCTCCAAGTCGATTGACCGCGACGGCGTGCTTACCATCCGGCGCGAGGACCGCACCAGGCGGACTGCTTGCCACCAGGTAGTTCATCAACGTGACAACCGACCATCGCTCATAGTTCACCGCTACCTCCGGAGAAAACTCGTCAATCCCGAGGGTCGCCTTCACCCAGCCCGGAATGGGCACACCGCACACAAAGGGCGTACGAGATTTGTCCCCAACCCGGATCCACAGAAACTTGATACTCGGAAGCCGCTCTCCAACCCGAATGACCTCCCAGGTATCCAGGCGAACGAGGCAGGCGCCGACCTTTAAGGAATTCACGATTAAGTACTGACCATCCGCCGTCCATGAACTGCCGAACATAATCGGGTCGGGAAAGGTCTCCGCAAACGGGCCGCTGATGTCGGAAGAGTCTCCCGACGGCGCCTGCGCAAGGATGGCCTGGCGCACAATCCTGTCCGGGTCGCGCGCGAGTATGATCACGCAGGAGCTGTCAGGCTTCCACACGACGAGATCGTACTTTAGGCTTGCACCGCCGAGTCTGCGTGCAAAGTAGTTCGGTGCCGTACTCACCAGTTCATACGCGCCCTCCGACTTGCGTAGCACGACGAACCTGCCGTCAGGCGACCACCATTCTCTTTGCGTGTCGCATTCGATCGTGCTCACAAAATCGTCATCGTAGACCGCTAGTCGCTCCGAGGCCGGCGCGCCAATTCCCTGCCGATACAGCACCCGGCGCTTGAAGCTGGAGGCATAGCCTATTTCATCGGTTGACAGCCATGCGAAGGTCGTCACCACCTCGTCCTCCGGGGTCAGTCGCCGTGCACTCTTCGTACGGGTATCCACACAATAGAGCGCGCCGGCGTCCAAGGCCACGAGATGCAAACCATCCCGTGAGAACTTGATGGGTGCCGGGTCAGGCGGGTCCTGGTGCCATTCCGGGTGCTCGGTGTACGACGATAATCGAATCGAGTTTGTGCTCAGCGGAGAGCCCAACGGAAACCACCTCGCGTCGAGAGCGCCGCGAACCAATCGCTCCTCGCCGCGATCATTCACGCCCCACAGCTCGTCGCTCCATAAGAACGCGGCGACGTCGGAACGAGGAGATACGACTAGCCCTCGCGGAAACGACCAGGGCCACGAGCGTGAGCAGGCATTGCCGCAGGTCAGTGCGGCGATTCCAGTCAGGTAGAGTAGCAAACCCATACGCCCTGACTTCTCGGATACTTGGTCACCTCTCCGCATGGCTCTTTGTTCACCCATCCGCGCCTTCCGCATTACTACCCGGCTCAACGGCTCCATCCCGCGCGAAGGACAAAGCAGCCCCGTCTATTCGGTCATAAGTCCAGCGGCCTCGCCGATCGTTTCGGAAAGCGTCGGGTGGGGATGGATCATGGTGGCGAGGTCGTAGGCGACGGCGCCCATTTCCAACGCCAGCACGCCCTCGGAGATCATTTCGCCCGCGTGCGGACCGGTCAGGCCGATGCCGAGAAGGCGCTGCGTCGATTTGTCGAGAATGAGCTTGGTGACTCCGTCGGTGCGTCCGAGGGCGACGGCCCGGCCCGAGGCGGACCAGGGCATCTTGCGGATGACGAAATCGAGCTTCTTCTCTTTCGCCTCGGCCTCAGTAAGACCCGCCCAGGCGATGACTGGGTCGGTGAAGACGACGGCCGGGATCGCTCGCGGCTCGAAGACGACACCCTTGCCCGCCAGGGCGTCGGCGAGGACCGTGCCTTCGTGCATGGCCTTGTGGGCGAGCATGGGATTGCCGATCACGTCGCCGATGGCGTAAATCTTCGCCGCAGTCGTCTTGAACCCCGCATCGACTTTGATGAACCCGCGCTCGTCGATCTCCACGCCGGCTTTGTCGAGGCCCAGGTCGCGCGAGTTGGGCCGCCGACCGACGGACACCAGCACCTTGTCGAACTTGGTCGATTTCGGCGGGTTCTTGCCTTCAAAGGCGACCTCGATCCCGCCCTTGAAGTCTTTCATCCCGACGACTTTGGTGTCGAGGCCGATCGCGTCGAACTCGCCTTCCAGCCGTTTGAGCAGCGGACGAAGGAGGTCGCGGTCCACTCCGGGCAGCAGGCCGGAGGTCATTTCGACCACGGCGACTTTCGACCCGAAGCCGGCGTAGACCTGGCCGAGTTCCAGACCGATGTAGCCGCCGCCGATCACCAGCAGCGTCTTGGGGATGTCCTCCATCTGTAGCGCCGTCCGCGAGGTGAGGACGCGCGGCGAGTCGATCTGGATTCCTTTCAGCTCGATGGAGCGCGAGCCGGTGGCGATGATGGCCCGCTTGAACTTGATCCGCGGGACGCTGCCGCCTTCGATGGCCACGTGCTTGCCGTCCTCGAACCGGGCCGTCCCCTGCACGCGATCGACCTTGTACTTCTTGCACCGCTGATCGAGGCCGTCCGCGAGCTTGGCGATGACGTGGTCCTTCCACGCGCGGATTCTGTCAACGTCGAGCTCGGGCTTGCCGAAGTCGATGCCCATGTCTTTGCTGACGGCGGCCGTATGCAGCGTCTCGGCCATCGAGAGGTAGGTCTTCGAGGGGATGCAGCCACGGTGCAGACACACGCCGCCGAGGGCGGGCATGCTCTCGACGATCGTCGTCTGAATGCCGTGCGATGCGGCCCGGAACGCGGCGTGATACCCTCCCGGCCCGCCGCCGATGACCAATAAATCCGTTTCCTGCGTGAATTCGCCCACGACCATCAAAGCTCATCCTTGCTCGCAGGCCTTCCTGCGAATTGCCAATTTCCGATTGCCAATTGCCGATTGTCGGCTCGGTTGCGGCGTCCGTTCGCGCCAGGACCCGGAAGTATAGCCGACGTGCGTTTCCCGTCCCAACGGCGGCTCGGTATGATCGATCCACTGGAACGCCGACGCGGGGAGTGAATCCCGCAGTCGGAGGGATCGTACGCGTTCCATGTTGGCGGGATTTGCGAGATGAAGACGACGGTCGCCGGCATCCTTCTGTCGTCCCTGGCGATGGCGGCGTACGGGGCGAGTTGCACTCCCAAGAGGGTCGAAGAGTTGGAGAAGCTCGGCACCGTTCGCGTCCCCATAAAGGGGCAGCCCTTCGAGCTGTGGATCGCCGACGACTTCTCCGAGCAGGCCCAGGGGTTGATGTTCGTGACCGCGGAGCGGATGGCCCCGCTGCCCGATGGGACGCAGCGGGGCATGATCTTCATCTTCGACCACGAGCAGATACTCAACTTCTGGATGAAAAACACGATCATCCCCTTGGACGTTGCTTATCTGGACGCGGACGGTCTGGTGGTCGCGACCTACACCATGGCCCCGCTGGATGAGCGTTCGGGGCAATATCCCTCCGGCTCGCCCGCGAAGTACGCGATCGAAGTCAACGCCGGGGTCTGGAGCCGGATCGGGTTCCACGCCGGCGACGCCCTCGAGATTCCCTCGCCGCTTCTAAAGCGCTCCCCGTAAGGGGTCGAATCACCTTTGGGCCGCATGGTTGGAGGAGTGGTCCGTCTCCGCGCGCGCGGCGTCGGGCTTCCGATAACGTGCGCGCCGTCGCGGGGTGGTTCATGCAAGTGTTGGTCGTCGACTCTCCGCAGGACGCGCTTCCCACCGGGACGACCGGCCTTCTCCGTGACATCGGTTGGCACATCACAAAGGCGGTGGACTATCGGGCGGCGTTGGAGGAAGCCAAGACGGGCGCGATCGACGCCGTGATCCTCTTCGAACCGCACCACGACCTCACCGCGGATCGTCAGGCCGCGGAGTTCCACGAGCTGCTTCGCTTGTTGGACGCCCAGCGGATCGCGGCGTTGATGTTGAGCGACCGGGCGGGGTCGAACCGCTCCGACTCGCGGTCCTTGATCGAGGTCGTCGACCGGCGCATTTCGCAGGCCGAGCTGCGCGGGCGGCTGGCGATGATCGAGCGCTACCACGGGCTGCTCAAACGCATGGAGCAGGAGCTGCACAACATGGAGCGGCTCGGCAAGCGCCTCAATCAACATTTCCGCGAGGTCGACGAAGAACTGCGACTGGCCGGGCGGTTGCAGAGGGATTTTCTGCCGGACATCCACAAGCCCATCGGGAATGTCCGCATCGCCACTGTCTATCGACCGGCCTCGTGGGTTTCGGGGGACATGTTCGACGTGTTTCGCATCGACGAGGAGCACACCGGCATCTATCTGGCCGACGCGGTGGGGCACGGCATGGCCGCCGGTCTGCTCACTATGTTCATCAAGCGGTCGATCGTGCCCAAGCGCGTCCACGCCGACTGCTACACGGCGGCCAGTCCGTCCGAGGTGATGGCCGTTCTGAATGACGCGCTCACCGATCAGTCGTTGCCCAACTGTCAGTTCGTCACCGCGTGCTACGCGCTGCTCAATCACAAAACCCTGACGCTGCAGTACGCCCGCGGCGGACATCCCTATCCGATCCTTATTACCGCGGGCGGCGTCGTCAGTGAGATGAAGGCCTCCGGCGGACTGCTGGGACTCTTCAAGGGGGAGGAGTTTCCCCTGTTCGAGACTCGCCTTCAGCCGGGCGACAAAGTGCTTTTCTACACCGACGGCGTGGAACTTGCTTTTCAGGATCAGGGCGACGCGTCGCTCGATACCAAGTCCTACCGGCGGGCCTTCGAGTCGCTGGCCGGATTGCCCGTGGAGACGATGATGCAACGAATCGAAACCCGCCTCGACGCTGAAAGCAGCTCGCTCAACCCGCGAGATGATGTCACCATCGTGGGCCTCGAAGTTCTCTCCGGTTTGGTCTGACGATATCAAATACCGGGAATCCAAACGACGTCAAAACCGCCAATAACAAGGACGCCCGTTTCGGAAACGGGCGTCCGTCAAGGAACATCACAGGCAAGATGCGGCTGAACCCTTACGCGGCCGGCGTGACGGTCTTCTTCTTCTCTTTGGTCTTCTCTTCGCGCTTCTTTTTTCGCTCGACGGTCGTTTCCTCGCGCGCCTCACGTTCCTTTCGCTCGACGGCCGCCGGTTCGGCGCGGGTCGTAGCCTTGGATTCCTTCACTTTTCGAACCGTCTTGCTTGCTTCGGGAGCGGCCCTTGCCTTCCGCTCGGTCGAGCCCCCGGTGACGACGGCGGCTTTCGGTCCGCCCGACTCGCTGCCCAGAAACCAGTACGACCCTGCACCGAGGGCCACTACGGCCAACACCGCCAGCAACACCTTCTTTTTCTTTTGTTCGTCCACGACGACAACCTCCCTCGAAGCCTCTCGACGCTTCGGAAAGCTCAAGTTACTTCCGCTAAAGTATCTCCGACGCCCGCCTCCCAGTCAAGCTGGCAGAGGCCGTTTTGCGGGTCGTCCCTTTCGTTTCGACGCCGGCGGACGCATAAAGTTCCCTGCCGAAGGCCGACCCCCTGCGCCGATAGGCCGTAATGGTGGGGCGGCGGCGCCCCCGACGGAGTTTCCGTTACGGTCGGGTTACAGTGCAGAGCCGAGCCGCGTCAGACGGCGGCGACGGGGATGGGGACGGGGCTCGCACCGGGTCGGGTCAGCTCCGGCATCAGCCAGGATTGCAGGGTGGGAACGTTCCCGACGGCTCTGGTTTCATGTGCCGGGACGCCCACCACGGTGGACATGGGGGCTACATCGTGGATGACCACGGCCCCCGCCCCAACCACGGCCTCATACCCGATTCGGAGGCTCTGAATGATGGTGGCCCCGATGCCGACGAACGCGCCCGACTCGATCGTCACCCGTCCCGCGATCCGCGCTCCGGGACACACGTGGGTCGCCGTACCGATGAAGGATTCGTGGTCGATGATGCAGCCCGTGTTGAGGATGACCGAGTCGCCGATCTGACAATGGGCGCACACGAGGGCGCCGGCGGCGACGACGATGTTTCGGCCGAGACTCACGTTGCGGGCCAAGTTGGCGGACGGGTGGATCGCGTTGATCAGTTCGAACCCCCAGCGCTCGAGTTGATCCGCAAAGGCTCGACGCACCCCGTTGTTACCGACGGCCACAATGGCGCGACTGACGCCCAGCGACACGCGGAGGTCCGGAAGCTGATCGGGATGACCGAGCACGGGGATGCCGTCCACGCGCCGGCCTATGTAATTGCGGTTGGAATCCACAAACCCGACCGGTTCGAACTCGCCGCCCTGCATGAGGATGTCGAGGACGACGCGGCCATGTCCCCCACATCCGAGAATCAGGCATGATCGTTGGGGGTCGCCGACAGGAGTGAGGGTGGGCGGAGTCTCCATAGCAGGCGGTTCCCGGCAGGACGCACGAGCGGCGTTTTAGGCGCGTGTGCTTCCGCAAGGTTTATCGGTCACCATCCACCAAGCCTCGATCGAATTTGCAGGGGCCTCCCGGCGGACAACGTGAATCCGGGTGCGGCCATCTTTTCTGGCGGTTTCCAAGGATTGCAGTGAAGCGTTAGTCGTCCTCGTGTGCACGTACATCCGCGACGCCACCGGGAATGCTTGCAGGGCGAGTCAATGGTGAAATCGCGTAGCTGTACTGGTTCAGCGTAAAATGGAGTTCGGGGCCGCTTCCGCAAGCGAGCGTCCGCCGTGCTCCGATGCATGAGTTTTTTGAGGCATGGGAGAATGCTCCGAACTGGGGGCGGGGGTTGGAGGCGGAGGGATCGCTCCGC
>JAZDHF010000230.1:0-16734 GCA_043806315.1 Planctomycetota bacterium | reverse complement strand
AATGACTTGCGCCGTCTTGGTTTCCAGCCAACAATCGGGTCCAACGATCCGCTCCCCAGGGGCATGGGATTGGAAAACCGCTGCCGGCATAGGTTATACGGTTCTGAAACCTCCCTCCGCGGCGAAATCGGTCAGTTTGAGAAGTAAGTGTAACGGCATCTGCGGAAACGTTGTCGAGCGTCGGATCACTCGTTGGTGCACATGGAGCAGCTCGTGTCGGGTTTATGTTTGCGTCGAACAACGGCGAAAGCACGCGTCCGACACTTTTCAACTATGGCAAGCTCGACGTGTCTGGGCGCGAAACATCACCTTTGCCTTTGTTTTCGTCACTTCTCATGCAAGGGACTGGTGGAGTGGCGTCAGAAGAGGATGGGACATGCACAGGTGGACCGGTCGCGGCGATACCGGCGGCAGTTGCTCTCTGCTTTGTAGTAGCAGTTGTGATTATTGTAGTCGTCGCGTACATGTGTTTCGTCTTGCTGTTCTGGGAGTTCTGCTACTAGGAGGGCACAATGAACACGCCCGTTAAGTACAGGTGGCTGCTTGCGATTTCGATCGCGGTCTGGAGTTTCGGGCCTATTTGTATGGCATTCGGGATTGCACGGAAGGAGTTCACATTCGCCCGGTCGTTTGTTGTTCTTGCGATGCTTTTGGTGGCCTTGATTCCACCATCAGTGACGAAACTTGTGCGGCACCGTTGGTTCGTGCCAATCGCGATGACGTGGTCCTGTTCTTCGATCATTGCAATCCACTTCCTCGGGCAGTGGCTGATGGGGCTTGAGCATCATTGCGGTAGGGTCGTCGTGGGCGCGTCAGTTGTCGGTTGGTGCGTTGTCAATATGTTGTGGGTGGGGTACAGACTGTGGCGATGGTGTAGAACGGCGGAGACGAATCGAGCAGGACAAAAGAATGCTGCAGCGCTAGCGGCTACAGGCTAACGATGGGGACGTTCGTGAGGGCCGACGTGCTCGTGGTACGTCGGCTCTTTCATCAATCTCTGCGCGGGTTAATCGACGAGTTGCTTCCAGGTTCCCGGCGAGATGACCATTTGGGGCGTGCCGGGACTTGGCCATGCCGCTCCTCAATGGTTCATGGACGAAACACGGCACAGGTACGCGCTGGGATTGACCACGCCGGCCGGTGTGGTATCTTGTCCGCAAGGTACGGAGGGATCGAAGGCGAGCGGTGAAAGGAAGGAGAATGATCAGAAGTCGAATCTTTTGGGCGGGCGTTCTCGGTTGTGGTCTGGCCGGCTGTGCAAGGACGGGGCAGCCGGATAAAGCCGCTCCATCAGACAAGCCGTCAGCCGAGCGGTCGCCGGCCGGAGCGACGCCCGTGAAGGTTGATACCGACGGTCCCATCGAGGTCCAGGAAACGAAGTGGCCCAGCGGGAATCTCAAAAGCCGTACAGAGGGGAAGAAGGACGCCGATGGAAACTTCATCCGCCACGGTACTTCGACCGTCTGGTATGAGAACGGGCAGAAGAAGTCGGAACAGCGATTCATCGACGGCGTCCCGAACGGGCCTCGCAACACCTGGTACATCGAAGGGCGGAAATGGACCGAGGGGGGATATCTCGACGGCCTGGAGGACGGCACCTGGCGGGCGTGGTACGCGGATGGGACGCCGCAGACCGAGTGGACCATGGCACGCGGCGTTTGGCAGGGGCTTTACACCGAGTGGCACACTAACGGTAAGAAACGGCTCGAAGTGGAGTTCGTCCAGGGGAAGCGTCAAGGGCCGGTAACGACCTGGGACGAGCAGGGGGTGGTCGTGTTTCGTAGCGATTACGTCGACGGCGTCGAGCAGCCGTGAAGCCGTTCAAAACGGCGGTTCGGACTCACGTCCGGTGTTTTTCAAGGATGTCGAGGATGTGGGTGATCCTCGGCGACAGCGGCGCATCGAGGACCAAGGGCTTCTCCAGGATGGGGTGCATGAGGACGAGGCGGCGGGCGTGGAGGGCTTGGTGCTCGATCAGGGGTTCGGTGCCGCCCGATCCGGTCAAGTCGAACTCGCTCACCGGGCGACCGCCGTAGAGTTTGTCGCCCACGATGGGGTGGCCGATCGAGGACATGTGCACGCGGAGTTGGTGCGTCCGGCCTGTCTTCGGAAACAGGTTCACGGTGGTGTAGCCGCGAAAACGCTTCTCGACGCGGTACTCGGTGACGGCTTCCTTGAACATCGCTTGTCGGGGCGGCATGGCGCTGGGCAGGACCATCCGTTGCGTCGTCTCCGGGTGCGGCGCGAGCGGCTTGTTGATGATATCGCCGTCGAGTCGGACGACGCCTTCGCAAATGGCGAAGTACTCCTTCCGCACCGTTCGCCGCTCAAATTGCAAGGACACGCGCCAATGGGCCTCATCGTTCTTGGCGATCAGCAGCACGCCGGTGGTGTTCTTGTCGAGGCGATGGACGATGCCGGGTCGGAAGGGATCCTCACCGCGGCTCAGCGTGACCGCATGGAAGGCGACGGCGTTGGCCACGGTGCCGGTCTGCGACGCATAAGCCGGGTGGCAGACCATTCCCTCGGCCTTGTTGATCGCGATCAGCCACTCATCTTCGTAGATGATGTCCAGGGGGATGTCCTGCGGCAGGACTTCGCTGGGCGGGGGAGGCGGCAGGATGACCTGAACGATGTCTCCCGTGGACGGTTCGTAGCTCGCCTTGGTGGGCAGGCCGTTGACCGTCACCTGCCCTTCCTTGATGTAGCGTTGCAGCAGCGTCCGGGAGATTCGCGGGTAACGCCCGTGCAGATATTTGTCGAGTCGACGGCCTACAATGCGCTTACGCACGCGTAGTCGGTGGACCTCATGGGCCGGCGGAGACTCCTCGTCGACGGGTGCCGCGCCTTCCAGTTCGTCGTCGAGTAATTCGTCGGGAACATCCATAGGTTGACCGCTCGCTCCCGCTCGCGGCTCTGATTAGTACGGCATCGTACTCTACAGTCTGCGCCGCCCGCGTTTGGGACGGAACCGGCTGCCGAGGGTCTTGGGGCGGGCCGGCGCCGGCGTTTCCCCCACGGAGCTGAACACGGGAGCTTGATACCGCGAGACGAGGGCGTGCTTGGGATGCTCCATCGGCTGCGGTCTTGCGTTGGACGGGACGAACTCCGGCACGGCCCGTAGCGTAATCTGGCGGTTGATGAGCTTCTCGACGGCGGTGAGTTCTTTGCCCTGTTCGCTGGTGACGAAGGTGATGGCGGTTCCCTTGGCGCCCATGCGGGCCGTTCGTCCGATGCGATGGACGTACCCTAGCGCGTCGACCGGAATGTCGTAGTTGATGATGTGCGAAATGGCGCTCACGTCGATCCCCCGAGCCGCGAGGTCGGTGGCCACGAGCACTTGAATCTGGTGCTTGCGGAAGCGCTCCATGACATGGTCGCGTTTGCGCTGCTCGAGATCGCCGTGGATTTCGGTCGCCTCGATGCCCGCCTCGTGGAGCTTTTTCGCCAGCTTCCGCGCCCCGTGCTTGGTGTTCGTGAAGACGATGCTGAGCGGCGGATTCTCGTGCTTGAGCAGCAGCCGCAACGCGCGGAACTTGTCGTACGGTTCCACGGTCACATAGGACTGCTCCACGTCCTCGACGGTCAGATGGTCGCGCGAGACGTTCACCTCCATCGGATCAATCATGTAGCGTCTGGCGAGCAGCTTGATCTCGTCGTCGAGGGTGGCGGAGACGAAAATGGTCTGGTGCTTGGCGGTGACCTTTCCGAGGATGGCGCGGATGTCGTCGCGGAAGCCGATGTCGAGCATCCGATCGACCTCGTCCAGGATCACGAACTGCACGTCGGCGATGTTCAGCACGCCGCGCTGCATGAAATCCCACACCCGCCCCGGCGTCCCGACCACGAAGTGCGGCTTGCGGCCCAGTTGGTGAAGCTGCGCCGCGACCTTCTGTCCGCCGTAAATGGCGACGATGTGCAGGTTGGCGAATTCGGCCAGGCACCGCAGCTCGGCGGTGACCTGGACGGCGAGTTCACGGGTCGGGGCCAGGCAAAGGGCCTGAAGTCGCCCGGCCGGGTTCAACTTCTGCAGAACCGGCAGCCCGAAGGCGGCCGTCTTGCCCGTGCCCGTCCGGGCCTGGCCCAGGATATCACAGCCCTGCAGAGCCGGCGGAATCAGCCGTAGCTGAATCTCGCTCGGTTGCACAAACTTCATCTTGTGAACGGCTTGTAAGAAACGAACTTCGACGCCGAGGTCGGCGAATGCTTGCGGTAGCTCCGTGTGTTTCTGCATGAGTTTATCTGTTGAGGCCTCCTAAACGGACTCGTCCGACTATAGCAGGCCCCGACCGACCTGTAAACTGGTGGATACCCGCACACGGCCAAGGGGATGCATCCCGTTGGGGGTGGCGAAAACGCCCGCGGGATGTCATTCTGAGCGCAGCGATGTCATTCTGAGCGGAGCGAAGAATCTCCTTGCGCGTCTGGATGCTTCGCTGCGCTCAGCATGACACGACGCGCTCCGCTCCCTCCGCCCGCAGGAACGCCTCGATTCGGTCAAGCCCTTTGTCGATCTGCGGCATCCCCGTGGCGAACGAGAGGCGGACGTGTTGGTCCATCCCGAACGCCTCGCCGGGCACGACGGCGACGCGGGCCTGCTCCAGCAATCGCGCGGCGAACTCGACGGAGCCGTGTACCCCGAGCTTCCCGTAGGTCCGGGAGACGTTCGGAAAGCAGTAGAACGCCCCCGTCGGCCTCGGGCAACGGATCCCGGGCATGTCCGTCAGCCGTCGCCACATGTGCGCTCCACGCCGCTCGAACTCCACGCGCATCGCCTCGACGCACGCCTGGTCGCCCGTTAGTGCCTTCGCGTAGGCGATTTGGCTGAAGGTCGCCGCCCCGCTGGTGGATTGCGATTGCAGCTTGGCCATCGACTTGATGATCTCCACCGGGCCCGCCGCGTAGCCCAGCCGCCAGCCGGTCATCGCGTACGTCTTCGAGGCGCTGTTGCAGGTGAGCGTCTGGGCATAGGCCCGATCGCTGGCCGCTGCGTAACTGAGCGTTTTCTGGCCGTCGTACAACAGGCGATCGTAGATTTCGTCCGACAGAACGACCAGATCGCGATCTTGCAGGACCTGGGCGAGCGCCCGGACCTCCTCCGGGTGATAGGTCACTCCGCTTGGATTAGACGGCGAGTTGAAAATGAACATCCGCGTCCGTGGGGTGAGCGCCGAACGAAGAATCTCCGGCGTGAGCTTATAATCATTCTTCTCAGTGCCGACCGCAAACACCGGCACTCCGCCCGCCAAACGGACCATCTCCGGGTAGCTGACCCAGTACGGCTTGGGGATCACCACCTCGTCACCGGGGTCGAGCAGTGCGTGAAATGCCAGATAGGCTGCATCCTTGCCGCCGGAGGTGATGATGACCTGTTCGGGACCATATCGCAGATTCGCGTCACGAGCGAGACTGTTGCACACCGCCTGCCTCGCGACAGTGAGTCCGAAGGCCGGGTTGGGATAGCGAGTCTGTCCCTCGTTGAGTGCGTCGATGGCGGCCTGACGAATGTGCGCGGGCGTGTCGAAGTCCGGCTCGCCGGCGCCGAAGCTGACCACATCAACCCCCTCGGCCCTCATCCGCGCCGCCTTGGCCGACACGGCCAGCGTCGCCGATTCCGCCAGTTCCGTCACCCGCCTGGATAGCTTCATCCAATTGCCTCCCCGGTTGCCACGTTGTTCAGGCGAGATGTTCGCCGGGGACGGCGAATTTGACAAGGCTTCGGAGACGAGAAATCCCCCGACCCGTTACCGGACGCGATCTGTCACGGTCCATGGTGGTCCCGGCTCGCCGGGAGTCGAAACGATGGAGCATGGTCAAGACTCTGGGTCGTCCGTAGACGCATCCGAGCAAGTGACCGTTGCTGCGTGTCGATAAGTGGAAGTACGTAGCTTGCATCTCGAGGAACCGGCGCGGGGACCGGCCATGCGCGATGATGCGCCGCGAGAGTCGTCCCGCCGGCGAGAGGCGACCTGGCGTATGTTCTAGGCGAGCTTGGCGGGCGTCGGCCTTGTGAACGGGGTGTTGTGGACCGAACCGAACCGGATCAACGATTGCTGAAGACCATCCGCCTCGACGAGGAACGGATTCACAAGCTCCTGGACGGCCTGGACGCCACCTCCGGCGCCGCGCCCCAGGAGCGGCGGAGTTCCCGATACAAATACAGGGTCAAAACGCTCGTCGTCTATATGCAGCAGCCGGGGTTCGCCGCGCCCATCCCCTATCTCGTTATCGGCCGCAACATCAGCGCCAACGGCCTGGCATTCCTTCACGGCGGTTACGTCCACACGCAAACGCGCTGCGTCGTGCAGTTGGCCACCAGCTACGGAACATGGGACGACGTCCCCGCGACGGTCGTGCGCTGTCGTTATCTCGAAGCCAACGTGCATGAGGTCGCGGTGTGCTTCGATCACCAGGTCAACCCCGCAGCCTACTGCGCCGAAGCCGTCGAGAGCCGCGTGCTGCTCGTCGATGACGACCCCTCCATCGCTCGGTTGACGACGTTCCATTTGCAGCAGCTCAACGCCCAGGTGGATTACGCCGAGAACGGGAAGGTCGCCCTCGAACGCGTCGCCCGGCACGTCTACGACCTCATCTTGATCGACATGGACATGCCGGTTATGAGCGGATTCACCGCCGTGCAGGAGATGCGTCGCCGGGGCTACAGCGGGCGGATCGTCGCCGCCACCGGCCTGACCGAGCCGGGAGCCCAGGAGCGCTGCCTGGCCGCCGGTTGCGACGAATACATTCCCAAACCCTACGCCCGCGCCGACCTCGCCGTGCTCTTGGAATCGCTTCGACAAGAACCCCTCTTGAGCACCTTCCGCGACGACGCCTCGATGAAGGACCTCGTCCAGACCTTCGTTGCGGAGTTGCCCGTTCGGGTACGAGCCGTCGAGGAGTGCGTCGTTCAAAAAGATGTCAAGCGGTTGCAGCACTTGGCTCGCTGCCTCAAGGGGGAGGGAAGCGGTTACGGGTTCGACGTCATCACCGAGGCCGCCGGCAAGCTCGAAACCGCGATCCTCGCCGGTACTCAGCTCCCGTCCATACAAAACGAAATCAACGCGCTGGTGAAGCTCTGTATGCAGGCCCGCTCGGCCGCGCAGACGCCGCAACCCCGCGGCAAACAACCCGGCGCGACCGCCGCACCCGACGTGTACAAGACGCCTTGATAGACGCTGCGACCTGAATCCGAACCCCAAGCGTAATTGCGGAGCCAATCCGAGCCGCGACCGTCAGGGAGCGGTCATGCCAAAACCGCTTCCTGACGGGCGCGGCTCGGTTAGCACAATCGCCGTCAATTCGGAGACACAACACTAGTGCTCCATCGCGCCTAATCCTGCGAGTAGGTGTGGCCCAGCCGCCCCCGGCTGGGCCGTAGGGCACAGCGGAGGGCCGCTGTGCCACAAACAGCCGGACCCCAAAGTTTGGCTGCGTCGGAGCACTAGGTCGTTTCACGGCTTGAGGTAGGTTCCTTTTTCACGGTTGGTTCCGGCTTGGTCGATTCGCTCTTGCCATCCTTTGGCGTCTTGCCGTTGGCGCCGTCGGAGTCGGCTTTGGCGGCTTCTTTGTAGCTCTCGCTACGATAGTCCGTCTGATGGAAGCCCGATCCTTTGAAGATGATCCCCCCGCCGGTGCCGATGAGCCGTGCCACGGGCGCGTCACAATCGCAGGGCCGCGGATCCGTCTTGCGGAGCCGACGGCGCGCCGGCTCGGTCATCGGCTGGACCAGCTCGACAACCTTGCCACACTCCGTGCACTCGTATTCATACGTGGGCATACGATCTGCTCCTTAGTTGGTTGAGTCCGCCTTCCCTTCCGGTTCCGTCGCAGCCCCGGCCACAACCGGTTCCATCGCCTTGGCGACGATCACCTTCGCCGGACGAACCACCCGATCGCATAAGCGATAGCCCTTGGCGATCTGCTGGATCACCGTACCCGGCGAATGCCGGTCCGAAGGCTGGTGCAACAAGGCCTCGTGAACGTTGGGGTCGAACGGTCGATGAAGGGCCTCGATCGTCTCCAGCCCGTGGTCGGACAGGGCCTTGGTCAAGTTCTCGTAGACGAGCCGCACACCCTCGACGACCGCCGGCAGATTGTCGGGTTTCGACGCCGCCGCGAGCGACCGCTCGAAGTCATCCACTACCTTCACGAGAGACTTCATGAGCTCGGCGTTGGCGTAACGGAGCGCGTCCAACCGCTCCGCCGCGGAGCGCCGCTGAAGGTTCTGGAAGTCGGCCTTCGCCCGCAGCAAACTGTCCTCCAGTTTGGCGACCTTCGCCTGTAGCTCCGCTACCGGATCTTCCGGTCCCGGTCGGCCGTTGTCGGGCGTCTGGGGCGCGGTCTCCCTCGCCACTGTTGGAGCTTCTTCCGGCTCGTTAGGTTCGGTCTTCTTCGTTTTCATACGATGGTGTGGTCAGCGATCTTTCCCTGGCGGCGAGGTTAGCCTTTGGCGCCGCCAATATAATCCATCAGCTTGTCAAAAAAACCTTTCGACTCCGGCAGGACCGAGCGGTCCTCGGTTTTGGCGAACTCGCGGAGCAACGCCTCTTGGGCCTTGTTGAGCCGCTTGGGGATTTCCACCATCAGTTGCACGAGTTCGTCGCCGCGCCGCCCGCTGCGTAGGTCGGGCAGCCCGATGCTATTGAGGCGAAAAAGTTGCCCGTGCTGCGTCCCGGCGGGGATTTTCAGTTCGGCCTTGCCCGTCAGCGTCGGCACCTCGACTTTCGCGCCCAACGACGCCTGCGTGAAGCTGATCGGCATCCGGCACACCAGGTCATTGTTGTGACGCTCCAAGAAGGGGTGCGGGGAGATGCGCACGTAGCAGTGCAGATCACCGCGATGGGAGCCGTCCTCGCCCGGCTCGCCCTCGCCTCGCACCCGAACGGCCTGGCCGTCGTGAATGCCCGCGGGAATCTGCACGTTCACAATCCGATCCTTCATCGTCCTCCCGGACCCTCGGCACGACCCGCACGGCGTGATGATCGACGATCCGCGTCCGCGGCACGCCGGGCAGGTGGTGATGACCCGCCCGAACAACCCGCTCAATCCACCGGTCTGCTCGACCTGCCCGTACCCGCCGCAGGTGTTGCAGGTTCGGCGCTGCGAGCCTTGGGCCGCCCCGGTGCCGCCGCAGGTTTCGCAGAAGTCCTCGCGGGTGAACTCGATCGACCGCTCGGCCCCTTTGGCGACTTCCGCGAGCGTGAGCGTGACTTCGGCCTGTAAGTCGGCCCCGCCGCGACGGCCGCGGCGACCGCCTCCGAAAGCGCCGCCGAAGATGTCATTGAACATCGAAAAGATGTCGTCCACGCCCATGTGCGAGAAGTCGTGGACGCCGACGCCGCTCAGTCCGGCATGACCGTACTGGTCGTACCGCTGGCGTTTCGTCGGTTCGGAGAGGACCTCGTAGGCCTCGGCCGCCTCCTTGAACTTCGCCTCGGCCCCGGGGTCGTCGGCGTTGCGGTCGGGGTGATACTTGTGCGCGTGGCGGCGATAGGCCTTCTTGATCTGCTCCGGCGCCGCGTCACGCGGAACGCCGAGCACCTCATAATAATCTCGTTTGGCCCCCGCCACCGTCATCCCTCAAACAACCTTCATCCGACACCGCGTAGTTTTCCGAGCCGCGGGGGCGAGCCCGCGGACACCGGCATGCCAATGTCACCGGGCTTGCGCCCGGTGCTCTGATCGCGCCGCCTTGTCATACAAAGGGCGGACGCCCGGCGTCCGCCCTGATCGTCGCTCGCAAAACTCCCGGTGCCGCTGCTCTTACCGGACGGCGTGTTCGATTTTCTTTTGATCGTCCTTCAGGTCGGTCACCAGCACCTCGGTGGTGAGCATCAAGCCCGCCACGCTCGCGGCGCTTTCGAGGGCCACGCGCGCGACCTTGGCCGGGTCGATGATCCCGGATCTGAGCATGTCCACGTACTCGCCAGCGCGAACGTCGTACCCATAGGCGCCGGTCTTGCTGAGAATCTGCTCGACCACTACCTCGCCCTCGCAACCGGAGTTATTCGCGAGCTGCCGCGTCGGCGCCCGCAGCGCTTCGAGGATGATGTCCACGCCGATCTTCTCATCGCCCCTGGCGTTCTCACGAATCTTCTGCACCGCGGGGATGGCCCGAAGGAACGCGACGCCGCCGCCGGGGACGATGCCTTCCTCGGCCGCCGCCTTGGTGGCGTGGAACGCGTCGTCGACCAAGTCCTTCCGCTCCTTCACCTCGGTCTCGGTCGCGCCGCCGACGCGGATCACGGCGACCCCGCCGGTCAACTTCGCCAGCCGCTCTTGCAGCTTTTCGCGGTCGTAATCGCTGGTGGTTTTGTCGATCTGGTTGCGAATCTGATCGACGCGGGCCTTGATGTCGGATTTCTTGCCGGCGCCTTCAATGATCGTCGTGTCGTCCTTATTGATGACGACCTTCGTGGCCGAGCCCATCTCCTTGATGGTGATGTTCTCGAGCTTCATCCCCAAATCCTCGCTGATGAGCGTTCCGCCGGTCAGGGCGGCGATGTCGCCGAGCATGGCCTTGCGGCGATCGCCGAAGCCCGGCGCCTTCACCGCGCAGACGCTCAGCACGCCGCGAATCTTGTTGACCACGAGCGCCGCCAGGGCCTCACCGTCCACGTCTTCGGAGATTACCAGCAATGACTTACCGGAGGTTGCGATTGCTTCGAGCACCGGCACGAAGTCCCGCAAGTTGGAAATCTTCTTCTCGTAAATCAGGATAGCCGGATCCTTGAGGACGCACTCCAACGAACTGGGGTTGGTCATGAAGTAAGGCGAAAGGAATCCCTTGTCGAACTGCATGCCGTCGACGACTTCCTTCTCCGTCTGCAGCGACTTGCCCTCTTCGACCTCGACCACGCCGTCGGTGCCGACAGCTTCCAGGGCGCTCGCCAGCAACTTTCCGATCTCCTCATCGCCGTTGGCCGAGATCGTGGCGATCTTGGCGAGATCGTCGTTGGATCGCACCTTAACGGCCAAGTTCTTAATCGCTCCCACGGCGGCCACGACCGCTTGTTCAATACCGCGCTTGAGGGCCATGGGGTTGGCCCCGGCCGAGACCGACTTACAGCCCTGTCGATAGATCGCCTCGGCGAGCACCGTCGCGGCGGTCGTGCCGTCGCCGACTTCGTCGCTCGTCTTCGACGCGACCTGATTGATGAGCTTAGCCCCCATGTTCTCGAACGCCTGCGGAAGCTCGATCTCCTTGCTGACGGTCACGCCGTCCTTGGTGATGCGCGGGCCGCCGAAGGACTTTTGCAGGATCACGTTGTGGCCCGTGGGGCCCATCGTGATCCTCACCGCGTCCGCGAGTTTGGAAAGTCCCGCCAGGATGTGCTGCCGCGCGTCCTGGGAGAACATCAGTTGCTTAGCCATGAACCACCGTCTCCAATCCTTGCCCTGAGCCTCGAAGGGTCAGAGCGCCGGGCGCAAGCCCGGTGACCCGGATGAATGTCCGCGGGCTCGCGCCCACGGCTCAGTTTGGTTTACCGATCCACGACCGCGAGGATGTCGGTCTCGCGGAGGACGACGTACTTGTCCGTGCCGAACTCGATCTCCGTGCCCGAGTATTTCCCGTAGAAGACCTCGTCGCCGATGCTCACGTCCATTTCCCCGCGCTTGCCGCTGTCGAGCAGCTTGCCCGGGCCGACGGCGATGATCGTGCCGCGCTGCGGTTTCTCCTTGGCCGTGTCGGGCAGAATGATGCCGCCCGCGGTCGTTTCCGTCGCCTCGCTCGGCTCGATCACCACTCGGTCATCCGTCGGACGAAACTTCATCTTCTTCTTCGTTGGGGTTGCTGTTGCCGTTGCCATCTCTACTTCATCTCCTATGAGCCTTATGAGAGTCCGCGTCCTCGCTGATTCACGATGGAATGGCGACGCTCGCTACTGCTTCGCCATTCGCAATTCGTAATTCCGTTAGTAATCCATGTCCTCGCCCATGTCCGGCGGCGTCTCATCGCCGTCCTTGCCCTTGGGCTTCTCGGCGATGCAGACTTCGGTGCTGAGCAGCACGCGGGCCACGCTGCTGCCGTTTTCCAGGGCGCATCGTACCACCTTCGTCGGGTCAATCACGCCGTCCTTCACCAGATCGGTGTACTCGATGGTGTCGGCGTTGAACCCGAAGGAGCCGCCCTTTTCCAGAACCTTGTGCAGCACCACGCCGGGGTTCAGTCCCGCATTCGCGGCGATCTGCCGCAGCGGCGCCGACAACGTCGCGCGGACAATGTCCACGCCCGTCCGCTCGTCGCCCGACAGTTTCAGGGCATCGAGCGCCGAGGCGCAGCGCACCAACGCCACCCCGCCGCCGACCACAATGCCCTCCTCGATCGCCGCTCGCGTGGCGTGCAGCGCATCCTCGATACGAGCCTTCTTCTCCTTGAGTTCCGTCTCCGTGGCCGCTCCGACGTTGATCTGCGCGACCCCGCCGACGAGCTTCGCCCGCCGTTCCTCCAGCTTTTCGCGATCGTAATCCGAGGTCGTGGCGTCGATCTCCGAGGTGATCTGCTTGATCCGGCCTTGAATCTCCTCCGTCGAGCCCGCGCCCTCGATGACCGTGGTGTCGTTGGCGTCGACGTGGATCTTCTTCGCCTGACCCAGCTCCTTGATCGAGAGGTTCTCCAAATCGACGCCCAAATCCTTCATGATCGGCGTCGCCCCGGTGAGCACGGCGATGTCCTGAAGCATCGCCTTGCGACGATCGCCGTAACCCGGCGCTTTCACCGCACACACCTCGAGAATACCGCGGAGCTTGTTGACCACCAGTGTGGCCAACGCCTCGCCCTCGACGTCCTCGGCGATGATGAGCAGCGGGCGCTTGGCTTTCGCCACTTTTTCGAGGATCGGAACCAGCTTGGGAACGCTGCTGATCTTGTCTTCGTGAATGAGCACGAAGGCCTTGGACAGAACGCATTCCATGGCGTTCTGGTCGGTGACGAAGTGCGGCGAGAGGAACCCGCGGTCGAACTGCATTCCCTCGACAACGTCAATCGTCGTCTCGGAGGTCTTTCCTTCCTCGACGGTGATGACGCCGTCCTTGCCGACCTTCTCGAAGCAGTCGGCCAGCAGCTTGCCGATCGTCTCATCGTTGTTCGCGGAAATCTTGGCGACGTTGACGATGTCGTCGCGCTTGTTGGCCTTGACCGGGCGGGACATCTCCTTGAGGGCTTCGATCACCTTGGCGACGGCCTTTTGAATGCCCCGGTTGATGGAGTGCGGGTCGGCGCCGGCGGCGATGTTCTTCAGCCCCTCCTTGAAGATCGCCTCGGCCAGGATCGTCGCCGTCGTCGTGCCGTCGCCCGCGACCTCACTGGTCTTGCTGGCCGCCTCTTTGACCAGTTGAGCGCCCAGGTTCTCATACTTGTCGCTCAGTTCGATTTCCTCGGCCACGGTGACGCCGTCCTTAGTGACGGTCGGACCGCCCCAACCCTTGTCAATCACCGCGTTGCGCCCGCGAGGGCCTAGCGTCGCCTTCACCGCCCCGGCGAGCTTCTCCACGCCGCTCCAAAGCGCTTGCCGCGCTTCCTGTTCATAGGCCAATTGCTTGACCGCCATGTTGTTCACTCTCCTCGTACGAACCCGTTGAGAAACGCCATCCTTAAGCTCCGGCCAATGGTACTCGATCCTCGGAGCAAGGCGTACCGGTAGATACAGGAGCGAGTGCAAGGGGCGGACCATCGCCAGCGCATGGATCGTGTTGCGATAACTCATTCTAGCACAATGGGTTATGAACCTAATCCAGCGCCCCGATGCTCGATGCGCGGCTGCCAGCTTGGCAGGCGATCTTCGTACGATCGGATCGACGTGCCAAATTGACAGCACGGCGTTGTCGGTTCCGGCGTCGCTGGCTAGCATCACCCCGTGGCCGGTTGGTTGGAACATTGGTTGTCCCGTCATCAGCACCCGGCCTCGCGCCTTTTCCACGCCGTCGCCATCCCGATGCTTCCCCTGGCCGGTTATCTGGTCGTAGTGCAGCTTCGCGAAGGGGCTTGGTCGCTCTGGTGGCGACCGGCCGGGTTAGTGGTCCTAAGCTACGCGCTGCAATGGGTCGGGCACCGGATCGAGGGTAATGACATGGGGGAAGTGGTGTTGCTCAAGAAGCTCGTCGGCAGACCCTACGTTTCCATCGCACCGCGGCGATCATCGGACTGCGCGATCAGAGCCGCGGGCGCGAGCCCGCGGACCCGTTAAGGGATTTGGCAGAGCCGCTGGCGCAAGCCCGCGGACCCGCCAATAGGTTTGGACATGAACGCCAACCCCATCACTATCCGGCCCGCGACGCCCGGCGACGCCGATCACATCATCGCCTTCAACACGGCCCTCGCTGCGGAGACGGAGGGGAAGACGCTCGACGCCCGGACCGTGGCCGTCGGGGTTCGCCAAGCGCTGGCCGATCCCGCCCGGTCGCTTTACTTCCTCGCCGAGGTCGACGGCGTCGTCGTCGGGCAGACCATGGTCACTTTCGAATGGAGCGATTGGCGCAACGCTTTTTTCTGGTGGATTCAGAGCGTCTACGTCGATTCGCGTTTCCGTCGGCGTGGGGTGTTCCGCGCTCTGCACGAGCACGTCCGCCGCGAGGCCCGCAGTCGTCCCGACGTCTGCGGGCTGCGGTTGTACGTCCACCACGACAACCATCGCGCGATGAAGGCCTACGAACGACTGGGCATGCCGCAAAGCGAGTACCTCATGTGCGAAGAGGACTGGTCCGCCGCCCCTTCGTAAACTCTCTCCCCAGCGCCCGGAGGGCGCCCGGGAGTTGCCAGGGACTTCAGTCCCTGGACGTTGTCTAAAAACTCCTCTCCCCTTGGGAAGCGAGATGGGGTGAGGGAACCCCGGTAACCCCTCTCCCTCAGGGAGAGGGTTGGAGTGAGGGCGGGGTCGCCCACATCCCTTCCACCCATCGGGAAAGGATTCCCCGCGTGTCGCCCCGACCGGCCGGGGCGACCGTTCCTGCGGCCCACCTGCCCCAGGGCACCAAACAGGGACTAGTAAGGAGACGCCCGAGACAGTAGAATGGCGGAAACAAAGTGGAGAACGAACCCCATGACGATCATCAACGGACATTATGACGGAAAGCGCGTGATCCTGGATCAGCCGGTGCCCGTGGGTATCCCCGCGGACACGCCTGTCAAAGTCGTGTTCGAACCTGAATCGGGAAAGCATGTGCTCGCCCGGATCGCGGAGCTTGCGGTATCGACAGACGACCTGCCGCCGGATTATTCCGAGCAGCACGAACACTACGTGAAGGGGACTCCGCGCAGATGATCACCACCTTCGTGGATACTTCCTTTCTGCTCGCTCTGCTGCTCAAGCGGGATGCTTATCATGAGAAGGCATTGGCCTGGCAGCTAGCGACCGTCGGCGAAGTCGTGACCACAGAGTACATACTCATCGAGTTCGTCGACGCACTATCGGCCGAGCGCGTTCGTCCGCTCGCGGGCAACACGGTCGCGGAGTTGCGCAGCGACCGGCGGACGCGGGTAATCCCGGCAAGTACCGCCTTGCTCGATCAGGGTTTGGATTTCTTTGCGAGCCATCGTGACAAGCGATGGAGTCTCACGGATTGTATTTCGTTCCTCGTCATGCGACGTGAGGGCGTGGCGGACGCGCTGACCAGCGACCGCCATTTCGAGCAGGCAGGGTTCCGTGCCCTCTTGCGGGCCGATCCGCCTTGACGCAATGGACCAAGGTCAAGTTGAGTTTCCGATCGACGACGCGCGCAGAAGGGTACTCCTCTCCCCCGCTGGGGGGTCGGACGAGCCAACCGAGGGTCAGACGACGCGACCAAAGCGGGAGCGTCCGGGAGGGTCCGAGGGTAGGGTGAGGGGGCTTCAGGACGCACTCTGAATCGGGTCGTCCCGGCGCGACGAGAACAACGACATCGGGTCGCTCCCGCTCCCCGCTCCGATCACGCTACCCCGCGGCGCGCCGCCGGGCGATCACGACCCCTCCGGCGGAAAGAATCAGCGCCGCCATCGCCATCATGCCCCATTCGCTGAGCGTCGGAATGCACTTCCCGTCCACCATCGTGTTGGTCGGATCGAACGGACAGGGGTCGCAGACGTCTGCAATCGTGTCGCCGTCGAAATCCGCTCCGCAACTCGACCCCGACCCGTGGAATACGCCACTTTGCGCGGTACATTCGCCTTGCACCAGCTCTTGACATGCTCCGCCTGTCAAACAACAGGCACCGGTCCCCTCGACGCGCACATAATCGTGATCTGCGTAGGAACCCACCGTGTTAAACCAGCAGGAACCCGACAGAATCAGTCTTTGCTCCAACCCATCGAGCTGATTACCCAGATCGATGCTCAAGGGCGTTTCCCAAGATGTTCCGTCGGTACTCCACATTGCGGTCAGCAGCCCGCCCGAACGCACAAGGCGTAGGTAAAGCGTATCGTCTACCGTCGAGACATCCCTGCGCACCCACCCCAGGCTCGTCTGGGTCGCAAGGTCCGGGTCGTACCGGAGCAGCTCCACTGCATACGAGTTGTTGGTCGAGGGCACGTCCCTCCCTCGTCCGAAACTAAGCTGATACGTCGAATCTGTTTGTCCGTCCCCGAAGCTCAACATCGTGTAGAACCCTCGGTGGTTACTGTAAGTGCTCTGCAATAAATAACTTTTACGTTTTCTAACGTTTTCCCTCGTCGCCATCCGATCACTATGGTATGGCAACGGCCATGGCGGACAAGTACTTCCTGACCCTGCTGGATACGTTGAGCGAGTCTCAGACGCGTTG
>JAZDHF010000229.1:0-3512 GCA_043806315.1 Planctomycetota bacterium | reverse complement strand
CGTTGATGCCCAGGGCGTCGGGCGATCCGAAGGCGTCCACCTGCACCGAACGGTCGATCACCAGGTCTACGGGGATGCGCGGATAGATCTTTTTGGGGTCGCCGCAGCTTCTTCATCGCATCGCGTATAGCCGCCAGGTCCACCAGGCAAGGCACGCCTGTGAAATCCTGAAGCAGCACCCTCGCGGGGATGAACGGCACCTCGCGCCGCACGACGGCCTTCGGATCCCACGCCGCGATTGCCCACACGTCGTCCTCGGTTACGGTGAGGCCGTCCGCGCTCCGTAGAGCGCTTTCGAGCAGCACCTTGATGCTGTACGGAAGCCGCTCGATCCGACCCGCGCCGTTACTCGCAAGTGCTTGTAAATTATAGACTTGTAAGCGTCCGGCTCTCGTCGTCAGGGCTGTTCGCATGGTCGCTGCGGGATCCTTTCGCATTGTTGGCATGAGGTTCCCAATCCGCTTTGAGGCCGGTGGGTTTGGGGGAAGTCACCGGCGATTCACACTATATGGAGCGTCCGCCGAACGGTCGAAACCGCCGGCCATTCGCTATCCATCGGAGCATAAGGGTGCCCGCCTGAACCGCCGCCCTTCGCCCTTGCAAGCCGTGCCGTCGGGTTGCGTCGAGCGGGCTTTCCACTACAATTCCAGGTTCGTGCCGGCAGGGAGTTTCCGCGTGTCGGGCGGTCAGGGTCGGTGCTGCGGTCACGATGACCAAAATCGACGCGGAACTGTTACGGATCATGGTATGCCCCGTGGCCCACGCGCCGCTGGTGCAGGTGGGCGACTGGCTCTACTCGACCGACCCGGCCACCCGACGTAAGTACCCGATCCGGGACGGGATTCCGATCATGTTGATCGATGAATCCGAAGTGGCCGAGCAGGCCGAGTTTGAACGGGTGATGGCCGAAGCTAAGAGTATATCCTAGGATCCCTCTCCCCCGCTGGGGGGTCAGACGAGCCGACCGAGGGTCAGACGAGCCGACCGAGGGTCAGACGAGCCGACCGAGGAGGGAGGGTCCGGGAGGGTCCGAGGGTAGGGTGAGGGGGTTTCAGGATGCACTCTAAGCGAACAGTGGTTTCAACGACGACCTAGAAAAGACGATCACGACCGATGACAACTGAAGACAGCAAGACGTTTCACACCGAACGGCGCTTTCCCGATCGCGGCGGACCCAACTGGGTCGGACCGCTGGTCAGCTACCGGGAGGTCGAACTGCTCCGCAAGTTTCTCACCTCCAGCAGCAAGCTGATGTCCCGCAAGCGCGGCGGCACCGACACCCAAGAGCAAAAGGCCCTCAAGCTCGCCATCAAGCACGCCCGCTTTCTCTCGCTGATTCCCTACCGCGGCGGCATGTGATCACGTGGGGTGTGCCACTGCTGTGTCAGCAGTGGTGTGCCTTGGCCGGGGAGACCGCGATGCGCCGAATTGAGGCTACCGCCGACGTCTTTCTCACGGCGCTCAAGGCCTTGCCCAGAAAAGAGCGTGACGCGGTCCTCGTCCGAATTGCCCACGACAAGTCACTCGCCCGCGACCTGTTGGACCTCGCGGTGATCGCCCAGCGGCGGCGCGAACCGTCACGTCCCTTCGCTCAATACCTAGCCGACCGAAAAAAACGCGCCAAGCGCCGTTGAGACCTTCCTGTACAGTTCTCGTCAAACCGTCCGCCGAAAAGGAAATGGACCGGCTGCCTTCGTCCGTCTTTGACCGAATCACCGCGCGGATTCTTAAACTCGCGTCCGGCCTCGCCCGCGCGGCTGCCGAAAAGTCCGCGGGCGGGACGAATATCGTCTGCGCCGTGGCAGGTATCGCATCCTTTATGCAGTGGATGACGACCACCGCGTCGTCGAAATCATGTCCGTCGGGCATCGCGGCGAGGTTTATCGGGACCTTTGAAGTTCACGATGGGCCGGTTCGTGTCGCCGAAGGGAGGCGTCCAGTTCGCCACGCTCCATCATGGTGTGTAAGCGCATCACACGGCGATATCGATCCGAGCGCCATTCGCCCGCGGTCAGCCCCGCCCCGAGCATCGCTGCCCGAAGTTGGCGAATCCCCTGCGGCAACGTCCATCGCCAAGTCAGATGGGGGAACGATCGCCGCAGCTTGGAGCCGTCCACGCAGTAGCTTCTTTGATCGCGGACGCCGGTCCGAACGGAACGAGTGCAATCCGGTACGAGTTCTGCGACGCAGTCGGCGACGTCGATCACCCGATAGTTCTCCTCGGTGATGGCCACGTTGAAAGTCTGATCCGCGACCGCGTCGTCCGCCGCCGCGAGGACCATCGCATACGCTCGAGCGACATCCTCGACATGCATCAACGGTCGCCACGCCCGCCCCTCGGTGCGCATCTCGACGCGTCCGCTCGCCACCGCAGACCCGACGAACTCGTTGACTACCGTGTCGAGTCTCAATCGCGGCGACACGCCGTAGACGGTGGAGTTTCGCAGGACCACCGGGACAAAACCGCGGCCCGAACGTCGTGATAGCTCTTCCTCGCACCGCAATTTTGCGACTGCATAGGGCGTAATGGGCGCGGTCGCGCCGCTCTCGTTCTGCGGATCGCCTCCGCCGCTGCCATAAACGGCGCACGTGGACGCGAAGAGGAAACGTGAAACACTGGCCTGTTTGCAGCACTCGGCCAAACGCAGGGTCGCCGCGAAGTTGATTTCTTCGGTCAGCGACGAATCGAATTGCGACGACGGATCCTCCGGCAGCGCCGCGAGATGGATCACGGCATCGAACGACAGAAGGTCTGTGAATTCCACATCCCGCACGTCCATCTCGAAGCTCGGGATGGAGTCGCGCACCCGTCCGAAATCACAGTCGCCGTACCAATCGCAATCCAGACCGACCACCTCGTGGCGGGCGTGTTGAAGCACGCTCACCAGGACGGAGCCGATGTATCCACGATGTCCGGTGACCAGCACGCGCATCGACGACGCTCCCCAACCGGCGGGAACCATGCCCCGCCCGGTTCACGCCGTATCGGTCAGGCCGCCGATTTCGCTTGACGCCAAACGAGTCCCATTTGCTCTCGCGTAGGGGTCGCCTTCTGACACTACTGAAATCGCGGAAGTGGTTCCGAGCGCGTGCATGTAGAACCCTCTCCCCCTTGGGGGAGAGGGTCTGAGGTTTGGCCATTTTGTGGGGTGTCGGCGGTGGTGCCTGCGGCGGCGGTCGTGCCCAAGGGTCGGCCCGTGGCCGAGTAGAGCATGGCCGAGACCGCCGGCAGCCTCAATTCCGACGACTTCGTGACCGATCCGGTGTCGTACACGAAGGCGTCGTAATCCGGTTGAAGCGTGTTTATAGCATGAGCCCACACCTCGCTTCGTAGTTGTCGGACGAGTTCCTGCGTCGAGAGCCGCTCGTCCGGTCGTTTCGATTGCCACTTCGGCAGGGGCAGCCGTCCGCGTGGCGTATCCGTTCCATAGGCCCGGGCCGCGGCCAACAGCAGGATCGAATAGCCGGCCACCGCCGGCGCCGGCTGACGCTCCACCGACTGCACCGCGCGG
>JAZDHF010000228.1:0-19013 GCA_043806315.1 Planctomycetota bacterium | reverse complement strand
GAAACGTCGAGATTCCACTGCTCGAACTCCCTTTGGCCGATGGAAATAGCCGCCAACTATGCTTACACCTTAACAGCGAACCCGCCGTGCAGGAAATGCCTTGTTTTGCCGGTTATGTTGGCAGTAGGTCAGGAGTTCTGGCTCTCCCGGCATGGCGGCGCTTCGCTTGGCCATGCCACCCGAAAACCAGAGAGTGATGCGGTGCTTGTCCATTCCGGAGAATGCCTGTCACTCGGGAGAGAGTCGTCAGCCTGGTTCGATGTGCACGGTTACGCGGAGGGCTTCTTCGAGGGTGGTGAGTCCTTCGCGGACTTTGGCCATCGCGTCGTCGCGCAAGGTGATGGCCCCGTGCTCGGCGGCGTAGCGGTGCATCGTCTCAGTCGTGGCCTTGTCGGTGACGAGGGTTGCTAAGCCGGCGTCGAAGGGCACGAACTCGTAGACCCCCACGCGATCGTAGTATCCGCTTCGCAGACATCGAGAACAGCCCGCTCCACGGAAGATTTGAACGCCGGTGCGATCGCGCGGAATGCCCATGATGCGGCACTCGGCCTCTCCCGGTTCGTAGCCGCGTTTGCAGTTCGTGCAAATCTTCCGCACCAATCGCTGAGCCATCACTCCGATGATGGCGCTGGCGACCAGATACGGCTCGCAGCCCATGTCGAGCAGGCGGGTCACGGCGCCGACGGCGGAATTGGTGTGCAACGTGGCAAACACCAAATGGCCCGTCAGCGACGCCTCCAAGGCCAGGTGCGCGGTTTCCTCGTCGCGGATTTCGCCGACCATGATGACGTCGGGGTTGTGCCGCAGAATGCTGCGCAGGGCGAGAGCGAAGGAGACGCCGAACTCCGTGTCGACGGCCACCTGATTGACGCCGGCGATCTGGTACTCGACGGGGTCCTCGATGGTGATGATGTGGCGATCGACGGTGTTGATGCGTTGCAGGGCCACATAGAGCGTCGTCGTCTTACCGCTGCCGGTCGGGCCGGTGAGCAGGATAATGCCGTACGGTCGGTGGATGAGCCGGTCGAAGGCCTGACGCATCTCGGTGCCCATGCCGAGGGTTTCGAGCGTCAGTCGCGTTCGATCCTGCGAAAGAAGGCGGAGGGTGACCCGCTCGCCGCGGGCGGTGGGAATCACGGCCACGCGCACGTCAATCTCTTGATCGAAGCTGCGGCGCGTGAAACGACCGTCTTGCGGTTTGCGGCGCTCGGTGATGTCGAGTTTGGCGAGGACCTTGATGCGTGATATCACGGCCGGGGCGGCGTCGAGCGGGTAGGCTCGCGATTCGATCATCCGTCCGTCGATCCGCAGACGGATGCGGAGGCGATCGTCCTCCGGCTCGATGTGGATGTCGCTGGCCCGGCGATCGACGGCCTCATCGACGATGCTGTCGAACTGCTCGACGATGTTGAGGCCGGTCGCGGAGGCGGTGGCGACGGCCGTCGCCAGCGGAGCCATGCTGCTCAGACGCGCACCCTGGGCGCGGGCCGTACCGTACACGTCGTTGATGACCTCGAGAATCTGGTATCGCGGACTGACCACGAACTGGATCGGCCGCTCGAACCGCGCTTGCAGGGCCGCCCGGACGGAAGGGTCGATGGGATCGGCGACCACCGCGACCAGCTCGCCGGAAACTTCCCCGAAAATCAGACAGTTCTTTCGCCGGGCGACGTTTTCGGGAACGGTGAGCACCCACGCCCGGGAGGGCGGTCGGCGGGTGAGATCCAGAAACCGCAGGCCGCTGTGTTCGGCGTAGGCCTGGGCGACGGCGGCCTCGCTGATGAGATCGTTGAGCTGCAACACCTCCACCAGCGGCAGGCCCATGATTTCCGACTCGCGGCGCATGGACGCGAGACCGGCCGAGGTCAGCACTCCCTCGCCGAGGAGCTTGAAGACGATCTGATGTTCCGCCGTGGCCGCCGCGATCATGCCCCTATGCTGCCAGATGTGGGGCTGACTTTCCAGTCGGTCACAAAATAGACGAGCGGGACGGCCCGTAGCGGCAAGCTCTCGAACGCCGCAGCCTCGATCAGCAATTGGCAATCCGCGACGCGCTGATCGCTCCCGCCCCACCTGCGTACCGATCATCGGACGCGTTGTATTCGCCGGCGGCCTTGTTCGCTGCAGAACCCATCGGCTTCGCCGCGGCCCCTTCCTTGCAACGCACCGCGAGATGCGGGCTAACTGCGCAGGAAGCATTCCATGAGTTCATGGCCGGGGTTGATTCTCAACCCGCCCGCGGCGAACTGCGGCACAAGGGTTACACGACGCGGACGTTGATCGGGTTGAACGGTACGACGGTGCGTCGGGTCCGATTTCGGCGGGCGCCGCATGCACGCTCTTCAATGGGCGGTTTCGAGGGCCTCGTTAAGGGACGCGATGGCCTCCTCGGCGGAAACGGGGCGGGAGAAGTAGTAGCCCTGCCCGAAGTCGCCGCCCACGGAGCTGAGTTGCTTGAGCTGGGCCTCAGTCTCAATACCCTCGATCGTCACTTTCATTCTAAGGCTATGTGCAAGCGTCACGATCGCCTCGACGACGGGCAAGTAGTCGCGGTTGCCGCCCAAGGTAGTTGTGAACGCTTGATCGATCTTGATGACGTCCAACGGGAATCGATGCAGACAGCTCAACGACGAATACCCGGTGCCGAAATCGTCCAGGTGCAGACCAACGCCGAGATTCTTAATCTTGAGCAGTTGTTCGGTGATCGCCCCGCCGTCCTTCATCACCGCGTTCTCGGTGATCTCCACGTTCAGTTGGCGCCCGACCAAACCGTGATCGTGGAGAGCTCTTTCAATATCATCGCCCAGACCAGGCTCCGCGAGTTCCCGCTGCGAGAAATTGACGTTGACGAACAGCGCTCTGTTGCGAGGGGAAGCGCTCGTCAGCCTCTTCAGAGTTTGACAGGCTTCTCTCAGGACCCAACGTCCGATCGGAATAATGAGACCGCATTCCTCGGCGATGGCGATGAACTGCGCCGCCGGAACGGCGCTGCCGTCCGGTTTTGTCCAGCGAAGCAGGGCCTCGAGTCCGACGACGCGATGCGTCGGCAGGGCGACGATGGGTTGATACGCGAGATGAAGTTCTCGCCGTTCCACCGCGTTGCGAAGTTCGTTTTCCATTTGTAGGCGAGCGGTGGCGCTCGCGTGCATTGCCGGATCGAAGATGGCGTACTTAGCCTTGCCGGCGCCTTTCGCGCGGTACATCGCCGTGTCCGCGTCACGCAACAATTCGTCGGCGCTTTGGTACCTGCGGTCGTAGAAGGCGATGCCGATGCTGGCGCTCACCACGACCTCGTGAGAGTCGAGGTTGTACGGTCGGGTCAAGTGCTGCTGAAGCCGTTCGGCTACCTGGGCGGTGTCGCGCGTATTGCGAATGCCGTCCAGTAGAATCACAAACTCGTCACCCCCGATCAGGGCCGCCATATCCTCATCCTCTTGAATCCGGGCCACCGTGTCGAGGGCACGAAGACAGGACAGCAAACGGCCCGCCACCGCGACCAGCAGTCGATCGCCGACCTTGTGTCCCAGACTATCATTGATGAGCTTGAAGTTGTCCAGATCTAGGAACAGCACGGCAAAACAACGGTCCGTGTCTCGTGACGCGCGAGCCAAACATCTCTCAAGGCGGTCGTTGAGAAGCGTGCCGTTGGGCAGGTTGGTCAATGCGTCATACAGTGCGGCGCGGCGCAGTCGTTCTTCTACCTCCTGCCGATCAGTGATGTCGAGAATGATGGCCACAAACACCGCGGAGTCGCTTTGCGTCACCAGCTGGAGATGCACCTCTACCGGGTAGGTTGATCCGTCTTTGCGTCGATGCACAGTCTGAAATCGGATCTTTTCAGCTTCGCCGGCGCGCAGGGGGCGAATCATATCCGTGAACGATTCCATCGTGTACTGGGGTTTCAGGTTCAGGGGAGTCAGCTCGCGCAGCTCCTCCATCGAATAGCCGGTGTTCCGCTGCGCGCCCCGATTGACGTGCAGGAATCGCAACGTTTCAGCGTCGAAGATGTAAATCTCGTTGAGGGAATCGTCGATGATGTGACTGAAGCGAACGGCGGCGTCCACCGCCTGCTTGCGCTCGGCGATCTCCGCGGTGAGTTTCTCGTTGGTGGTGCGGAGCTCGGCGGTTCGGCCCTCAACGGTGCTCTCAAGCTCGCATATCTTGGCCTCAGCCTGTCGAGTCAGATCCCATTTTTCCGTGAGGGCGCAGGCCAGTTGCCACACCTCCGCGACGTCGAATGGTTTCTTGAGCAGGAGCAGGCGGTCGGTGTGGCCGAAACGTTGCACGATTTCATCCCAGGAGTAGTCGGAATAGGCGGTGCAGATGACGACCTGAAGATTCGGCTCGACCGACCAGAGGCGTTCGATCGTTTCCAGTCCGTCCCAGCCCGGCGGCATGCGCATGTCCACGAAGGCCATCGCATAAGGGCGTCCTTCAGCGCAGGCTTTGGAAACCTTCTCCATCGCCTCCTGCCCTTGGAATGCCGAGTCAATGTCGTACTCGAGCGACGGGGTTTTGGGTTTTTCGCGCCCCAGAAGTACAGCCCGCATTTGCGCGCGGTCGCCGTCCTGTCTCTTTGCGACGAGTATCTTCCTGTAATCCTCGTGAATCGATGCATTGTCGTCGACGAGGAGAATGCGGTGGTTTTGAGGTTCGCCGGATGCGGTCATGCCATAACCTTCGCGACTCGGAAGGGGAGCTCGAGCGTGAACGTCGCACCCACCCCGGGACCCTCGCTTTCGGCGAACAGACGACCCCCGAGCGACTTGGCCGCATTGGCGCTGTCGTGCAGCCCCAAGCCGTGCCCTTCTTTTCGGGTCGTGAAGCCGTAGGAGAACAACTTGGCGAGATGCTCCTTGGGAATGCCGACCCCGTTGTCGCAGATCTCGACTCGAACGACCGCCTGATCGCCCCTTGGCGCGCGGACGCGGATGGTGACGCGCCGTTCGGAGGCTGTGCAGTCATCAAGCGCATATTTCGCGTTACTCAGGAGATTGACGAGAATCTGGAGCACTTTGTGCCGTTCGGTCATGATCGGCGGCGTGTCCTGAAACTCCCGAATGACGCGAACGGAGTGCCTCTCCATGCCTGCGGCGTTGATCCGCAGCGCATCTTCGATTAGAGCGTTGATGGAAACCTTGGCGACCGTCCCCGCTGCGTTGGCATAGGTTTGCTGGGTGTCGACGATTTCCGCGATGTGCTGGACGTTCTTGGTCAACGACTGCAATTCGTTCAGAACTTCCCGCTGTTCGCCGGCCAGGTCCTCGCCCAATTGCGCCAGAAACTCCGGAATTAGCTTGCCTTTTTCGTCCGACGCCAGATAAGACCCCAGATCGGCGGCGTGTTCGCGCATAAGTCCTACGACGTCGTTCAGGTCCGCGATGTCGAGCGCATCGACCCGTTCGACGGCGCGCTTTGCGGACACGTTGACGCTGTTGAGAACGTTGCCGACGTTGTGAATGACGCCCGCGGCGATTTCGGCCATGCCCGCGCGGTGCGCCGTGTCCAGCAGCCGTGCCCGCGATTCCGACAGCGAATGCATCATGCGATCGAATTCGCGGGCGAGCGTCCCGATTTCGTCCGTGCGGCGCATGTCGATGGATCGGGAGAGGTCGTCGGTCCGGGCCACGGTGATCGCATGGTTTGTCAGTTTGGTCAGCGGACCTACCACGGTGCGTTGCAGCGCCGTCCACATGAGCAAGAGGATCGCCAGCCCGGCGGCCATATCGGATATCACCGCGATTCCCATGGCCCTCTTGCCGTGTGCGGTGATGTCGCGGGGGATTCTGGTAGTCATCAGCAGAGCAGGCTTGCCGTCGATACCGGCCATGATGGAACGGAGTTGCAGGGATTTTCCTCCGCCGGTTTCCCGCATGATCAGTGGCGTTCCGGCCGAAAGCTCCGTGACGGCTTCTTCCGCGTCCGGCGGAAGGGCCTGTCCGGGAATCGTCAGCAAATCCATGTCCACATGGGTGCGCTGGGCAATACCCTTGGTCTCCTCTTCGTCGAGCAGCTTGCCCATGACCATGGTCCCGCGTGACGGACCCTCGTTTTCGTTGTTGAGGATCCTCCGCGAGGCGACCAACAGCGGTCCGTGCTCAGTAATCATGACGCCTTCAACAGCATCGTTCAGGTCCTTGATGTTGAACAGGGGACTCTCCGGATCCATACTCGGACGCGAGAAGTCTTCGAAGGTCATGGGCTGACCGGTGGAGAGATCGAAGGCGCCGGACCAAACTGTGCGACTATTCACGTCAAAAAAGCAAACGAGATTGAGGTGGTTGTTGGTAAACATGGTCGGTACGAGATTGGCCTTCTTATATTGCTCGTTCTCATCCACAATAAACTGATATGTGTCATCCCATGACGACCAATCGCTGAGATGGAAGGAAAGGAGTTCAACCTCTCGATGAATCGCTTCGGCGCACCGGTCCTGATTAGCTGCGGCGTCCTTACGCTCCAGCGCTGCGAAGCTGGGAAAAACGACGCAACGATGAACGATTTGCGCAACGCCCATGTACCCCGCGAAAACGGCGGTGACTACCAACAGGATTTTGACACGAACCGACATAACTCCTCCGATGCGACCGCACGCGCTGCGGGATATCCGACGCTTACGCGGATGAGTAGGTGGGGTTCGACCACCCGCGTGGTTTACACGCCCAACGAACTTGCCTCCGACCAAGGCGCCTGTGCCGGGCGACCCGAAATCGAGCTGGTGATGGCGTTAGTGCGATCGCCTCTCTTCACGCGACGGTGTATCGGAACCTCAGGTAAAGGGCATGAATCTTCCGACTGGGTGACCATCGCCGCTTGTTGTTCTTCCTTATAGGCCGAGCCGCGCCGAGCGTCCGAAGTGCTCGAGAGACCGGCCGGGACGGCGTAGACCTATAACCGATCGGCGACCGAGCGCGAATTCATTGCGAATCGCCCCGTACATTAAAGTACGTCCGTTAACTCAACCGATATATCAAACGCCTTCATTACCGTTGGCGGCGCGGTTCCCTTTACCGGCCGTTTGAAAGCCTGGTGTGCGGATCATCATGTTCCAAACCTTTGTCTTCCCGTTGTGCGTCGCGATGGCGTGCGCGGAACCTCCGGGGCCTGAGGTTCCGGGGGCGAACGAGTCGCCGACGACCGCCGAGAAAGTTGAGCAAGACGAGCCTTACAGCCTGGGAACAACCGAACAGTTGACCGGCGATTGGAAAGGCGTTCGACCCTGGTTGGATGAGCAGGGCGTGCAGGTCGACTTGTCGCTGACCACGATTTATCAACACAACGTGCACGGCGGTGTGCGAACGCGAAACGCCCATCGCGTCAGCGGCAGCTACGACCTGGAGTTGACATTCGACCTGGACACCCTGTGCGGCGCGCGGGGCGGCAAGGTCTACATCTACGGACAAGGGAGCTGGGACGACGGCATCAGCGGGCGGGGCTATGTCGGCGACCTGTTCGGTGTCAACGGCGACGCCGCTGGAGACCGGGCGATCGACGTTTTGGAGTTCTGGTATGAGCAATCGTTCCTGGATGACAAACTCCGCGTCCAGGTAGGCAAGATCAATCTGACGAACGAGTTTCTAACCAACGCTTATGCCAACGACGAGACGGCGCAGTTCCTGAACTATGCCCTGGTCGTGCCACCCCAAGTGCCGATTCCCGGCGACGCATGGGGTCACCTTGGGGCGCAAGCCGTTTTGTCGCCCACGGATTGGCTCTACCTGTCAGCCGGCGTGGCAGACGCCCAGGCCGACTACCGCGAAACCGGACTGAACACGGCGTTTCACGGCGAAGATTATTTCTTTGGAATCTTCGAATTCGGGTTATCGCCGAAACTGTCAACGACGCGCGGCACGCTTCCGGGCAATTATCGCTTTGGTCTGTGGTACGATCCTCAGCCCAAGCCCCAATTTGTCGCCGAATCATTCAGTGCCGTAAGACGCATCCCCGCCAAGGGGGATGACGTCGGCTTCTACACCAGCTTTGATCAGATGGTGTTTCGAGAAAGCCCCGAAGACGACGACGATCAAGGGCTCGGCGTGTTCCTTAAGTACGGATTCGCGGACGCGGAAGTCAACGAACTGGAGCACTTCTGGAGCGCCGGCGCCCAATACAAGGGGCTGGTTCCCACGCGCGACGAGGACGTCCTTGGATTCGGCGTCGCCCAGGGAGTCGTTAGTCGATTCGTGGAGCGACTCGGCGAAAAACCACGCCGCGAAACCGCTTTGGAACTCTACTACAACATCCAAGTCACGCCGTGGCTGAACGTATCACCTGACTTCCAAGTTATTCTCGACCCCGGAGGACGCGAAGACGGCCGGGACGCGTTCGTCGTCGGGTTGCGGGTGCAGGCCTCCTTATAGCTCCTCCCAAGGCGGCGGGTCCGTTCACGGTCCGAGACTCAAACCCGCCCAAGGCGGGAGGTCTAATGCCACCCCAGGGACTCCGCTGCCTACGCCAAGGTTAACCATCCGGCAGGAGACGGCCTTCCATGGGATTACCTTGCCTTGGCGAACCGTGCGGCGACGTCGGGCCAGTTCACCAGGTTCCAGAACGCGGCGATGTAGTCGGGGCGTCGGTTCTGGTATTTCAGGTAGTAGGCGTGCTCCCACACGTCCAGCCCGAGGATGGGTTTCAACCCTTCGGTGAGTGGATTGTCCTGGTTGGGGAAGTCCTTGATGATGAGCTTGCCGCCTTTGTCCACGCAGAGCCACGCCCATCCGCTGCCGAAACGACCGTTGGCCGCACCGGAGAACTTCTCCTTGAACGCCGCAAATCCTCCGAAGGCGGACTTGATGGCATCGGCAAGGGCTCCCGTGGGCTCGCCGCCGCCTTTGGGGCTGAGGTTGTTCCAAAAGATGCTGTGGTTGAGATGCCCGCCGCCGTGGTTGTTGACCGCGCCTCGGACGCTGTCCGGCAAAGTCTTGAGGTTGATGAGCAGCTCTTCGACGCTCTTAGCGGCCAGGCTCGGCTCCTTGCCGATCGCCTCGTTGAGTTTCGCCACGTACGTCGCATGGTGCTTGCCGTGATGAATTTCCATCGTTTTGGCGTCGATGTGCGGCTCCAAGGCATTAAAGGCGTAGGGTAACGGAGGAAGTTCGTGAGCCATCGTTGGTTCTCCTACAGAATGTCGTCCTAACCCCCGAACGGTTGCGCTGGGGGCCAACCCGAGTCAGCGTATCCCTCTATTACGATGCGGTCAAGCGATCGGTTCGGAACGCCGGTAGGCGCGGATACCCGAGCTATGGAACGGACGGATTGCGTTTGCGGACGCCGCCCGGGCGCCCGCCGTTGTCGTTGGTATTGTCCGCGGTGTTGTCGTTCGTGTTGGTGTTGCCGTTGGAGTTTCCATTATCCGAACCGCCCGGCGGCTGGGCCACGCCGGCGACGCGGGTCTGACATTGCGAAATCACTTGATAAAGACCGTCGCTGGCGGTCAAGCGGATGACGGCGTCGCCCTCCGTCAACGCCTCAAACATCGTTGACGGCTTGGTCGGATCGGTCACTCGACCGACCTGCGGCGGGACGACTTCCCATAAGTATTCGGCGATCCCACCCGGATTGATCTCGTTGGCGAGGAGCGGGGCCGATTCACCGGCCTTCAGTTCATTCGGACAGGACGGGGCGATCGAGATCCCCGTGCAACCGCCGACCGCAAACATGGCTGCGACTGCGTACCACGGCCGTAAACGGTTGTGCAGATGCCGGCCGCGAGCGCGAGTTGAGCTTCCCGCGCCCGTTCTCGGTTCAGAGCAGGATTGCCAAGAGGCGTCGCTCCGCAAACTGATTTCTCTCCCGGACCGGTCCGCCCTTCCGCACACCGTGGGTGCAGCCCCACCGGAACATTATGGACCCGCCGAGGCGGGCCGTCTACCCGCGCTGTGACCGCCTACCGTGGCCCCATGTGTTGATGTAAGTACTTCATACACAATACGTTACGTACTGAGTCGCGTCGCGTATCAGCTTCGTCGGCGACCCGCCGGCCCTGCGGCGGCTACGTCGCGGTTTCTCTGGGGAGATATTCGCGGTTTTTTTTGAAAGAGTGGGTTGACTTGGACCGAGAACATAGCGATAATGCAGCGAAAGCATCTCCGTCTTTACGGGATCTTACCTTATCGAAGCAGTGGTTGTTTCAGGTGGTCCCGGCCGGGGAGGCCAGGAAGTAGAGGTTTGTAGTATGCCGGAAGGTACAGTGAAGTGGTTCAACGACGCAAAGGGTTTCGGCTTCATCCAGTCGGATGACGGCGGCGATGTATTCGTCCACCAGAGCGAAATCCAAACGGAAGGTTACAGGAGTCTGAATGAAGGGGCGCGGGTGGCTTTCGAGCTGACCCAGGGCCAGAAAGGACCGAAGGCGGCGAAGGTCCGCGTCCTCGGCGTCTAGCCGACGCCCCGAAAGAATAGCCTGTGAGAACCAGAGGGCATCGTCGCGACGCGGCGGTGCCCTTTTTGTTTCGCTTGTGCGACACTGCTTCCCGTGACCAAAGAGCTGCACGAAGTTGGCCCACCTGCTTGGCGGCGGACGCTTCCGTCGGTCGTGCTCATCGTCGCCGTGGTCGCGGCGTACCTCAACAGCTTCCACGGCGCGTTCCTCTTCGACGACGTTTACCACATCATCGAGAACGAGCGGATCCGCCGAGTGCTACCGCCGTGGCACCTTTTCGCGGTCGAGCGGCCGTTGGTCGAGTTTTCGCTCGCGGTAAACTACGCGCTCGGGGGGTCGAACCCCTGGGGGTATCATGCGTTCAACCTCGCGGTCCACGTCCTCGCGGCCTTGACGTTGTTCGGCGTCGTGCGACGAACACTGTCGCAAGTCGGCGGGGGAGGGACCTGGTCGGCGTGGGCGGTCGCACTGCTGTGGGCAGTGCATCCCCTTCAGACCCAGAGCGTCACGTACGTCATTCAGCGCGGCGAGTCGTTGATGGGGTTGTTCTACCTATTGACGCTCTATTGCGCAATTCGGGCCGCGCAGTCCTCACGGCGTTCTTGTTGGCATGGAGCAGCGATCGCCGCGTGTGCACTGGGGATGGCCTCAAAGGCCGTAATGGTCACGGCGCCGGTCATGGTGGTCGTCTATGACCTTGTACTCTCGCGACGTGGTCGCCGAACCGCACAAAAGGACCCAACGGAAACCGGAAATAATCCGGTCGCTTCCGCTCCCGGCTCTGATGGCCCGCCGTTCGACGTGTCATTTCGACGTCGCTGGGGGCTGTATTTCGGTCTTGCGGCGACGTGGGGCGTGCTCTGGGCCTGTGGAGTTACGGGCGAGGTGCTGGACCCGACGGCCCAACGCTCCCATGTCGGGCTCGGCTATCACGGTGCCACGCCGCTGGCGTACCTCGCAAGGCAAGCCGGAGTCGTCGTGCATTATCTGCGGTTGTCCCTCTGGCCGGCGGGACTCTGCCTGGATTACGATTGGCCGATGGCGTCGAGCCTCGGCGATGTCGTCGCGCCGGGATTGGTCATCATAGCGCTTCTATTGGTGACGGCATGGGGCTTAATTCGGCGATCGTGGCTGGGGTTTGCCGGGGCATGGTTTTTCCTGATTCTTGCCCCGACATCGAGCTTCATCCCCATCAAAGACCCGGCCTTCGAGCATCGAATGTATCTGCCCCTCGCTGCGGTGGTCGCCGTTGTCGTGATCGGCGGTCAGATCGCTCTAAAAAATATCTTGCGTCGTCTTTCCTTGAGTGGAAACGCGCCCCGGACGATTCAAGGAGGGCTTGCTGTCGTGGTTGCGATGCTGCTGGGATACGGCACCTATCAGCGCAACAAGGACTATCGGAGCGAGCTGGTGATGTGGGCGGACGTCGCGGCGAAGCGGCCTCACAATGCTCGCGCACGCGTCGCCCTGGGGAATGCGCTGCTCGCACGAAACCGAGTCGACGAAGCGATCGCGGCGTATCGGGAAGCCGTTGGGATTCGACCCGACCTCGCCGATGCTCAATGCGCCCTGGGCATGGGTCTAGCCAAGAAAGGCGCTCTCGATGAGGCGGTCGCCGCCTACCACGGGGCCCTGCGATTGGACCCCAACCACCCCCAAGCCCATTACAACTTGGGGAACGCCCTGGGACGACAGGGAAAAACGGACGACGCCATCCATGCCTACCAAGAGAGTCTGCGAATCCAGCCGCAGTTCGCCGACGCCCACTGCAACCTGGGCAACGCCTTGGCCAAACAGGAGCGATGGGACGAAGCCATCGCCGAGTACCGCGAAGCGCTGCGGCTGAATCCCAAACTTGCAAACGGCCACAACAACTTGGGCGAGGCGCTGCGTCAGGTAGGCAGTCCCGGGGCGCCGGGAGACGAGGCGATCGCGTCATACCGCGAAGCGATCCGGCTTCAGCCGGACTACGCCAACGCCCACGTGAACCTGGCGACCGCGCTGTTTGATCGCGGCGAGTACGATGAGGCGTTGGAACACGCGCAGGAAGCGCTGCGCATCGACCCCGGACACGTCGCGGCACGAGAGACGTTGAGCGCCGTGCAAGAAGCGATTTCAGCGCGTCGGCGACCTTGACGGCGTGAGGAATAGCGCCGCGACGTAATGCCCCACGGCGTAGGTCGCAAATGCGAACAATAGGGCGAACACGAGTGAAACGAGGATGATAGGCACGGCTGCGGCGACGCCTCCGGCTCCTTGCAGGCCCAGCTCGCTCGGCTGCGTGCAGAGCTGTTCGATGAGCTTGAAGATGTCGTCGGAGCGGAGCTTCTCGAAGAGGGGCGGGTTTCCGCCGCCGCGAAACAGGGTGATCAGCCGAGTGGTGGTGATGGACCCCATTTCAAAATAATCCCCAGGCAGGCTATAGAACGGGGCCAGACCGAGGACGACGGCCATGCCGAACAGGATCGGCCTCCGCCGCCGACCGGCCAGCTTCAACAAGGGTACGCCGATCAACACCGTGAGGAGGTACGGTCCGAAGTCGGTGGCCAGGTAGATCAGGTCGGAACCCTTGGTATCGAATCCCGACAGGCGGCCCGCGTACTCGCCGCCGGACACCACGAAAGGGAAGTACCGGGCATAAACGGCCCCGCCGTAAATTGGCGAAATCTCCAATTGCGTCACCGTGCCACCCGTCCACGAGCAGGCGTAGGCGTGGAGGAGTTCGTGGATCGGGACGTAGAGCACCCAGGTTACGACGAGGCTCAAAACCAAAGGTACGAGGGCGGGAAGCGGATTCCTCACCGTCACGATCGGCTCCAGACAGGCGACCACGTCGTCGATCGGTCGGCGAAAGAAGGGTTTCATCGGTACACACCGTTCGGTGGATGGCCGCACCCTCCCGACGGAAGGGTTGCCCGGCCCAGGCGCCACGGGGAATATCCCCGACGCCGGCGGGAATAGGATAGCGGAAACCAAGAGGTCCCTCTATCACCCGGACCCGATCCAGCGGTTCGTCGTCGGGGGTCGTCGGAAACTGTCGATCGCCACGGGGAACCGGGAATTCGGCGATTGACGCGGGACGAAGGGTGCGTCTAGGATGGCGACCCGACGAGCAATCGAGGATCGCGACCCGGCGCGGTGGCCGCGGTTCAGATATGTAGCGTCACCCCTTGTGGGTGACGCGATCCGAGCCGCGAGAGCGGATGGGTCGTGTCGCTTCCGCTCCACGCTCTGATCGGCCCCGCGTACACGGGGCGGCGCTACAGTCTTTCAACGGACCGCTAATGGGTGACGTCCGCACCTGCAGGTGCGGCTTCTAGACGGATAAGCCGACGAATGATTCTCTACACGACGGCGCTGGGATGTTTGTGGTGTTTGAGCCTGGTCACCGCGGCCCCAAGCGAATTGGAACCGGTAGGGCTGGATGCGACGGCGCCCGGGTTTGAAACCGGCGGCGATTCCCTGACGTTGACGCTGCCCGATCTTGAACTCAGCGGCGACGCCCCGGCGGGCGGCGGGAGCGGCGACGTATCCATCCCCGCGGATCGTCTGAAGTGGCATATCCCCGACCCGGAGGCGGATCGACAGGCGACGCTGGACGCCCTGGCCAAAGCGGAGCACGCGGGCGACAAGACCCTCACCGCGCAGATTAAGCGCGTCCTGGAACGCGTGGACACGATCCGCCGCCCGGATCAACAGTTCCATCTGACCTTGCAGGAGGCCGTGCGCCGGACGTTGGAGAAAAACTACGCCATCCAAATCCTCCGCTACAACCCCGCGATCGACACCACGCGCGTGGTGGAGGCCGAGGCCGCGTTCGATGCGTCATTTTTCTCCAATATCGTCAAAAACAAAATTGACCGCCCCTCGGGCAACCAGTTGACGGCAACCAACATAGACTCGTTCACTTCGAATTACGGCGTTCGCAAGGTGCTGCCCACGGGGATGTCGGTCAGCGGAAGCTACCAACTCAATCGTACAAAATCCGCCACCTCGTTCCAAACAGTCAACCCGGAGTACGACAGCAATTTCGTGTTGGAGATGCGCCAGCCGCTGCTCCGCAACTTCGGCATCGACTTCAACCGCTCGTTGATCCTGCTCGCTAAGAACGACCGTCGGATCAGCGATCACGCCTTCCGCGCCCAGGTTCGGGACACGCTCCGCCAAGCCGAGGAGTTCTACTGGCGGTTGGTGCAGGCGCGGCGCGATGTCGTCATCACCGCCCGCCTTCTCGCCGACTTCGAGACGATCTATGACTATCTCGTTGCGCGGCAGGCGTTCGACATCACTCCGGTGCAGATCGCCGCGACCAAGGCGAATTTGGAGCAGAGCCGTGCGGACTTTGTGCGCCGCCGGGCGGCGGTGTTCGATGCCGAGGACCGTCTCACGGCGGCCATGAACTCCGACGACATCAACCTGGCCGATGACATCGAGATCATCCCTGATGACGCTCCGCAGATGTCCCGCATCGTTGTGGATCGACTCGCCGAAGTGCAGACCGCCCTCGACCACCGCCCCGAGATCAAGCAGCAGGAGCTCCGCGTCGCCAGCGCCAAGATCGCCGAGGGTCGGACGAAGAACGGCCAGCTGCCGCGCTTCGACCTGACGTTCCGCCAAACCTACGACGGGCTGGGGGTCAGCGCCGACCGGTCCTTCGACGAGGTCACCCGCGGGCACTTCATCGAATATTTCGTCGGCGTCGAGTTCGAGATGCCCATCGGCAATCGGGGACCGAGCGCCGCCCATCAGCGATCGCGGCTGCAATACTTTCAGGCCATCGCCTCGCTCAAGAAAGTGTTTGAGGACGTGATCCTCGACGTCAACCTCACCACGCGGGCGTTGAGCGCGTCGTACGATCAGATCGGACCGAGCTTCGAAGCGGCCGAGGCCCGTGAGCGCGAGGTGGAGTCGACCGTCGCGCGGGCCGAACGTAAGGACATCGCTACTCTCAACAGTGAGTTGGGGGCTCGCCAAGGCCTGGCCAGCGCCCGTCGGGCCATGATCGGCGCGATGGTGGACTACAACATCGCCATCATCGACCTGGAACGGGCCAAGGGCACCCTCCTGGAATACAACAACGTCGTAATCCCCCTGGACGACGACTAAGAGTGCCTCATATGACCCCTCTCCCCCGCCTGGGGGGTCGGACGAGCCGACCGAGGAGGGAGGGTCCGAGGGCAGGGTGAGGGGGTTTCAGGACGCACTCTAGCCCTTCCGACCCCGCGGGCTTCGCGTCGCGCCTCTGATGCGCCTGCGTGCTCTTGGACGCGGATTTCGGTACCATATTCGGCGATGACGATCGACGATCTCCAAGCCTTGATCGAGAAGATGTACAGTGACAAGGACCGTCAGCGAGGCACGCCGGCGACGTTCCTTTGGTTGTGCGAGGAAGTCGGAGAGTTGGCGGCGGCCCTACGAGAAGGAACGCCGGCGCAGAAACGTTCCGAGTTCGCCGACGTGGTGGCTTGGTTGGTCACGTTGGCCAACGTCAACGACGTGAATCTGACGGATGCTCTGGAGGAAAAATACGGGAAGGGGTGCCCCGGTTGCGGGCGGTTCGTTTGCACCTGCGGCGGCAAGCCGTAGCGCTTCGACGCAGCCGATTTTTCGGGTGGCATGGCCAAGCGCAGCGCCGCCATGCCGAGGAACGACATGCCGGCGCCCGGCTTCGTCGGGCTTAGGCATGCCACCCCACCCGCAGAATCAAGCGTGTCGCACCACGAGCGCTTCGGCGATGATCGTTCTCCGGGTTGGGGCGTAACCGAGTGTCATCACATGGGTGAGCTCATCATTACATTGGCCGACGGCCGCACGATCCGACACAAGCTCGGTCCGCACCCCGAAACCCTGGGGCGGGACGCGAACTGTGAAATACCGACCGACGACCCCAGCACCTCCCGCCGTCACGCCCGTATTTCGCCGACCGCCCTGGGTTACATCGTCGAAGACCTGGGCAGCAAGAACGGCACGCTGGTCAATGACAAGCCGTGCACTTCCGCAGCGCTGCGGCACGGCGATCGCATCCTCATCGGGGCCACCCACGCGGTGTTCCACGATTCGATGGTCCAGTCAGCGACGTCCGTGGTTGTGGCCGACGACCTCACCCAGAGCCGCGCGACGCACTACCTCACCCGCGACCAGCGGCTGCTCCTTTCGCAGCGGCGGTTGGAGATGATCTATGATCTCACTGAACGACTGACCACCCTTCAGTGCCGGGAAGGGCTTCTGGAGGAGGCCATGTCGATCTGCGTCGAGACACTGCATTTCGAGCGGAGCGCGATCGGCATCCGCCGTCGCAACCAGCGGGCGGTGGATTGGCCCGTCGTCCGAAACCTGCGCGGTGCCGAGGGGGAGTTGACCATCAGCCGCACGTTACTGAGCCGGGCGTTGGAACATGGGGAGCGGGCCATCTTCACCGACGACGGCGGCGCCCGGATCGACCCCAGCGTGAGCATGGTGCAGCAGGGAATCCGCTCGGCCATGTGCGTCCCGCTCCTCCACGGCGACCAGACCCTCGGCGTGATCTACGGAGACCGGCTGAGCAGTTCCACGACCTACGCCGACGAGGACATCGACTTTCTCGCCGCGATCGCCCGTCAGGTGAGCATCGGGCTGATTAACTGCCAGTTGCTCGACGATCAACGCCAGATGATCCGGCTGAACCATGATTTGGACGTCGCACGATCCATCCAGAACGGGCTTTTCCCGACGAACCTGCCCAACCACGCCAAACTGAAGGTCGCGGCCCTCAACGATCCCGGCCGGCGGGTGAGCGGGGACTATTACGACGTGATCGAGCGCGAGGACGGGCGTCTGTGGTGCCTGATCGCCGACGTGACCGGGGAGGGCGTGGCCGCCGCGTTGCAAATGGCGAACCTCCAGGCCGCCGTCCGCGTGAGCATCACCGAAGCGGACGATCCGGGCACTTTGTTGACCCGCTGGAACCGCTTCCTCTGCCAGAATGCGACCCGTTCCCGCTTCATCACTTGCTTGCTTGCGTTGGTCGATCCGGCCTCGCGCGTCGTCTCCTTCGCCAGTGCCGGACACTGGCCGCCGTTGGTCGCTCGCGGCGTAGGCACGCCCCCGCAGGAACTCGATTCGGACGCCGCGTTCCCGCTGGGCGTCGCGTCGGACACGCAATTCCCGTCAACGCGGGTCGATATCGGCCCCGACCCTTTCGTGCTGTTCTGTTACACGGACGGCGTGAGCGAGGCCCTCGACTCCGCGGGCGAACCTTTTGGCCGCGAACGCCTCCTGCGGACCTTGGCCGATCGCACGGACCTGAACCCCGCCGCGCTCGTCAAACACGTGCGAAAACAGGTGGCGAGCTTCGTAGGTCCCGCCGAGCAAAGCGACGACATCACCATGCTCGCCGCATGGGTCGCGTAGTGTAGTGTCTCGCAGTTGAGGGAGACGATGCTGACCGAGCCGCGCCCGTGAGGAAGCGGACTTGTAGCGCCACCCCTCGTGGGTGGCGAGCCTTCCGCATTGCGACCCCTGTGCAACGGGCCGTCGCCCATTGACAGAAGGCTTCTTACGCGGGTATACCATTGGCGTGCAATCTGGTAACCAAGACCGTGAAACGGGTTTGTCCGGGAGTCATGTGACCCGAAGTTAGGCGACGACAGGAGAGAACATGCCCGTCATATCCATGTTCTATGGAATCATCGTGTCGCTGTACTTCATGGACAACCAACGGCACAAGCGCCCACACATTCACGCCAGGTACCAGGACGATGAAGCCGTTATTGCCATCCCGGAGGGCGAAGTCCTGGAAGGGGCGCTTCCGCCGGGAAAGATGCGCTTGCTTCTTGCATGGGTCGAGATTCATAGGGACGAATTGCTGGCCGACTGGCAGCTTGCGGTCGGCGGCCAGCACCCCTTCAAGATCGAACCCTTGAGATAGGGCATGAACCCTCGAGTGGAAACGGTGGTAGCGACGGAGGACTACAAACTCCAAATCACCTTCTCCAACGGTGAGGTGGGCGTCTTTGACTGCGCCCCGCTGCTGGATTTCGGCGTCTTTAGGGAATTGCGCGACGTCAACTACTTCAAGCAGGCCCGCGCGGAGGGCGGCACCGTTATCTGGCCGCACGAGCAGGATATCTGCCCCGACACCCTCTACGAAGACTCGAAGACACGGACCCCGAAATGAACTCCAAACCACGCGCGCGAACTCCGGCCCGTGGCAGGCAAGTGAGCGTGGACCCGTTATCCAGGCAATGGTTCCGCTTCCGGTAGGTGCATACGTCTATGGACTCGAAGGATTTCAAGTCGCAGATCCTCAAGCAGGAAATCGATCTTTTGGTACGAAGAATCGATCATTTCGATGACTTACGACATCGAACGAAACAGATGGCGGCGACGTTGTGGGTCGCCGCTGTTGGCGCAGCTCTAACTCTACCCTCGGGCCCCCTGCTCTGGCTCGCGTTGGTCATTCCCGTTCCCTTCTGGTACAAGGCAAACAGACCGGCGAACTCGCCTTGCTCCACGACTTGCTCAACGCCTTCGACGAAAAAGGTATCTGTTTACCGTGTTTTTGGGAGTCTGCAATAAATAACTTTTACCTTTTCCGAGCGTTGCGGTCCGTCCGAGACCGGATGGTATAGTTCCACTGCGGATGCGTGGCGTG
>JAZDHF010000227.1:0-7358 GCA_043806315.1 Planctomycetota bacterium | reverse complement strand
CGCGCTCCTGGGCGTTCCGACGAAGATCATGGCCCCAAGGAAGACCTGGTCCGAGGGCGGGGCGCCGCATAGTGACGGAAAAAGCGCGTAGACCCTTGTATTACAGCATCTTCTGCACAAGGGTGCGGAAGTTGGGTTAGGACCGACGCAAAGAGGACAGTTTAGCGGAAAGAGGAGTTGAGGGCAAGGGAAAAGTGCCCCTCAAACCGAGAAATTCACAGTCCGGGCGTGGCTCGGGAGGGGTCCGCGGGGGATGAATTCCGCCGCTTGGCAGTGCGACCCCGGTGGTCACCTGTTCTGCATCGAGAGAGCGTATTCCAGGGCCTTTTTCGCCTCGGCGTGGTTGGGGTCCAGGGCGAGAGATTGTCGGAACTGGGCAATGGCTTCGTCGAGACGCCCGGCACGCAACAGCGCTCGTCCGATCGCCACATACGCCCCGGCGTCGGAAGGACGAGTCCGCAAGACCTGACGGTATTCGTCGATTCCTTCGTCAACCTTGCCCTGCTCGATGAGGGTGTCGGCCAAGTTGAAGTGCGCGTCGGCCTGGTCAGGATCGATGCGAAGGACCTCACGGAACCACGCGACGGCTTCGTCCGGCCGGCCTTCCATACTCAACGCCGTTCCCAGGTTGATCCGTGAAACCACGTCCGTAGGCTCCAGGCGGGCGGCCTCCCGGAACTCCTCGATCGCGGGGGGAAAATCACCCTTGCGAATGTACGCATTGCCCAGATCTAAATGGGCGACGGCGGAGTTCGGGGCGATCTCCAGCAACCGACGAAACTCCGCGATCGCCTCGTCGAATCGCGCCTTTTTCACCAGTGTTCTCGCCAGTCCCAACCGCGCGCCCTGGTCGTAGGGAGCGAGTCGGACGGCCTCGCGGTACTCCGCCGACGCCGCGTCCCAGTCGCCGCGCCGGTACAGGAGAGTCGCCAGATTGACGTGGGCGGGAGCATCGCCGGGTGACAGGCGAATGGCATCGCGAAAGGCCCGCTCCGCCTCATCGACACGGTTCAGACGAATTAGCGCGACGCCCAGATTGTAGTGGGCGTCCGCATAGTCCGGTTCTAACCCCAAGGCAATTCGATATTCCTGGACGGCCTCCTCGGCCTGACCGCGTTGTTCCAGAATCACGCCGATGTTCACGTGCGCACGGGCATTATCCGGTCTCTGTTGGGCCACCTCCTTCCACATGCTCAAGTCATCGTGATAATCCCGATTTCGCCGCACCGTACACGAACCCAACAGTGCGACGATGCCTCCAACGGACGCCACTTCGATCCATCGGCGCAAAATGTCACTTCGCAAGGTTTTCCTCCCCATGATGCTCCAACCGGCGCGGGCGACGGCTGCCATGACGACGATCACCGCCGCCAGCGGCAGATACATCCGATGCTCCACGGCGACATCGCGGATGGGAATGACACTGGACGTCGGCGCGAGAATGACGAAAAACCAAATCCCCACGAAGCCCGACCAATGTTTTCGAATACATCCCCATACTGTCAACGACAACAGGCCGACGATCCCCGCGACGGGAAGAATGATCTCCCCCACACCGCGTGCGACAGGCCAAGCGTAATCGAGGCACAGCGGATGCGGCCACAACGACAATCGAAGATAATGCCACACCACGCCTGCTTGCGTCAAGGCGTACTGCCACGAGGAAATGCCTTTGAATCCGAATCCAATGGCCGTCCGATCCGTCGCGGGCGCGAAGACATGTTGCAGAATCCCGCACGCGAGAAGCATACCCCAGGTCGCGACGAGGCCCAAGTACATACTCCATCGCCGGTCCCAGGCTTTGCGGAAGGAGCCGGCGACGAAAAACCGGTCATACACAAGCACCATGATTGGGGCCGTGACCATCACGGCTTTGCTCGCCATCCCCGACGCGCACACCAAGATGGCCGCGATGTACCACGGCCACGATCGCGCGGAGGTCGCGCCGCGCACGAACAAGTACAGGGTCAGAAGGTAGAACAGTCCCATCAGCGACTCGGCCCGCTGGATCACGTAGGTCACGCTCTCGGTCTGCAGAGGATGGATCAGCCAGATCAGGGCGACCACAAAGGCAAAGACGAATGCGGAATTGTGAATGCGGAATGGTGATGGACGTGATGTCGCCGTTGTTCTTTCCGTACTCCGCATTCCGCATTCCGCATTCAACTCGATCGTCCTTCGCACGAGACCGAAGAGCGTCACACCGGCGAGCACATGGACGACGACGTTGAAGACGTGGTAGCTCGTTACGTCGAGTTTGCCGACCGCGTAGTTGACGGCCAGCGACAGTTCGACCACGGGTCTCTCCGTCGCCAGCCAGCGTTCGATGGGGAACAGTCCGCGGATGCGGACATTGTCGACAATAGCGTAAGCATCGTCGAAAAGGAAAACGCCCCACAGACTGTTGGCGTAAACCGCCCCGCCGACGGCGATCAGAAGGAGCGACATCCATCGTGCGGCGCCGCGCGGGCTTGTCGCTGTGGATGCGCGCTCCGCTACCGCCGAACGAGCGCGGGAAGTTCCGGCTGACCGCTTCCGATCCCGTTGGGACTTGCTCAAGCGCCGGTCTCGCCGCAAAGGACGCCGCACCGCCCCCGGCGGCACGGCTAACGAGTCCGCACGGCCCGGGAGCCGGCCCAGTGTACTCGGCGCGGGCGTGCGGGTGAAACAACCCCCCGAGTGTGAGGAGCAACAGAAACCGAAATCCCGCATCCTTACGGTTGACCGGGGATTTGAGTTGCCGTACGATCAACAGGAAGGGTCTGGTTCGTGGGATCGCTGGATCAACTTCCGGGGGGCACCCCACCACCAGTTGAGGTCATCCCGTGAAAGGATCATAACATGCACTCCGCACCTCCCAGGATGGGCATTACGCTACCGGTTCTAGCCGTCATGGTCTGCGATATCGCTTTCGGACTCGGACGGGCGTTCGCCGAGCCTCAGCCGCCGAAACCTATCTTGCACCCGATTCCGGAAGGCGCGGTTTTTGAAAGGCACCTTGTCGGCGGGCCGGAAGACACCAATGTCGCCGGGAGCAGCGTTGAGCGGCTGATCTACAGCAACACATTGGGCACGTTCGGGGTGCGGCTGGGCGCTGGTAACTTGGTCTCCGACGACATCGCCACGACAGTCCCCAACGGCTGCAAGCTGCGGCGGTACGAGTTCCCCGTGGTCGGCAAGGTCGATCCGGCCGGCATCGGCGGGCCCTACACCGTTGACTTCGCCCTGTATCGAAGCTGCCCCGGTTCCGTATCAGTTGCAAGTCGCCCGGGTTTGATCATCCCCGGAACGCAGGGTCAGTCCAGATTCCTCGATGACGTTCCGCGACTGATCTCCTTCGTGGCCGGGCCCAACGTGTCCCTCCAGACCAACATGTGGTTGGGCGTCCGTTTCAGCCGCGGCAACGCCGGAGTGGTTGTGGGCGCGCCGGCATTGGTCGGGTTCTCGGCGGACAGCTACGATTACCCCGGATTCCCGTGCAACGCCGATTTCGGTGGGTTTCCGGACCAGCCACACGCCAGCTTCAACGCGGAAATCTACGCCGACGCGGGCTGCTCCGAGGCCTTCATCGGGTACAAGAACAGCAATCCGTCGGGCAGCGTCTACAACCCCGGCGCGAACATCACATTCGCCGACGACATCCACCTCGGAGTCAACGAATGTCAGATGATCGCCTACGAGGTCGCCGTCAAGGGCGTCGGCTATTACACGTTCGACATGCGGCTCACTTGTGAGGGCCCGGCGATCCCCGGCACCGAACAAAGCTTCTCCGTCGGTTCGGGCACGGAGGCCAGAATCCTCCGCTTCATCGTCAACCCGCCGGTTCCCTTGCCGCAGAACCTGTGGTTCAGCGCGAAAGTCAGCAATGCCACGACCGGGCAGGTCGTCATTGCCGGGCAGCAGGCCTGCATCGGTTCGACCGAGAATCTGATCGAATCCGTCGGGCCCAACGGGTGCGATATCGTCCCCCCCGACATCATCGGAACCGGAGTCCACGCGGCGTTCAGCCTTACGATCACCTGCGCCGGCGCGCCGCCGGTTGGGGCGTGTTGCGATATGGCGATCCTGGACGAAAACGGCGACGCCGTTTGCCGTGAAGTCCCGCAAATGAACTGCCCTTGGCCGCCGCGGTTCTCGACCCTTCAACCTGCGTGGGTACCAGGCGCGACCTGCGGCGCCGATCCATTCCCGCACCCCTGCGGGCAGGCGGCCTGCTGCTTCGTCGACCAGCAGGGTAGTAAGTGCGTGAACCTGACACGGACGCAATGCGAGAGGGATTTGACGCGCCCCCCACAGTGGCAAAGGGGTCGGTACTGCAACGAGTTCGGACAGCACTGCGCGCACCCCGACTGTCTGCGGCGAACCGGCGAGTGCACGCTTCCGCGCTGTCAATCCGGGGCGAGAGCGTGCGCCGGTGGTGCTAACGACGGGCAACCGTGCCTCAGCAGCGCCCACTGCCCTAATGGGCGCTGCGCCCCTTGTTCCGCCCTCAATTGTCACGTGAGTCCCACGTGCTGTGATAGCTGTCCGCCGGTCGGCTGCGAGGACAACGAGTGCTGCACGAGGGTCTGCAACTACTTTTCTGACGGACCCTATTGCTGCGAGGTCGAGTGGGACGACGTGTGTGCCCTCCTCGCTCGAGAGTTTTGCCGTTGTCCGGGCAACGGTGGGATTGACGTCGACGGTGACGGCGATTCAGACCTGAACGACTACGCGGGATTTCCCGGCTGCATGGACGGGCCGAACGTTTCCGTGGACCCGAACTGCCGCGTTTACGATCTTGATCGCGACGCGGACATTGACCTCTTTGACTACTCGCTTCTTCAGATCGGTCTCGGCTGCACGCCGTCGAAGTGAGCGTAGGATGAGCGGATGACCCGAGGCCGGCGGCGCGCAGGGTGTTGCCGCTCACGCCGAATCCTGGAGTCACGCCGTCGATACTGTCGGCGAAATCTGATCCCGGAACCCCTCGAGCTTCCGCGCCCGGACGGGGTGTTGGAGTTTGCGGATCGTTTTGACCTCAAACGTTACCACTACCGCCGCTCTCCCAGTTGCCATCCGCCGACGGCCGACCGATCCCAGTCCCAGTCGATTGGTTGGATCGGGCGATCCTTCCGGGCCACGACGAACATGATCGCGTTGCGTTTGCGATCGTGAAAATCCCATCCCGCCGGCTCTCCGTAGTAGGTTTCGAGAAAGAGCCTCCACTCCGGCCAGGCGGGTTCGTCGAAAAGGACCACGATCAGCCGCGGTCGGGTGCGCTCCAGCTCGGACAGCATAATCCGTCGCCGCTCCTCGGCCCCCTTCATGTGCGCACCCAACCCCGTGATCATCGTATACCGTGAGGCGCACCGTCGGTGGGAGTAGTAGTAAATCTCCGCGTCGTTGCCGAAGACGAAAATGGAATCCTCGGAATCGGTGACCGCGGCGACGTTCTCACCCTGTGCCCGGCCCCAGAAGTCACGGGAGTTGTAACGCTTGACGGTAATCCCGAAAGGCGGTTGCAGAAGAAAGTCACGCGTCTCGGTAGCGGCGACGCTCACGGGGAAGAGGACATAGAGGACGATCCGCGCCAAGCCCCCGAAGGGCGAGCCACGGGCGAGGCGATGTTGGACCCAGGCGGCGCAGCGCACGACCAACATCGACACGGCCATGACCAGCGCGGGGAGCAACAGATAGTAATAATGAGGCCAAAAGCGACCGGGCAGGCACGTCGCAACGTAACTTGCGAACAGGAGCGAGGCGGCGGCGAGGCAACGAAGGTTGCGGCGAACGGCGCACTCAAAGCTCAACCAGACCGAAGCGGCGATCGCTCCGATCCAGAGGGGCATGGCACTGTCGAAGATGAACGGGTGTTTGAGCGGGGCGAAGAACCGAACGAACCGCATGAGGAACGGCTCCGAGCTGTCGCTGTAGCCGAGGTTGAACTCGAAGACTGCGTCGACGAACTCATGAGATCGCCCCGTGGCGGCGAAATACGCGAACGCGGCGCCCCATAGGATCATCGGGCCCAACGCGAACCATGCGATGCGTCGGACGATCCGCGGTACGCGTCGAGACCCGATCAAACGCCCTGATTCATCGACCGCGATCCAGACGGCCAGAAAGACCCAGTGCACGGCGATGATCGTCTTGAGGCTTGAGGCGATCGCCAACGCGCACCCCGATCCGAACAGCCGAAGGCGCGGGTGCGAGGTTGGTCGAAGGGCGAGATACCAACCCGCGAGAATGAACGTGTTCATGTAAATCTCGCGGTTGCAGCCTTCCCCGCCGGTGCCGGGGTCAGAGGAGACCAGAGCGAACAGCAAGGCACCAAGGATGGCCGCACCCCGTCCCGCGAGGCGACGCAGGATCGCGTAGACCAGCAACAACGAGATGAGGGAAAACCCCATCGCCATCAAGCGAAAAACGTGCGGTGCATCGCCGAAGGCGGCGATGACGGCTGCGAACAATGCGAACACGCCGAAGGGCTGGTGGTCCCAGACATCGACGTACAACCGATCACCGGCGAGCAACCGAGCACCGATGTAGGCGTAATTGCATTCGTCGGTTTCGAGCGGCAGGTCGAAGGCGTGAAGACGGAAGACGACGAGAATCGCGCCGGCCGCGACGACGGCTGCGTACTCAACGCCGCGAATCGGCGAGGCGCCTATGCGAACCGCGGGCAGTCGAGGCTCACTCATCCGCGTCCATCCTAGCTTGCAGTGCGCGGCGCGGGCAACCGCCTCCTGCATGGGGCGGGTCGGAACACCTTGGCGCGGTGGCCGGGTCGCCCTGGGAATTGCTCCCCGGGGCTCCCGCAGATCCGTACGTGCGCGATTAACGCATACGGTTCCTCACGTCACGGGTTCGCTACGCCACGGTACATGGAATGGACGATGACCGGCCTGGGCGGCGGATAACGCTCCGACAGGCGTTGAAACAACGGCCACGGAATCGGCGCCGCACGCTTGCGGCGACCGAGCCATTTCCGCCAAAGACGCGTGACTGCGCAGTGGAATCCCGACACCGCCGCGGCGCACGCAGCGCCCTTTCCATCCCGCAGGGTCTGGGCGAGGAAGGCCCACAGCACGATGTCCGTGGAGAAGAGGTCTTCCTGACCAAACAGGGCGTTCTCCTCGCGGAAGACCCGCTGGATTGACTCTGCGCTCAGAACATCCGCGAAAGGCAGGCCTTCCTTCCGGCGAAACGCTTCCGCCACGACATCGAATCGGTTCTTGTGTCTCGTTCCACGAGCGGATACGGTCATCATGACAAAGCCCTCCCTGGCTTCGTTGGGAACCGAGCCAGGGAGGGCACGAGAAAATTATCGGCCAGGGAAGGCCAAAACCACTCTATCCATCCGGCGAGGCCGGAGC
>JAZDHF010000226.1:0-4673 GCA_043806315.1 Planctomycetota bacterium | reverse complement strand
GAAACGTCGAGATTCCACTGCTCGAACTCCCTTTGGCCGATGGAAATAGCCGCCAACTATGCTTACACCTTAACAGCGAACCCGCCGTGCAGGAAATGCCTTGTTTTGCCGGTTATGTTGGCAGTAGGTCAGGAGTTCTGGGGCCATTCCACTTGCCGCCGCGTCACGACACGCCCAAACCGCGGAACCACACCCTCGCCATCCATGCCATGCCCAAACAGTGCCAAGTCCTCCGCCAACTGGCAATGAAATACGTATTCCCAGACTGCGAAGCGATCAGAACGATGTCGCACGCGTTTCGAATTGTTGCACGCGCTGTCCCAGATCGAGGAACAACTCGACCTCTTCGTCGGTCATGTCAAGATCGCGCCGCCCCATCACCGCGCTGGCGACGTCGAGGGCCCGGAGCGGATCGCCGGGGGCGATGTGGTGGTCCGTCACCCAGGCGAACGAGGGGAGGTACTTGGGGAGCATCCGTGTCGCAGAGATGCTGGCCCCCATTCCGATCACGCCGCCGGTGGGAATGCTGGCATTGATGCCGAGCTTGGCGTGGTCGCCGATGATCGCGCCGAAGGAGGTCAGTTCGGTCTCGACCTCCACGCCGTTGATGGGCACGCGGATCGGGCCGTAGGTGTTCTTGAGGTCGGAACTGTTCGACCCCGCGCCAAGATTGACCCAACTCCCGACATAGGCGTGACCCAGAAAGCCGTTGTGCTGCTTGTTCGTGTACCCGTGGAGCACGCAGCCGTGCATTTCTCCGCCGACTTTGCAGACCGGACCGATGGCGTTGCCGCCGTGCAGCCAGGCATGGGGATGGACGCGCGAACCCGGTCCCAGAGAGAGCGGTCCTTCGAGAATGCTGTAGGGGCCGATGACCACGTCGTCGCCGATGAAGATCGGGCCTTCCGTAGCGTCGATGATTGCCGTGGGGTGAATCTGGGTTCGTTCGCCGACGTGAATTCGATCGGCGGGTTCGAGCACCACATGTTTGTCGATTTTTGATCCGACGCCTGCATCGCTCGGGCTCCAATCGCTCCGCAGCAAGTCCGGAAGATCGCGAATCACTTCCCACGGATGACCGAGCAGGCGTCCGACGGCTGCCTGTCGAGGTACGCCGCGGAGTGAGAGATCCCGGCGCGAGGCGTTCAACATATCTCGGGGCGCAAGGTTGGCGCTGAGCGCCGCATCGCAGGCGATGTACGCGATTCCGCCGCCCTCGACCACGCCGACGCACGGCGGCTTGGGGAGCTTCACGGGACCGTCGAAAAGCCACCGCCCGTTGACCAGCACCGCCGGCGGGCTCAGCGGATAATTGGCCGGCGCGCCGCATCGCTGCGCCGCGACGTTGGCGATCCAGTCCCGCGTCCATACGCCGGCGATCGACATGCCCAATCGCTGAGCGATGCGGTCCACGATCACTTTGCGGCCGACTTGGAGCTCGAACAACGAGCGCCAAAACAGCAGCGGAAGGAGATCAACGAATCCCTCGTCTTCATAGAGCACTAGCGATTTCATGGCCGAAGTATACCGAACGATACGCGGCCTGCACGCTCAATCTTCGTGTGTTTTTCGAGGGAAAACCCCGATTTCCGAAGGTGCGAGTATGGCTGCAAAAAAAGGGCCCGCGTGAATCACGCAGGCCCCTGTCTCGTCCGTTGGGCGCGACCGCCGCGATGCCGATGGGAGCGAGTCGACGGAACCCTCTGAACTAGGTGGGTGACAGGCTGGCGCCCGGACCGCCGACCTCAGTTGGGGTCGGTACGTCGTTTAGCGCCTTGCGCCGGTCTCCGCAGGGTCCTTTATCGGTTCAGCCAATCAGAGCTCCCCGTCGAGCATGGCAGCCGCACCGGACAGACCACCGCATTATACCACACCGGCTCCCTCGAAGAAAGGCCGCGACAGTGCGGCAAGAGAGAAGTGCGGCACAACAGGTCGGACGTCGGTCGCCCCAGGGCTTGGTACCTTTCGTTGCGTGTGTTGTGGTACGCTGGGAGGCGCGGGCTGCTGCGCGTTGCTGCCTTACTTCACATTCGGGTTTCCGGACCTAGTGCCTCATCGCACCTAATTCGGCGGGTAGATGTGGCCCAGCCGCCCCCGGCTGGGCAGCAGGGCACAGCGGAGGGCCGCTGTGCCACAAACAGCCGAACTCCAAAGTTTGGCTGCGACGGAGCACTAGCCACGACCGGCAAGCTCATTCAAGCGGCGGACTCGATGGGTGCCGCAGTTATCGAGGTCGGCGTGCCTTACTCCGATGCCATCGCCGATGGCCCCGTCATTCAGGGTTCCTTCAATCATGCAATCATGCACTGGCGCGAGGACATCGTGTCCAAGGCGTCTTTGATGTCGTACACGCGGTCCGTTCGACGATTCGCTGCGCTCTGACGGCCATGCTCTCCTGCTCGATCGTCCACCGCGTCGGTGTGGAGCGATTCACGGTCCAAGCCGCGGCCGCCGGTTTTGACGGCCTCATTGTCCCTGAGGTGCCGATGGAAGAGGCCGGCCCGGTCGCGGCGGCGGCCGGTGGTGCCGGGCTGTGTCACATCGGGCTTATCGCCCCGACGACGTCCCCTCTTCGATGCGAAAGGATCGCTCGTCATACGACTGGGTTTCTGTACCAGATCGCCGCCGCGGGTACGACCGGCGAGCGAAGGGCGCTTCCCCTGAGACTCGCGAACGGGGTGGCCGAAGTGCGGCGGCACACCCATGTTCCGATTTGCGTCGGGTTCGGAATCAGTAAGGCTTCGCAGGTGCAAGCGATCAGCCGCATCGCCGATGGGGTCATCGTCGACAGCGCTATCATTCGCCGCATCGACGACGCCGTGAGCGCCGGCGCGGGTTCCAACGCCATCGTTGCGGCCGTGACGGAGTTCCTGGCGGAGCTGACAGCCGGGCTGAGGCCCTCGCCGCCGACCGGGTAGTACCCGACTTTCGTGCTCGCCGCGAGCATTGCCGACCCGCCGCGGTGGACTATAATGGATCGTGCCGTCCCGGAGGACCGCAGGCGCGCGGTCGTCCGGCATCGGGAACGAGGACCGTCGAGCCTCCATTCTCCGTGACGGCGGTTTCGAATCATGGTGTGAAACGACGATTCGGCTCGGCGGCGCAGGCCGGGCGGCAAGGAGCCAAGAACAATGAAGAACTCACAGGTCTCGGAGCGTGGGGAGGGGTGGCTGGAATCAAGCGGGTTGCTGCACATCTTCCGCACGCTCGGATTGGCCGTGCACCCCGCCAAGCTCGGCATCGCCTTGATCGCCATCGTTCTGACCTTCGTTCTCGGCGGGGCCCTGGATTGGATCTGGACCCGCGGCGGAGGCGTCGACGAGACGGCCGTCACGCGGTTTATCTCCTCGCGCGAGCTCGATCAACCCTATGACGAGCCGCAGGGGACGCGCGGCTTGTTCCAAGTGTGGCGGGAGCATGAGCGACGTTGCGTCCTCGGTTTTCTCGGCTCCTCGCTTCCGGGGACATCGCTCGCCGCGGGGACGCCCGTGGGTTCCTACGTTGAAGCCCACTCCTATGCCCAGCCGCTTCGTAATCTCGCGGGCATGGGCTACGGCGTGTGGTGGTTGTTGCGCTATCATCCGCTCTATTTCATCCTCTTCGCCGTCGGCGCGCTGCTGATCTGGGCCTGGGGAGGCGGGGCGATCTGTCGCATCGCGGCCGTGCAGTACGCCAGGGACGAGAAGCTCACCATCAGGCAGGCCCTGTCCTACGCGAAGGAGAAGTTGTTCGGCGGTTTCGTGCTGGCCCCCTGCATCCCCGTCGCGTTTATTCTGATCACGGCAGTTTTCATGGTCGTCGGCGGGGCACTGCTGCGATTCCCCATTGTTGGAGACCTGCTCGCGGGACCGGCGTTCGGGTTGGCGATCCTCGGGGGCTTCGTCGTGGCGATCTTGCTGCTTGGTCTGCTGGTCGGCGGCAGCTTATTCTGGCCGGCGGTGGCCGCCGAGGGGTCCGATGCGTTCGACTCGTTTTCGCGCAGTTTGTCCTATCCGCTCTCGAAGCCGTGGAAGGCGGTGTTGTATGCCGTCATCGCCACGGTCTTCGCCAGTCTGTGCTGGGTGTTCGTCAACCTGTTCACTTTTTTCGCCTTGACCATCACGCGCGGGATCGTCGGCTTCGGCACGTCGCCGTTCGGTTGGTGGAGTCGCGGGGAGGGCGGGGCGCACGTTCGCAAGCTCGATCTGCTGTGGCCGCTCGCCGGACCCAACGCACTCTACTCCTGGCCCACTTGGAATCAGCTTTCCTGGTATGAGTATGTCTCGGCGGCCTTCATCGGAGTGTACGTGCTCGTGGTGATCGGGCTGATGTGGGCGTTCCTGGCGTCTTTTTATTTCTCGGGCAGCACGGTGATCTACTTCCTGCTTCGACGCGACGTGGACGGAACCGACCTCGAGGAAGTGCATACGGACGACGAACCGTCCGGCGACTCCGGCGCGACTGTATCGCCGTCCGGGCCTTCCCTTGGGGCGAGCGCCGACGTGGGCCTGCCCGTCTCGAATGCGTCCCCGGGCGGGCCACCCGCCGGGTCTTCCTAACCCGGATTATTCATACCGCTCCGATTGGACGTGGCTGAGGCTGGGCGGGCGTCGGCCGTGATGCGTTGTGCACAAGTTGGGCAGGGTACGCGCAGAAAACCCCCTTACCCCCATCGAGAACCAAGCTGTCGGCGG
>JAZDHF010000225.1:0-11100 GCA_043806315.1 Planctomycetota bacterium | reverse complement strand
CCGCCGACAGCTTGGTTCTCGATGGGGGTAAGGGGGTTTTCTGCGCGTACCCTGCCCAACTTGTGCACAACGCATCACGGCCGACGCCCGCCCAGCCTCAGCCACGTCCAATCGGAGCGGTATGAATAATCCGGGTTAACTCAAACTCACCGGTTTGAGTAACCGGAGCGAAGATCTACTTCGCACTTCGCCGGACGGCGACCGCCTCATAGCGCTGGCCTGGCGGTCGGAACGGATTCGGGTGCGTGCGGAGTCAGCAAGCTGCGTGGGGGAGCGTTTTGGGGGTTGTCGGGGGGCCCGGAGACGCTGGGCTGGGCGACTTTCGTTCGGCCTTCGACGGGCGCACGGTGACGAGACCCGGCGCAGCGGGGGCTGGCGGGGACTCGCCGTGAGCAACCTCGGATACAGTCCGAGTCGGGCGGGGCTCGATCGCTACGCCCTTGATGGCTGCGGCGAGGTCTACTGGAACCTGCCTCCGGCGGAACTCTACGAACGCGCCCTGCGGACCGGTGAGGGTGGGACACGCCAATGCCGCAACGCTGCCGCTGCACAGGGTCCTCAGACCCCCTCACCCTGCCCTCTCCCCCGCGACGGGGGAGAAGGTTCCAAGATGCGGTCTTATTCGTGGGGATCGACGACCACGCGGCGGCAGATTTCCTTGAGTTCGGCCAGGGCGTCGACGCACTGATCGATAGCGTGGTTCCTGGCGTGCCTTTCGAGCCGGCTTGCGCGTTCGGTGAGAATGGGGTATCCGTAGCCGCCCCCGCTTCCCTTGAGTTGATGGGCCGCGATGCGCAGGGCGTCGAAGTCGGCTTGACGAATGGCGTTCTCCATCCGCGTCAAGCGTTCGCTCAGCCCGGCGACGAACTGGGTCACAATATCCGCGAACGAAGCATCCTCACGGACCAGCTCGGACCCGATCGCGCCGCTGGGAGTCTGATTTCCCTCGGTCATTCTCAATCCCGCAAGACTTACGGCGGTAGGTCCAACCCCTACTCGCTCGATCGTTCTCATCGTCAGGGCGCCTCGCAGAGTTGCGTAAGTGCGGCCACGGACGGGGGCCTACCAACAATGCCTCCTAGCACCCCTCTCCCCCGTCGCGGGGGAGAGGGTGGGGTGAGGGGGCTTCAGGACGCACTCCAAGGGGTTTCCCCAACGCGATGAAGCCTGTTTGTATTGGATACCGGGCGGCGTAGTCAGAACCGCGACAGACATGGAGCGGTCAACCCGAGCCGCGCGTCGTAACCAGACAACGGATACGTCGCGTCGCAGGTCCGGTCGCTGGCGCTGTCGGCCCGGATGGCCGGGCCTGGTTCGAGGTCGCTTCAGCGACCTTTCGCGCCGCAGGCGACTAGGCCAGGCGTTTTACGCCTGGGCCGTGAAACCTGTTCCCGTTTCCTCGACGTTAGCTCGTTTCAACGGGCTTCACACGAGCGACATTCCGGACAAGCCCGTTGAAACGGGCTGAGGGAGGGGTTCGAGGTCGGACGCGTTACCAGCCGTAAACGGCTGGCCTGAGGCGCCGCCTTCGGCGGCGGGAAGGCCGCTAAAGCGGTTTGAATCGTAGACTCCCTTTCCAACCCCTCGGGACAAACTTAGCGTAGTAGTGTTACTTTATAGGACTATAATCCCCGTCGGGTGCTCACGATGGCGTTCTTTTTTGCCTACCCGGTGTAGGCCCTTGACAAAATTATCGGCTTCGGCAATAATATGTGGCTTGGGGGACAAGTGGCGGCGGGGATAGAAGCTTGAGCTGGCTTTCTGTTCGTCTCGATCACCCCGGTCTAACCCGCCAATGAACCTGCGCCGGGTGAACCGCTTGGCTTGAGGCTGTGACACAGTTGTGTCATTGAGCGCCCAACCCGACAACGGAAGGGCAAGCGCGCGGAGCCGTGCCTTCGCCGCGGCACAGACGGATGCGGACTACAGCCTCGCCGTGGCGACGGTGACCATCCTTGCATCGGCGATCGGAGTATGGGTCGTGATCTTGTTGCTAAGTTGGGCAACGCGGGCGGCCCTTCGATGAAGGGTCCGCGTGTTTCAGGGGGACGGCCCGCGACGCGTGCGGCCGAAACGCCTTGAGGGTAAATTATCATCGAGGACCAGGAAGGGGCCTCGTTTCGTATTTCTTTCACGGAGGGGCGTAAATCAGGTTTGGAAAGCGGAGCGTGGGCCATGAGTCCAAAGAGCGTTTCATGTCGTAGCTTTGTTACGGAGAAAGCGCCGGGCGACGATGTGTTGCCCGGAAGGAGTGTCGGGTCTATTAGAAAAGGAAGGATAGCTGTGAGTTCGAGAAGAGGCAGGTATTGGGTCAAGAAGCAAAACACGTTCGCCGGGGCATTGCTGCTGGGCGTCGCGATGTCCCTGGCGGGGGCGCCGAAGGTCGCACTGGCCAATGTCAAAGTCGACTTCAAGCAGGCGGCGAACAACGATTCGCCGGCGCCTTTGAGTCTCGGCGACATCCACTGGATCAACTCCATTGTCCAGTCAAGTAACGCCATGTACTTCGAAGGGATGTCGAACCCGCAGCGCGTGGTGTTCGACGAGATCGCTGCGACCCCGGGCAACATCCATACGTTGTCCTTAAGCCACCAGGCGACGAAGGGCGGTATTCACGCCTACGACTTCCTGACCTCGTGGGTGCAGGCTGTGGCCGCGGCCGACGCCACCGTGGCCCCGCCGCCGGGGCTGTTGACCGGCGACAATGCACCGATTCTGCCCTTCTATTCGGATGATCAGTGCGACGCCGAACTCGGACCGCCTGACACCTTCCCCGCGACCTGCAGCGCCCTTGATTCAGGCGCATTCTGCGTCAACGTGGATGTCCCGGACGATCCGTTCATCAGCAAGGATGGCTCGACGCAATCAAGGATCGACGCCTACGAGTCCGTCTTTGGGAACAGAACCATCCGCATCTGCGGGAATACCGCCATCTCGACGGCGTCGCTGACGATCTGCGGCCACGACGTCGCCAACCTGGGGGACACCGGCGACTCCAATATCAAATACATGCTACAGTGGACCTCGACATCGACCCGAATTTTGGTCCAGTTGGCCGGGCATCTCGGTGTTTCCGGTGATCCGAACATCAATGCGCTTGCCTGGGGCGTGGGAGTCGGAAGTTCTCAGATCAGCGGAGGTCCGTATCACTTCAACCTGGACAAGTTAGGCAGCACCTTTACGGCGGCCCCGGCCTGCGTCCAGTCGGACGTCACGTCGCTCGGCAACCAAGACAACCAGATCAAGGGCGCGGACATCCTCGTCCCGTGCCCCGAGTGCACCGTCGATGGGCCGTCTCCCGTTTGTCCGGGGACCACGAACCCTTACACGGTGTCTGTCACCGGAACGGCAACCAACCCTGTATATGACTGGACGGTGACCGGTGGCTGCTCGATCGTCGGGTCGAACACCGGGTCGTCCGTGAACGTGCAGGCGAGCGCTACTTGTGGCTCCTGCGAGCTTTGCGCCAATATCATTGCAGATAACTGCCCCTCCCCCGGGGTAGACTGCTGCAAGACCATCTCCATTGAGGACACCACCGATCCGGTTCTGCACGACGTTCCGGGTGACACCGAGGTGCAATGCGATGCCGACGTTCCGGCGCCGGCCGCGGTGACCTGTACGGACAATTGCGACGGGTCGATTGCGCCGGTCCTCACCGTCGAGGATACCGGGCACTGTCCCCGGACCATCAAGCGGACGTGGACATGCACGGATAGCTGCCTCAACGAGGTGAGCGCTACTCAGACGATCACCGTGTTCGACACCACCGAGCCATCGCTCGCCGGCGTTCCGGACGATACGTCGGTGCAATGCGACGCGGACGTTCCGTCGCCGGCGGCGGTGACCTGTACGGACAACTGCGACGGGTCGGTCACCCCGGGCTTTAGTGAGAGTGACGACGGCCAGACCTGTCCGCGGGTCATCACCCGGACGTGGACCTGTAGGGACGCTTGCGGGAATTCGGTGAATGACAGCCAATACATCACCGTGGACGACACCACCGATCCGCGGGCGACCTGTCCGGGACCGATCAGCGAGCAATGTCGGGACGATGTCCCGGAACCGGACGCCAGTCTGGTGAGTTGCTCGGACAACTGCCTGGCGGGCGCGAGGTCTAGTTTCGTGGGCGACGTGTCGGATGGCCTGACGTGTCCTGAGACCATCACCCGCACCTACCGGTGCACCGATGCCTGCGGCAACACGAACGACTGCACGCAGATCATCACCGTCAACGACACCACCGATCCGGTTCTGCACGGTGTGCCGGATGACACCGGGGTGCAGTGCGACGAGGACGTTGCGTCACCCGCCACGGTGACGTGCACGGACAATTGCGACGGGTCGATTACGCCGGGCTTTAGTCAGAGCGACGACGGGCAGACCTGCCCGCGAGTCATCACCCGGACGTGGACTTGCCGGGACTCGTGCGGCAACGACGTCAGCGACAGCCAGAACATCACCGTGAACGACACCATCCCGCCGGGGATCACGATTCCGGACGACGAGAACTTGCAGTGTCGGGAGGACGTACCGGGCCCCGATACGAGTCTGGTGACGTGCACGGACAACTGCCTGGCCGGAGCGACGGCCAGCTTCGTCGGCGATGAGTCGTCCGGGACCTGCCCGGAGACGATCCAGCGGACCTACCGGTGCACGGATGCGTGCCAGAACACGGCCACAGCCGTGCAGATCATCACGGTGGATGACACCATCCCGCCGGAAATCTCGGACCTGCCGGGGCCCTCGAAGATCGAGTGCCCGGCCCTGCCGGTGTTCACCACCCCCACGGCGACGGACAACTGCGATCCGGATCCCACCCTGACGTTCGAGGACGTGACAGAGCCGGGGGACTGCCCGCAGGAGTACTGCGTCACCCGGACGTGGATGGCGACAGATGACTGCGACAACAGGTCGCAGAAGAGCGAGACGATCTGCGTCAACGACACGACCCCGCCGGAGATCACGAGTTGTCCGGGGTCGCATACCATCGAGTGCCCGGAGACGCCGGTGTTTGGTGAGCCGACCTGCGACGACGACTGCGGTCCGTGCCGCATTGAGCAGGACGGGCCGGATGTCCGCACGCCCGGAGAATGTCCGCAGGAGTACAGCGTGACGCGTTGCTGGGTGGCGGTCGACGATTGCGGGAATCGCTCCGCGCCGTGCTGCCAGACGATCAGCGTGGTGGACACTACTCCACCAGTAGTCACCTGTCCGCCGGATTGCACGCTGGAGTGTGGGGCGGTCTGCGTTCCCCCGCTATGCGATGATCCGAGCTGCGAATGCGGCGGGGAGGCCACGTGTAACGACGCCTGTACTGGGCCTTGTTCAGTTTCGGTGACCTGCGAGGTCATTCCGGTTGTTTGCGACGGCGGCGCGGTGGCCGGCATCACGCCCCCGCCAAAGCTAGGGATCGTGGAAAAGACCTTCCTGGGCACCGACGCGCAGGTTGGAACCGCGGCCGCCGCGTGCGGGAACACCGCAAGTTGCGTCCAGAGGATCACGATCGTGGACACGACTCCGCCGTTTTTGCACAGTTGTCCGCCGGATATCGAGGTGTGCGACGGTGACCCGGTGAGCTTCACTCCGCCTACGTGCTTCGACACTTGCGGAAATTGCCGCGTGGTCTGTGCGCGCAGCGACGGGCTGGCGATCGGCGATCCGTTCCCGCTGGGAACGACGACGATCACCTGCATCGCCATCGACGATTGCGGCAATCGGTCCGCGCCGTGCACGACGGACGTGACGGTCAACCCGAACCCGACGTGCTCGATCGATGCGCCGTCGGTCGCCGGAGAACTCACCGGTACGATCAGCGGAGGTACTGCTCCCTACACTTGTTCGGTCTCTGTCGATGGCGCAGGTTGGATCGTCGATTCCTGTGACGTAGTTGGGGCGACCTTTACCGTCCTGTACCATGTCGCGCAGCCGGCCGCTCTTTCGGGCCAGTTCCATGTGACGGTAGTCGATGCCAAAGACTGTAGCGATGAGTGTGAAGTCACCGTTACATGCGTCGGATGCGAATGCCAAGTCGATCCGTTCCTTCAGGAAGTTTGCGACGGAGCAACCGCTCAGTTCTGCGCAGACGCGCTGGGAGGTTTGCCGCCGTTCACGTATAGCTGGACGGGGCCGGGCGGTTTTGAGTCGACCGACCGATGCATCAACGTCGGAGTCGCCGGCACATACATCGTTATGGTGACGGATGGAAACGGATTCCGAACTCCGCCGTGCGAGGGCCAACTCATCGTCCACCCGAACCCACCCTGTAACATCACCGGGGACGAGTTGATCTGCGAGGGCGAATCGACGGAGTTCTGCGCACCGGCAGGCTTGAGTTACCTCTGGTCGACCGGCGCGACCACGCAGTGCATCACGGTCGATACGGCCGGCGAGTACTGCGTGACGGTCACCGACCGTCCCGACACCACCCTGGAGTGTCACAGTCATTGCTGTAAGACTCTGGCGGTGGAGCAGTGCGAAGAGGCAACCTGCCGCACGCCGGGGTTCTGGGGCACCCATGCTCGCGCCAACCCCCTCAAGCGCGGTAGCCAGAACATCACCCAGGCGGTGATCAACGCCGGCGGCGGCTCGCTGTTCGTTTGCGGGGAGTGCATCAACGCGACGGTGCCGGTCAACAATGCGGCGTCGGCGGTCGAAGCGATGTGTGTCGCTCCGAGGAGCGCCATCGTGCTGCAGAATGCCCGCCAACTCACCGCCTTGGCCCTGAACTGCATTGTCAGCGGCTTTGGTGACGACTGCGGCGGCAATGCGTACCTGGCGGGGCTGTTCAGTTACTGCAACAACGCCTGCCTGGGCGGGAGCACCAGCGCGAACACCCAGTGCCGCAACGAAATTGACTGCTTCAACAACGGCGGTCATTTCCTCATCACCGGGTTCTGCCAGACGGGAACCTGTGCCAACGGTGCGGCGTGCAACGGCAGCACGCCGTGTGCGGATCTTTCGCCGTGCACGCCGCTGCCGGGCAACTGCCACGACCGTCCGCTGGTGAACGACGCGCTGGGACTCGACTTCGACCCCCCGGGTCCGGCGGGCAGCGAGGCCGACTGCAATAGCGCGATCGGCAACAACTGCGCGGTGCTCAATCTGATCCCGCTGATCAACTGCACCTTGAAGGGCGCTACGGGAGAAGCCTGCTGCGGTACGGATTCTTGTCCGTAGCCCAGCGATCATCCGGGTAGCCTGAGTTCCGAAAGGGCCTCTGCTCCCGGTGAAGCCAAACGAGAGGCGGGACGCCGCGAGGCGCCCCGCCTTCTTTTTTGGAGGTCACGGTGAATAACGCCCGGGAATCACTTGTACACGGTGACGACCTGTGAATACCCCACGTTGCCCGCTGCGTCATAGGCCGCGCATCGAAGGGTGTGCCCCCCCTTGGCCGCCTTGCGCGTGTTCCATTTGGTGGTGAAGGGCGAAGTGACAGAGGTGGCCTTCAGCGCTCCGTCGACGTAGAGTTCCACCCTGACCACGCCCACGTCGTCGTTCCTCGAAACCGTCACGCTTACGGTTCCGGACACGGTCGCGCCGTTCACCGGAGACGCGATCGTGATCGTCGGCGGCGTGGTGTCACCCGCGGGCGGTGCGTTGCTCACCGTCACGCTTTGTTGTGCCGTGGCGGTGTTTCCGGCAAGGTCGCGCACCGTGGTGCCCAGCATGTGCGGCCCGTCGATCGCCGTCACCGTATTCCATGCTAAGCTATACGGGGCTGTGTTGTCCGTCCCAAGCAAGACCCCGTCGACGCTCACGGCGACCGAGGCGATCCCCAGGTTGTCACTGGCGCTGACCTGAACGGACACGGTCCCGCTGACGGTCGCCCCCGAGGCCGGTGAGCCGAAACTCACCGTCGGAGCGGCGTTGTCGACGGTGACGGTCATCTGCGTGCTGGTCGTGTTTCCGGCCATATCCTGCGCCCTGGCATTGAGCGTATGCGCCCCGTTCGAGGTCGTAGTGCTACTCCAAGATGTGGAGTACGGCGCGCTCAGATCGGTGGCGAGCGTCGTCCCGTCGATCGCGAACACGACGGACGAAACGCTCAAGTTGTCGCTGGCGCTCGCCGCGAGGGGCGCCGTGCCGGCCACGAACGCTCCTGGAGCGGGTGCGGTCCAGCTGACACTGGGCGCCGCATTGTCGACCGTGACGTTTGTTTGCGCAGACGCCGAGTTGCCCGCGGCATCCCGCGCCGTGGCACGCAACGTATGCGCCCCGTTCGCCGCCGACGTCGTGTTCCACGCGAACGAATAGGGTGACGCCGAATCGGTCCCGAGGTCCACGCCGTCAACGCTCAACGTAACCGACGCCACACCGACGTTGTCGGCCGCGTTGGCCCCGATACTGATCGTGCCTGCGACCACGGCCCCCCCGCCGGGCGAGCTGAAGCTCACCGTCGGAGGCGTCGTATCGCTTGGCGTCCCGCCAAAGTCTCGTGCCATCTGCACCGCCCGCCCGGCGTTCACTCTCCCCCAACCGTAGCTTGGATCCCAACCGGGCGCGCCAAGGTCGTCCGCAGATTGTTTCAAAATGTCTTGGACCTGCTGGCCCGTTAGAGTCGGATTAGCGGAGACAATAAGTGCCGCAACTCCCGCTACAATCGGCGCGGAAGCGGATGTGCCCGATCCCGACACGATCGCGCCGCTTGCGCTGACTGAAAGTATGGACTCCCCCGGGGCACTAAGAGTGATGAAGTCGCCAACCGTTGACCAAGACGGGACGAGATCATTCTTGCCCGTAGCGCTGATCCGGAGGATATAGGGATCACTTGGTTCCGTGTAATAGAGCCCATCATTACCGGCCGACAAAGTGAAGACACCCTGTGTGGTACTGCTGAAGTACTGCGCAGCGCTCGCCAGGGTCTGGCTATTGAGCGAGGCGAAGCTCGAGTTTGCCACTTTGGCGCCATGATCGGCGGCCCAGATGAGCCCCGCGGCAAGCATTTGATCGCTGCCTATTCCGCTCGGACTGACGATCCGGACGGGCATGATTTTGCAGCCCCATGCCACCGCGGCCACCCCTGCGTTGTTATTGGTGATAGCAGCGGCCTGACCCGCAACAACGGTCCCGTGCCCGGTCAAATCGCTCGTGTCGGCGGTGTCGTCAAACACGTTCCAACCGGGAACCATCTTCGCGGCCAACTCCGCAACGGGGTTCACGCCCGTGTCGAGGATGGCGATGATAACGGCGGCGCTGCCAGTCGTGATGTCCCACGCGGCTGGCGCGCCGATCTTGGGCAGGTGCCACTCATAGCTGTAGTAGGTATCGTTGGGGATCATGGCCGGTGTCAAAATGTGATCCAACTCCACAAAATCCACCTGCGGTCGCTGGCGAAACGCGTTCATTGCCGCCGTCTCGCTCGCGCCCTCGGGAAGCCGCAACACCTTGACCCCAATCTGTGGAATCTCGCGTTCGACCGCCGCGTTGGCGTTTCCGATGATCCGGTGTTTATCCGCCTCGCCGACCCCGGCCTTGAACTTGATCAGCAGCCGCTCGCGAACCGCCTGTCGCGTCTCGCCGCTGACGCGCCTCGCCCGCGGAGCGTTCTTGTCCAAGGCGTCGCCTTCGTCCTCATCGGCCTGTACGGAGTCCACCCCGGCCTCATCCAGATCGACGAACTCGATTTGCTCTTCGTCGGCCCCCGCTGAAGCGGTATCGCCCGAGGTTCGATCGGTCGCCCCGGAGGATGTCTTCGCGTTCGTCTCGGGTTGCCCGGCCAATGCCGCGAGACCCTGCTGCTGGCCGCACCCGGTCAGGGAATGCAGGGCTGCGAGAGCCAGGCAACCAACTCCGACGGTGATGAGAAAACTGAGGCTGCCCTCGACGGTTCCGGCGGCATGGCGGCGCGGTGACCGACAACCCATGGAGTGATTCATCTTCCCCCTCCTCTGCACGTCGTTTCGGAATGCGGCCCGTAGGAGGCGACAACGCTGAACGCAGCAACTCCGCCGGGCTTGACGCACGCTGAACCGACGCGCTAAACTAGGTAAGATACATTGTTGGGGTAAGCAAGGCCCAACGGGCGTGCACCGGTGCGATGGTCCGCTGAAAAAGGTCGCTCGCGAGCACGACGGGGACTCGAGTGCGGGCCGGTTCGTCTCATAAACGCACGAAGGCCTGCAAAACGACCCATATAACCGCGCTTACCTAGCTGGTGAGCTTGTCGTATTCGCCCCAGTATTCCCTGACCAACTTTAGCGGACCATAGGCTGCGGGTCAAGGTTTCTCTGGGGAATCTTCCGTCGCTGAGAACAATGTCGTGTGAACCCGGTAACGAGGCGGTCGACCCGAATGCCAGGGCGTTCGTGAACTGCCCGAAGCGATCATCGCAACGACCGAGCCTGTTCCCCGATGGCGATTCCGCAAGAGGCACCATGGCAGCCATGCCTGATCGGTGTCTCGACCCGCACTGCGTCGATGCGGTTTCGTAAACTGACGAGGCAGTCCGTTACTGCCCCGCCGGTCCAGCAAGGGCTGTAACCGCCGCCCGCTCGTGTTGACGGACGTTCGGCGACAGTCGGGGCCACTACGAAAGCAGCACTGACAGCTCCGGGTCGGCGGAAAGGATAACGGAAAGACAATTCGACGATCGCCGCAATGTGCTTTTGCGCAACGAGCTAGCCAGCGGCGTGTGCCGTTTATGAAACCGCCGCGGCAATCACGTAACGTAGTCTCGCACCACCGTTTACGGACCGCCGACAAATGAATTAAGAGCTTTTGCGGCGGAGGATGGCGTGGGAGGTCAGTGGGTCGTGCCCGCCGCCGCAAAAGGTCGGTTGGACTGAACCGCGTTTTGTCCTTGGAGTTTTATCCGCCGGCGAGGATCGGCGGGGCGTAGCCCGACTTCCGCACCCGTGATGCGAAATTCGGTCTTTTTTGACCCTTGGCAGGCCGGCAAACGCCCTTTTCGCAGCTAAAAACGCGGGTCCACAGCGCTCAAGGGTCAATATAGTGACTCACTAGTGTCCGGTTGACCGATTTTGGTTTTCTTGCAAACGCATGAATGACAACAGCTTACGAGCGATGATGACCGTTTTCGATTTCAACTTGCTGCTCCATTTCGGCCATGATACGCCGCGATTTTCGCGGAAAGGCATG
>JAZDHF010000224.1:0-24572 GCA_043806315.1 Planctomycetota bacterium | reverse complement strand
GAGACGGCGGAGCCTCCCCTTGCGGCCGGCGATGTCCTCACCATGATCGGAGGCGCGCGCATTGAGAGCCTCGCCGGGCTTGTTGAGCGCTATGAAAAGATCATGGTTGCCGCCGAGTTGCCTGAATACCTGATCGTCGAGTTCGATCGTAAAGGTAAGCACCACCTTACCCTGCTAAAGCCCAAGCCCGACAAGGACACCGACCCGCCGCGCGAGGTGGCGAAGGCATGGGTGGGCGTGGCCGTCCAACCGGTCGTGGCCAAGCTGGCGTCGCAGCTCGGCCGACCGGAGGCCGTCGGCTTCCGCATCACCCGGGTCTATCCACGCACGCTGGCGGCGAACAGCGAGCTGCAGATAGGTGACATCATTTTGTCACTCAATGGGGAGCGCTTGACCCCCAAGGGCGTGCAGGACGCCGGGCTGTTTCACCGCAAGGCGCGGCAATTGGACGCCGGCGGTACCGCCGAAGTCACCATCCTCCGCGAGGGGGCTGAACGGAAGGTGTCCTTGAAACTGGAGCCAACGCGCATGACGCAGGAGGAGGCGCGACGCGACAAAAACCGCGATTTCGAGCTGACCGTCCGCGAAGTGACGTTCTTCGACCGCGACGAAAACCGCTGGGAAGATTCCGTGAGGGGCGTGATCGTTGAACGCCTCGAAGACGCGGGCTGGGCGGACCTGGGCGGCGTGAGAGAGGACGATCTGATTCAGCGCGTCGGCGACAGGGACATCGCCGGGCTCAATGAATACCGCGAGGCAATCCAGGAAATCACGCAACGCAAACCCGAGCGAGTCGTCTTCCTCGTGCTTCGCGGCGTCCGCACGCACTTCCATTACATCGAGCCGGATTGGAGCCCCAAGGCGAAACCCGGACCGCCTCCGACCGGCAAATAGGAGAACCGAGTATGACCCGTTATCCACGACGATGGATGATCGCTTCCTTGATCGCGACAATTTCGAGCATGGCCTGGGCGACGGCCCCCGCCGACGACGGCGAAACCTTCAGCAAGTTGCTGAAGGAAAAGACGCCGGCCATCGTGACGGTCAAGTTCACGCTCAAGGTCAATATGGGCGGCATGTTCGGCGGCGGGGAACAGGAAAACGAATCGGAAGTCAACGGCGTCATGATCGATGCGAAGGGCTTGGTCCTGTGCTCGAATACGCAGTTGAGCGGGTTCATCGGAATGATGCGGCAGTTCATGGGTGAAATGGGCGGAAACATCACCGCGACACCGACGGACCTGAAGATCCTGGTCGGCGACGACACCGAGGGGCGCGACGCCGAAATCGTTGCGCGGGACACCGAACTCGATCTGGCATGGGTTCGGATGAAGGAGCCGGGTGAACAGAAGTACGCGTATGTGGATTTCTCGCAGAGCGCGGTTCCGAAGGTCGGGCAGCAAGTGTACGTGCTCCGGCGAATGGGCAAGTTCTTCGCACGCTGCGCCGTCGCTGCCGATGGGCGTATTGCCGGAACGACCGCAAAGCCCCGCGACCTATACGTGCCCGCGGGCAACGTTGGCGCCGCCTATGGTCTGCCGGTGTTTCTCGCGGATGGGAAGCCCGTGGGAGTGGTCGTGATGCAGGTGCCCGAAAGCGAAGGCAACGCAGGCAATCCGATGGCGATGTTGGGGCGGATGTCGGGCATACAGGACATGATGAGCGGGCTAATTCTGCCGGCCGCAGAAGTCGTCAAAGCGACACAGCGCGCTCTGGAAACGAGGACGGACAAATAGGATATCGAATGGCGAATGTACAACGTCGAATGAGTAGCCGGATGGAGCGTGGCGGTTTTTTCGTCCTTCTCCTGGTCGCCGGCTGCGCCGGTGGTCTTGAGTGGCGGTTTCAGAGTCACATCAACTATCTCGCCAGCGACAAGCTGGAGGGACGCGGGGTCGGCTCGCACGGGATCGAACTCGCCTCCGACTACATCGCCCGAGAGTTCACCGCGATCGGACTCGAACCCGCCGGGGACGACGGGACGTACTTCCAAACGTTCCCCATGACCCTGCATCGGACGCTCACCGACGAAAGCCGCTTGGCCTTCACGGGTGACAAGGTCGAGCGCCGCCAGGGCGTGGACTTCATCCCCTTCAACTTCTCCTCGGATGACAGCTTCAGCGGTGGAGTCGTGTTCTGCGGCTACGGCATCATCAACCCCGACAAGACCTTCGATGACTTCAAGGAGATCGACCTGACGGGTAAGGCGGCGTTGATGCTCGACGGCGAGCCGGCCTCGTGGGCCGACGAAAACGGCAACCCCACCAGCCACGCCATGCAGCGCAGCAAGGTCTACAACGCCAAGGATCGCGGGGCGGTGGCCGTGCTCATGGTCAGCCCCAAGCCCGCGCCCGGCGAAAGCGACCGCTTGACGGAGTTTGTGGCCGAGGGCGCCGACGCCTACGGGATTCCCGCCTTCCACATCATGCGCGCTCTCGCCGATGACCGTCTTTCCGCCGCGCGCGTCGGCACGCTGGACGAGTTGCAAGAGAAGCTCGACACGGGAGGATTCGCCTCGGCGGAGCTGGCCCATGCGCAGGTCAGCGGTCAAGCAGGCTTCAAGAAGACCAGCGCTCCGACGCGGAACGTATTGGGGATTCGACGCGGCGTCGGCGCACACGCCGACGAGTTCGTCGTCATCGGGGCGCACTACGATCATCTAGGCATTCGTAAGCCGATGATGCGGAAGTTCAAAGCCGGGAAGCTCGTGGCCGAAGAAGTGGCTCCGCAGATTCACAACGGCGCGGATGACAACGCCTCGGGCACCAGCGGGCTGATCGAAGTCGCCCGCAAGTTCGCCTCGGCCCCGCCGCCCGACCGTAGTATCGTCTTCATCGCCTTCACCGGCGAGGAGTCCGGTGTACACGGCAGCAAGTATTACATCGAGCACCCGGCGGTTCCCGTGGACCGCACGGTGGCGATGCTCAACATGGACATGATCGGCCGTCTCAAGCCCGGTGATGATCATGTGACGGTCTTCGGCGCCAAGTGCGGCAAGGAGTTCATGGACATCCTCGAACCGGCCGGTCGCGCCGCGGGACTCACCATCGCACCCGCAGTCGACGAGGGCGGCAAAAGCGACCACGCCGTCTTCGTTCGCAAACAGATTCCCTCGATGCACTTCTTCAGCGGTAACCACCCGGACTATCATCGACCCACCGACGACGCCGACAAAATCAACGCCGCCGGCGGGGCGAAGATAGCAAGACTCGTTTACGACGTGGCCAAGGACTTGGCCGTACGCGAGGGCCGTCCGGAGTTTCAAGTCGTCAAGTCGGAGAAAAAAGAGCCACCGGCGGGCACGCCGAGCTATCGCGTGGTGATGGGCTTGACGCCCGGATTCACCGACGACGGCAAGCCGGGAATGGGCGTCGATGCCGTCAGCCCTGAAGGCCCCGCGGACATCTCCGGGATGAAGGCGGGCGATCGGATCATCCGCATCGGAGGCAAGTCGGTCGCCAACGTCTACGACTACATGGCCGCCACGCGCAACAACAAGGCCGGCGACACCGTTGACGTAGTCGTCCTCCGCGACGGCCAGGAGCAGACTCTCAAGGTCACCCTGGCCCCGGCGCGGTAACTCCTCGTCGGTTTATCGAACGCGCTGGAATAAGTGCAACCTGCGGTGCAGCGTTTGGTCGCCCATTTGCAGTTCATACGGGAACGGCTCCTCGAGGCGCATCCGCGTCTTTTTCAGCAGTTTCTTCGCCGCCGCGAGTTCAGCGCGATCCAGCGACGCCGTCTTGTAGGCGACCAGCCATCCGCCCGGTTTCACGAACGCGGCGCACAGATCCAGACATTTTCCCAGCGGAGCGAGCGCTCGAACGACAACCACGTCGAACGGCCTCTCTTGTCCTGAGCCTCGAAGGATCGGACGCCAATGGGCGGCGTGGGCGTGCTCGACATGCACGTTGGTCAGGCCGATCGCCGCCACGGTGCGAGTTAGAAACTCCACCTTCTTCCGCGTCGCGTCGATGGCCGTCACCGCCCATTCGCTCCGTATCACGGCAAGCGGCACCGCGGGGAATCCCGCCCCTGTCCCCACATCGAGGATCGTTCGCACCGTGATCGAACGGTCCCGCGTCCACGGCAGCAGTGCGAGCGAGTCGGCGTAGTGCTTCACGGCGGCCTCGACCGGATCCGTGATCCGCGTGAGGTTCATCACCCGGTTGGTTTTGACGACGGCCTCGAAGTGGGCGCGGAGTTGATGCAATTCACTCGGCAGGACCGGCATTTCCCAGCGCCGTAGCGCCGCCGAGAGCGTCTCGTCGAAAGAGGCTTGTGCCGCCGACATGCGTCCATCATGGCGCGGATCGCACGGGGATGCGAGCGTCTCGAGCGTCTGTGGGTTGGTCGGCCCGGGCGAGGACCAGAACGTTCCACGTCGTTTCGTCGGGGTCCGTGTCGAAATCGGGCATCGCCCCGATGCGCAGGAGCGAGAAGCCGGTCGCTCGCAGGAAGCGTTCGATGTCCGACCCGAAAAAGAACCGCAGGCAATGCGTTTCCTCCGCGCGGCGTTCTTCGGCCCCCGTGGTCCGCTCGACGTGGAACCGCACGGCGATCCGGCGACGCGGCACATCGAGCTGCGACGTGGAGGTGCGGACCAGCCGCCCGTCGGAACTCTCCACCGTCTTGGTGCGGTCGGTCGGCTGCTGGTGAAGAACGGCCGGTCCGAACCAGCAATCGAAGAGCAAGAGTCCGCCGTCGCGGAGAAGCGCACGGGCCGTGCGGAGCGACGAGAGCACGTCCTCGTCCTCGAGTTGATACCCGAGGACGGCAAACATCATAAGAGCCGCGTCGAAGCGATGATCGGTACGGAATGTGCGAACGTCGCCGACGTGGTAGACGGGTGAGCGCGATGAGCGCCGTTCGGCGGCCCGCCGGTTGGCCTGGGCGATCATGTGGGGCGAGCGATCGACGCCTACCACTTCGTAGCCGCGATCGACAAGCAACTCCGCGTGCCGTCCCGTGCCGCACCCCAGATCGAGAACCTCCCGCACGCATCCGGCCCGGTGTCGGGAAAACAGCCGCTCCACGAGGTCGCATTCCGCGGTGTAATCCTTGTCGTGGTAGATCGCATCGTAGGCTTCGGCGTAGGTCGCTCCGAACGGTTCGGTCATGTCAGCACTCGCCGCATAACTCCCTCTCCCTCCCAGGGAGAGGGTTGGGGTGAGGGTGGAATGGTGCTCATGACCCCTCACCCGACCTCTCCCCTCAAGGGAACAGGGGGTTTCAGATCGAACCTAATACTACAACCCCAAGTTCGTCCCGAGTCGTTGGAACGGTCGTTGCGGTTTAGGCCGCTTCAGCGGCCTTTCCGCCGCCGAAGGCGGCGTCTCAGCCCAGCCGTTTACGGCTGGTCAGGCGTCGCTTCCCTCCCTGGTCTGTAGCCCGTTTCAACGGGCTTCATTTCATCGACACACGTAACGAATCACAAACAACCCCAGACAAGCCCGTTGAAACGGGCTGCAGAAAGCTGTTCGTCACGCACAACCGGCCCTAAAGGGCCGGCCTAAGCCCCGCTTGCGCGGGGAACCCCGTGAACGGGGTTGCCCATTAACTCGCCTCCGCAATCACAAAAGGTACGACGCGTGGTAGTAATAAACCACACTAAAAATAATCCTTCTCGGTCGATCCGGTGTACGGACCCTGCTTCACTTCCAACAGCACGGTGTCTTCGATCATGCGGAAGCCGTGACCGCCGGCGACCAGGATGAGGACGTCTCCCGTACGCAGCTCGCGGGTGGCGACCGGAGAGCCGTGCTCGTTGTACAGATCGACTTCGCACCGGCCCTTACGGACGACCAGCACCTCGGCAGTGCCGACGATGTGCCGCTCTATGGGGCGGTGCCTATGCCGTGGGATGGTCCCGCCCGCGGGGTAGACGACGAACCCCACTTGCTGATTCCAGTCGTCCGGGGTCACGAACTCCGTGGACTCGGGCTGCGGACCCGCGTGGACGATGCACGCCAGCGGCCGACCGTCGTCGCAAATCTGTTCGACTCTGCCCGCTGTCTTCGCGGCGACGCTCATGCTTAGTGCCCATCCCAGAGCCCCTCTCCCCCTCTGGGGGAGAGGGTAGGGTGAGGGGGTATCGGTACGGGCTCTTATCGCTCCCCCGCAGTGTCCGCTGGTTCTCGATGCCGCTCCCGCTCGATTCGCTCCGTGGCGGCGTCGATAATCCGCGACAATCGCCGCCGAAAATCCCGCGGGGTGTAGCCCCGCACCCGCGAGCGACCCTTGGCGATGAGTGTCTGCCGAAGCGGTTCGTTGGTCCAGAGTTCCCGAATGCCGTGGGCGATCCCCTCGACGCTCTTCGGGTCCACGGTGACGGCCGCGTCTCCAACCTGCTCCACGATCCCCCGAATGCGGGAGGTGAGCACGGGGCAGCCCAGCGACCAGGCCTCGAGAAACGGGATGTTCGTGGGTCCGAAGAAGGTCGGCATTACCAAGGCGACGGCGCCCGCATACAACCCGGCGACATCCTCATCGGACACGTAACCGAGCGTCCGCACCTGGCCCTCGATACCAAGGGCGGCGCAGCGCGACTCCATTTTGGCGACGACTCGCTCGCGAATCTCACCGCTGCCCGAACCGGTAAGGATCAGCGGGATGAACAGATCGTGCTCCCGGCGCAGCAGACCAAGGGCCTCCACCAATCGCACATGGTTCTTATGCGGCCAGAACTGCGCGGGATAGAAGACGTATCGGTCCGGGAGACTATGCCGCTCGCGCACACGCCCTAACGACGCTTTCGCCGCTTGCGCATCCATCGTTGCGTCATACAGATACGGAAGCACGTGCACCCGGTCGGGTTCGACGCCGTAGGGGCCGTAGGCGGCGAGGATATCTTCGCGTCCGATCGCCGACTCGGCGATCAACAGGGCCGCCGACTTCGCCGCGTTGCGGAGCACATACTCCCTCCGCCGCCACTCCCCGTCCGCCGATACTTCCGGGAACTCCGGCTGCAGAAGATGCTGCAAGTCGTGAATGGCCATCACGAAGGGAATCCCCGACTCGAACGACAGTCGATGGGGCGATGGGTAGAGCATCAGATCGATCCCGCATTCCCCAAACCAGTCGCGCATATCGGGCTGTTCCTGGGGCGAATCCGGGTCGGGGACTTCGCCTAGATTGATGGCCGGCTTCGGCGCCCAGGGCGGCCGAAACGGCTCCACGCTCCAGGGCGAACGGTTCAGTTTCGTCAACACCGGGTCGCTTGGTTCGTGAGCGAATACCACGAACTGGTGATTCCAGGGCGAGTCCGCCGCCGTGGAGAGCTCGTAAAGGGCCTTCAGCATGGTGACGCTGTACTGATAGATGCCTCCGTCATGCCGCTTCAACGCGGGGAGGATGCCGATCCTCAACCCGCTGGAATCCCCTCTCCCCCTCTGGGGGAGAGGGCAGGGTGAGGGGGTGACGCTCGGAACGTGTAGCCGGCGGCGGAAGATATCGAGCAACTCGCCCATGCGATCGGTGTACAGGTGTTCGCGGAGCGTTCGTTGCTGCCCGGCGCGGGCGATGGCCGCCCGCTCCTCCTCGTGGGCAAGGTAGTACCCGATCTTCTCGATGCACTCGGCAGTATTCCGGTACGTGACCACTTCGCGGTCCGGTTCGAACAGTTCGTGAAGATGCGGCCGCTGCTCGGTGAGGAGGCACGTGCCCACGCCGGTGGCCTCATACAGCCGCATGTTGTTGGACCAGTCCGTGTTCACCGAGCCGCGCACGTCGAGCCGGGCGTGGCGGTTCAATGTGATGCGGGATTGTTGCAGGGTCTGATACATGCTCCAGCCCCAGGCCTGTCCGCGGTAATGTCGGCGGATCGGTGAATCGGGCCGCGTCCGCTCCAACCCGTAGCAGAAGATGTCGACCTCGACCTGGCTCAGCAACTCCTCCAGCCACGGAATGCGGTCGGGATGCGACGGGGCAAAACCGCCGACAAAGCTCACGGCGTACCGCGGCGATTCCCGCGGCAGCCGATCGAGAATCCGCCGATCGAACCCTAGACGAACGTGCTCCGAGGCGATCCCCTCGCCCCGAAAGTACTCGACGATCGGCGGCCAGGAGGAGATCATCAGATCATAGCCGCGAAAGGTCCGGTCGGGCGGAAGCGGCGAGGCGATCTCCCCGACGACCAGGCGTACACGGGATCGCATCTCCGCCACGAAGCGATCGCCGAGCGGACACCATTCGAACACATACAGCACGTCCGGCCGAAAGTCGTCGATCTGCGCGGCGATGATCTGCCGCCGCCGGTCGTGGATGTTTACCCCCTCTCCCTCTAAGGAAGAGGGTTGGGGTGAGGGTAAAGAGCATGGGAGGCTTGTGAGTCGCAGCCCTTTCTCCTCGGCCCACTTCGCTTGGGCGGCGTCCGCGTTGCAAATGACCTCCGCCGCCTCGCAACCCAGCGCCCGTAGACCGTGAGAATAGGCGTCGCCGGTCCCGAACGCGGAGCCGAACAGCCGCGTGCATTGGGCGTCGAAATCGAGGTCCGCCAGACCGGGCTCGGCGGCATAGATATCCTTAAGGAACTCCGGGTAGAAGGTCTGAACAATGAGGACTTTCGGCTGCATCGTCATTGCGTCGCAACGTCACGAGGTTCCGTTGATCACCCCCTCTCCCTTCCAGGGAGAGGGTTGGGGTGAGGGTCGTCCGGCGGCGCCTTCAGCGTTTGCAGGCCAGAAGCTGCTCGACCACGTAGACCTGGTCGTCGTAGGTCAGGTCCAGACCGGACGGCAGGTACAGGCCGCTCCGACCCAACTCGTCGCTGACGGGGTACGTCCCCCTCAAGTCCGGCCAGCGACGATGTCCACCCTGGAAGACCGGTTGGCGGTGCATCGGCACGAAAAACGACCGCGTCTCGATGCCCTGCGCGGCCATCGCGTTTTGGACCTCAGTTTTCGCCCGGCCGAAGGAGTCTTTGAGCACGATGCCGTACATCCACCACACCGGTTCGCAGCCGACGCCGTGCGCGGGACGCCGGATGGTCATCTCATCGGCAAGCAGTTCGTCATACGCCGCGGCGATCTCGCGTTTGCGCCGGACTTTCTCATCGAAGCGCTCGCACTGGGCGAGTCCGATGGCGGCCTGGATATTGGTCATGCGGTAGTTGAACCCGACCTGATCGTGGACGAATCGCTCTTCGCCGAAGGCCTGGTTGCGCAACAGCGCGGCGCGTTCGGCGATCTCGCGGCGCCGGGTGACCAACATGCCGCCCTCACCGGTGGTGATGATCTTGTTGCCATAGAAGCTGAAGCACCCCACGTCGCCGATGCCGCCGACGGTCCGCCCGCGGTAGGTCGCGCCGTGCGTCTGGGCCGCGTCTTCGATCACGAAAAGATCACGGCGGCGGGCTATTGCGCAAATCGCGTCCATGTCGCACGGGTGGCCGTACATGTGCACGACCATGATCGCCTTGGTGCGGGCCGTGATATTGGCCTCGATGAGCGCCGGGTCGATGCACCACGTATCCGGTCGGACATCGACGAGCACCGGCGTCGCCCCCGTCAGGCAGACCATGTTGGCCGACACGATGAGCGTGAACGCCGGAATGATGACCTCATCCCCGGGTCCGATATCCAGACATTCGAGGGCGAGATGGATTGCCGCCGTCCCGCTGCTGCACGCGATCGCGTGTGGCAGGTTGGTCAGTTCAGCGAACCGCTGCTCGAAGCGGGGGATGTATTCGCCAAGCGACGAAACCCAGTTCGTCTCCAAGCAGTCAGCGACGTACTCCGCCTCCCGACCGTCCAGGACCGGCGTACAGACGGGGATCGTGCGACGCGGCGTTTCGGTCGCGAGACTCATCGAACCGCTTTCCGGGCGCAGCTCTATCGCTGCGAACGCCCTGTCGCATCCGCTCGACGCGCCCGAATGGCTATCGGCCTGCCAACGCCGCCGGCTTCATCGCCCGGCTGTTCGGCGCGGTCCGCATATTGACCTCTCGGCCACCGAATCGGCGTTGGATCGTACCCATCTTCACCGATCAATGAGCACGCCTGTTAGGCCAGCTTAACCGCGCCGTGTAAACCCAAACTAAACATTGTCCTATAACAACCGAAACAGCGATGCTTTTTCTCGGACCAAATCCTGCGCGGGGGCGTGCCCGCCGCCCGAACCCGTGCCACCGCACGGGCGCGTAGCCGAGGCGAGGGCACGCCTTGACGCCCATACGCTGGAGATCGTGGCCTGGCACTTGAACCCCAAGACGGGGTGCCAGTTCTGGTCGGAGTACGGCAGGCAGCTCGGCTGGGACCAGCGGACGGAGGCCGAAGGCTACGACGATCTCGATAATCCCTAGTGGGGGGAGCTATTCAGATCATCTCGTCCGAGGGGTGTTCGTACGCGCCATCCGTTTCACTTGCCCTCATTTCCTACGAGCAGCTCGTGGACCGGCAACTGAACAGCTTCCAAGCGAGACAGGTCGACAACCTGACTGGCTTGGTCGATGTCCATGCCGACCAGGCGGCCCGCGACGTCGAAGTCGAGCACCACGCCCGGCGCCACCTCCCGCGACTCGGCCCCCGGCCGGTCGGCCAGATCGATGTAGAGTGAGTCGGTCTCCGGATAGTAATGAAACTTCATGGTTTGGTCTCTCTGAAATCACGGTCGAAGAAGGCGTTGTGAACCGTTTGTCCGTCCTCCAGGACCACCACGCGCAAGTATTTGTCCGTCTCCGCGACGTACGTCCAAAGGCGGATTCGTCCGTTCGGCTGAACCTCGCGCTGAAGGGGCTCGCGGATGGCTTGTTCACACCATCGGCGTTGAAGATAGGGTCGCTTTCGCATGACTTGCTCGTCGAAATAGCGCGTTGTTCTCATGCGATAAGACTGCAGTTCCGGCTGGTGCGAGATTCCCATCTCGCACCCGACACGCCGGGAATCCTTTCCTGCAAACTCGCGGGATTGGAATCTCGCACGAGCAATGCCGATGCCGAGGCCATTGTCAGCGGGGCGGCGGGCGGGGTCAACGGGGGGAGTTGGAGAGTTGAAGGGTTTGAGGAGTGTGAAGGGTTTCAAGCGGCGCGCGGGCTCGATCCCACGCGGTCGCGGCTCGGATGGAATGGGCGCGCGGGCTCCGCCTTCGGGGGATTTCATTCCGCCCGCGGCTCGGAACCGGCGTCGTATCCGATCGGTTACATCGTCGCTCCGGCGGCGATGAGGTCGCCGTGACCCTCGCGGCGGGTGACGGGCGGCCAGGACGCGGCGGGGTCGTACCATACGTCGAGGATCCGCGTGAACTCCTCACTCGTCTTGACGGCGATGAAGGCGTCGCGGACTTGGCGGGCGAGGGGATGGTGCTCGGCGTACTTGATCCCGAACTTGCGCATGATCTTGCCGGCGAGCGTGGGTCCGTAGAACTCAACGCTGTCCGCCCAGTGGCTTTCGACGGCCTCACGCTGTTGCTCGATGGACGGCGGAGGAGGCAATTCGTCGCCTCGGCACAGGGCGCGGCATTCCTGAAAAATCCACGGATTCCCGATACACCCGCGAGCGATGGTGACGCCGTCCACGCCGGTCTCTTGGATCATCCGCACACAGGCCTCGGCGCTGAACAGATCGCCGCTGCCGAGGATGACCCTGTCACCGACGTGGCGTTTAACTTTCGCCAGGAACGACCACTGACTCGGCCCGACGTAGCGCTGCTCGACGGTGCGCCCGTGGACGGTGACCGCGGAGGCGCCGATCTCAAAGGCGCCGTCGAGGATGCGGAAGAAGTTGCGCTCGGCCTGCGGCCCATCATCCATGCCCCGACGCATCTTCACCGTAACCGGATGGGTGCGGCCGACGGCGTCGTAGACGCGGCGGATGATCTCCAAGGCGGTGTCAGGCTGTGACAGCAGGAACCCGCCGCGGCATCGGCCCAGCACCTTGCGCACCGGACAGCCGAAGTTGACGTCGATCGCGTCGTACCCCGCCTGGGCCATGGCGAACGCCGCGGGGGCGAGAACGTCGGGATCGGCCCCCATGAGCTGCCCGCCGACGGGATGGTCGTCGTCCGTTACGCGAAGAAAAGCGCGTTGCTTCTTGCCCCGCTGCATGACGAGCTTGTCGAGGACGACTTCGTTGAGCGTGTAGGGCGCCCCGTAGCGTCGCGCCAGACGGCGCATGGGCAGGTCGCTGTACCCGCTCAGGGCGGCCTGCACGAAGGGCAAGTCGAGTTCGATGTTCCCAATTCGTAGCATTTCGCCGGCGCATGTTTCCTGTTGACGTTGTCCGCAGGAGAGGATAGCAAGGTTCGGCAAAGAACGCACGGCAGGCTGCGTCCTGCGCTCCGGCATCCGCTTGGCGCAAGGGCTTCGGCGGACTATACTTTTGAGGGTCAGCAGGAGCGTTGTGGGCGAGTGAGTCGGCCATGGCGGATCACGAGATTCCAACCACGCAGTCCACGGAAACCGACCGAGGGTGTGCCGTCGCGGCGTCGCCGGTGAAGAAGCCGGCCGTCCCGAAGCGCCGGCCTAAGCAATTGCCGCCCTACAAGGTCCTTCTGCACAACGACGACGTCAACACGTTCGAGAGCGTGATCGCGGCGATCCTCAAGCTCACCACCTTGCAGCCGCAAGAGGCCATCCTGCGGACGCTCGAAGCCCACGAGACCGGAGTGGCGTTACTGCTGGTGACGCATAAGGAGCGGGCCGAGCTTTACCAGGACCAATTCGCCACCTTCCAAATCACAGTCACAATCGAATCGGACGGGGCGTAGGTTGTCCCACACCCGCCGACCACGAACGCTGGATGTATTGTCTCCGAGCAAGTGAGACAGGCACCGGCTGTCGGACTGTTACTTGCGGCCCGTGAACTTGTCTTGAAAGGCACCCAAATCGTGGAGGTCCACGTCGGCGTCGCCGTCGAAGTCGAAACCGGCGCAGAGGGATGAGGCTGAACCGCCGGGGCCGGTGGGGCAGGCGGTGAGCGGGGCGAAATCGAGCAGGTCCACGTCGCCGTCGGCGTCGAAGTCGGCGGCGGGCGGAGCGGGCGTGCGGACGACGCGGAAGCCGATCTGGTTGCTCGTCGTGGAAGGCGCGGCGAAGAGCGTGCGGGAAGCGGCACGAAGGCTCTGAGCGTTGGCGGGGTCGTTCCAGCTTCCGCCGCGGAGGGTGCGGCGGTCGATGGTCGTGGGCGGAGCGTACCGACCCTGCAACCACTGGTGGACGTTGCCGGTCATGTCGTAGAGGCCAAAGGTGTTATCATTGGGGCCCGTTGCAAATGCGCCGGCCTTTACGGATCCGTCGTAATAGGCGACGGGGGTTGTTCCGCCGGACAGGCAGTTCACGACATCCTCGAAACCGTCACCGCTGCAACGGAAGTTGGCGTCGGCACCGGTGAGGGCGTTGCGTCCGAAACCGAAGAGCGTGTTTTGGCGCAGCGTTTCGTTCCACGCGGCGGCCTTATACCACTCGTTGTAGTCGTCGGCGGAGTCGGTGGTCGGGGTCGGGTTGTTGTATCCGTCGTCCATCGGCAGACGGTAGCCGCGACAATCGGCCACAAGAGCCTTACGCTCGTCGTCGGTGAGGTCACGGGCAGCCCAATCGGATGCGCTAATGGTCATCGGTCTCCAAGCGACGAGGTCGGGGCCTTCGCCGTAGCAGCGTTCACGGGGCCGTATCCCCTGATCGAGCGTAAGCCAGTTGCAGAACTTGACCGCCCCGTACCAACTCACACCGGTGACGGGATGGAATGAGTAATCCACGGTCTGCGGCACGATTTCGTATTGCCCGTTGAGGAACCGGATTCGGGCTGCGGCGGCGGGAGAGAACATTCTGGCGGTTCTACCGCCGAGGTCGTCGCCGCTCTCGCCGGTCGCGACCGTGTTGAGGTACACGTCGCCGGTGGTGGTGTGAAAGAACAGGTATTGGCCGCGGGGATGCTCGCCGTTGGCAAGGGCGTCGTTGAGGAAGGCGACGAACTGGGCATTGGTGACGTGGAATCGGCCCATCTGAAACGGATAGTCCGGGCCGGCGGGTTGGCGAGCGCTTGCGGGCACGAGGGCCTCGTCAAGCGTGAACTTCGGAGCGACCAGAGTGAGAGATACGCTTCGCGTCGCGGTCTCGGCATTGGTCTGATCGTTGAAGGATATGACGGCCGCGAAACGCTGCTCGGAGACGCCGGGCGGGAGCTGCGGCGCCGCGGCGGGGTCGATCGCGACGACGACATTGATGGACGAGCCGTCCGTAAGCGACCCCGCCGCGCTCAGGCCGCCGTTGATCGTGACCCACGGCTGATCCGCCGAAACGTGCCACTGGATGTCACCCGTCCCTTGCCCGGCGATGTTGGTGAGGCGGTAGACGGTGTAGGCGGGGGCGATCGGCCCTTGCGTCGGGCCCGCGGCTTCGAAGTCGGTCAGGGGCGTTACGGAGAGGTTCTCGGTGATGCGCAAGCGCACGCTGCGGGTTTGAATGTGTCCCGTGGCGACATCTTCGAATCCTAGCGTGGCCGGGTACTCGCCGTGAGAGTGAAGGGAGTGCTCATTGAGCGTCGCTGTCACCGCAGCCGTTCCGCCGGGGAGGATGACGAGCGATGGGGGCGTCAGGTCGATCCAATCCACGTCAACGCCCACAACGACGGGGATCGCATCGGTCGAGTGACGATTGGTCAACGCGTAGGTCTGAGTGGGCGGGTTTTCCAACGACACCTCGCAGCACAGGGTCCACGGCTCGGCCGGTTGTTCGATCACGAGGGGATCGTTCACCGTGAGCTTGATGGTCTCGTGGATCGGCGGAGGCGGCGTGGGGTTGTGCGGATCGAGGTAGGAGAACTCGACCGCGCCGGTGTACTCGCTGACGGGTAAGGCCTCGGCGGTTTCATTCACGCGAACCTCGAAGGTGAGCGAGGCGGGCGGCACGGGCAGCGGGCCGGTGAGCGCATCGGTCGGCGTGACGGTGAGCCACGGCTCCACGGCTCGCACTTGGTAGTTCAGGTCGCAGTTCGCGTCGGCGCCGTCAGCACGGGCGAGCGCGAACCGAAAAACGGGAAGCCCGTCGAGCGGTCCTTCCCAGAAAACAGACAAATCAGAGGGCGGATTCGCCGGGTCCGCGTCGACGCGGATGGGTTGAGCAATGGTCAAACTGATGGGGCGAGTGAAGCGTTGCCCGGTGCGGTCATCGACGAAGGCTGCATCGGCGAAGTATTCGCCGGAAGTGAGTTGATTGACGGCCTCGTTGGTTGAGACGCTGACTTCGACGGCGTTGTCGGGGGCCGGGTCGATGGTTCCAGCAAGCTCGCCAGGGACGGGGCCGGCGAGGGTGAGCCAATCGACCGGCGGATCGACGCTGACGCTCCACGGCATGGGCGAGGCCGACTCATTCGTGATTGTGTAAACGATGGACCTATAGCGGAAGTCGTCGCAGTAGATTCCGGCGATTGCCAGTCCGCCGGGCGGGGTGACGGTCAGCGGTTCGTGGAGGTCGAGGATGATGTGCCGACGCTCGGTGGTTCGGGCGATGTTGTCGCGGACGGTGACGGTGGCGACGTGCCCCGTGCCGCGGACTACGCGGAAGCCGGTGTGGTCGTTGGCCGCCTCCGGCGGGAGCGCGATTCGCGCGAGCGTTCTTAGGGCTTCCGCGTCGATCGGATCGCGCCAGCTTCCGCCGCGGGTCGCGCGTTGCGACGCATCGCCCGGCGAGAAAAAATCTTGCGTCCATTCGGCGACATTGCCGCAGACATCGAGCAGCCCGTAACGATTGGCGGTCGCGACGGTCAACGTCGTGGCGTCGAGGAGCTTGTTGACCCCATCGAAGAAACCGGAGGGAGTGGTTGCATCGGGCTGCGTGTCGCCGCCGGCGAAGTAGTTGGCGTCGGCGGAGGTAAGCACGTCGCGACCGAAGCCGTAGAGGGCGTCGAACAGCGGATTTCCGTCGGCGGCGGTGCGGGCGGCGGCGGCCTTGCACCATTCGTTGAACGGCGATTCCGTAGTCCGTTCATCATCCATCGGCAGGCGATAGCCGACCGTGCGGACGATGAGATCGCCCCGCTCAGTGGCGTTTATGCCTCGTTGGCGCCAGTCGTCCGTCTTCACGGTCACAGGGTGCCAGTCGGCGGGGTCGGGGCCCTCGTCGTAGGCGCGGAGGCCTTCGGGCATTCCGGCAAATAGCGTGAGCCAATTGCAATACTTGATCGCGCCGTACCATGTCACGCCGACGACGGGATGCCGCCCATATCCGATCCCGACGACGTAGCGTTGATTCACGAACCCGATGCGACCGATCGAGGCGTCGTAGAGCAGAGTGGTCAGGACGGCGGAGGGCGCGTCGGTCCCCGCGGCGCCGGTTTCGTCGGCGTTGAGGTAGACGCTGCCGGAGTCGAGGTCGTGGTACATGAAAGCCCCGCGGCCATTCGTCGGATTCGCGAGGGAGTCGTTCAGGAAGGTGAGGAACTGATCGTTGGTGACCTCGGTGGTGCTGATCCAGTAGTCGTAATCGGGACCGCCGGGCTGTCGATCGGTCGCGGGGACCAGGTTGAGGCTTCCGGGCGGTTGCGGGGAAGGCGACAAGGCATCTGCGCCAGAGGTCAACCGGAGTGGTAGATCGACGGTGGAACCCGGCGGAACCTGTGTCGGCGTCAGGCCGGCAACCTCCAACCAGGGCGCGTCGATGCTGACTATTAAATCGTCGAGTGTGTAGCTCGCGTCGTTGTGAAGGCGGAGCGTGAACTCGTTCGTCGAATAGGGTCCGCCGACGGGGCCGTCCGCGCGGACGGCGTCATCGTCCTGCGTGACGGTCAGCGGCATGGGCGTCAAGCTCTGCGCTACGCGGAAGCCGACGAAGGCCAACGCCGCGTCGGCAGGCAGCACTTCGCGGGCGTCGGTTCGCAAGGGAGTAAAACTGATCGGGTGATTAAAGTGCCCGCCGCGAGTTGCAGCGAGCGATGTGGGGCCGGTGCGATCCAAGTCGTGGACCCACTCGGCCACATTGCCGCACAGATCGAAGAGGCCGTAGCCATTGTCGGTGCCGTTGGTGGGCGTCTCGCCGTCGGACAAGACGTTGACGCCGTTGAAGAAGCCGACCGGCGTGGTTCCGTCGTCAGCGGTGTCGCCGCTGTGCAGGAAGTTGGCATCCGGGTCGGTGATGGAGTCGCGCCCGAAGCCGTAGCGGGCGCTAAAACCGCCGGAGCGTTTGCGCGACGCGGCCTTGTACCATTCGTTGTACGCAGCGGCGGTCGTCGCGGCCGCGTCCATCGGCAGGCGGAACCCGGTCTTGTTTTCCAGGGGCGAGGCCGGATCGAAGACTACGGAGTGCCAATCGCCGGCACTCGTACCTTCCACATAGACCCGCTGCTCCGGCGGCGCCCCTTCGAGGAGCGTCAGCCAGTTGCAGAACTTCGCCGCCCCATACCAACTGACGCCGACCACGGGATGATCGTCGAAACCGTCGGCGACGACGTACATGGCTTTGCCCGCATCGTACGTGATCCGACCAACAGACGCGCTGTAAATGGAGGTGACAAGTATGGCCGAAGGGGCGTCGGTTCCTTCGGCGCCGCTTTGGACGTCGTTGATGTAGACGCTGCCCGAGTCGATGTCGTGGTAAAGGTATTGCCCTCGTTCGTCGGTTTTGTGTCGTCGAGCGTTATTGAGGAAGCGGGCGAACTCGATGTTGGTCACTTCGTACTTGCCGATGCGATAGAAGTAGTTTGGGCCGCCCGGCTGCACGTCTTCCGGCGGAATCGGGACCGTTGGCACGGTGAAGCCCTCGCCGCCGACGATCAGCGTGATGCGTCGCGTCGCAACGGCGCCGTTGGCGTTGACGGTGACCGTGGCGAGATAGGTTCCGGGCGGGAGCGTCGCGGCGTCCGACGCCGGAGTGATAGTAACCTCGGCGTCGCCGTCGGGATCAAGGATCGTTCCTTTCGGCGGCGCGACCTGAAGCCATTGGAGTCCGGAGAGCGGTATGGGCAGTGGATCGAGAACGACGCTTGCCGTCCAGTACATCTCCTCGAGACCGACGTTCCGCAGGGAGTAGATGAGGGATTCCGGCACAAAAGGACCGCCGAGCGGGCCGCGAAACTCGCCGTCGTCGAGGGGTTCGAGTCGAAGCCCGGTGACATCGACCGTCACCATGCGATCGACGGTGAAGCCGCCCGTCGTCGCAAACCGAACGATCAGCGAATGCCGCCCGACGGTCAGCGTCCGGACTGCCGCGGTGAGTGTCGCGGCTACATCCATGCCGACGCCCACGGGAAGTGTGCCGGTTGTGTGATCCAGGATCACCCACAGAGGTGCCGGCGGCGCGGTGCATGTTTGAGCATCACCGCAGATGGCCGCCGTCCAATCAAGCGGCGCGTCGGTCAGGTTGGTCAGCGTAAAGGTGTGCGCCGGGGGTTGAAATGGCCCACCGAAGACTCCGGTGGAGATGGATTCCGCGGCGGGCGTCACGTTAAACGGAGCGGTGACACGAAGTGTCACTTGGCGAACGAACTCCCCGCCGGTGCAGTCGTCGGTGAAGGTCACGCGGCCCTGATGAACGCCGACGGGAAGTGCGGCCGCGGTGACCGGATCGATAGCCACGACGATCTCCGTCGCCGCGTGGGGTGGGATTTGCCCCTCGGCGGACGGCCCGCCGTTCATCGTGAGCCACGACATCCCGCTGGGTGGAAGGGACACATCTTCCCAGTCGGCTGACCATTCGATCGGCTGATCGGAGGCGCTTGCGAGCGTGTAGACCCTGGCCAACGGTGTGGGCTCGCCGCCGAAGGTCATCCGCACATCAAGGTTCTCCGCCGGGCTGACGGTGAGCGGCTCGGTCAACGTCAATCGAACCCGTCGCTCGATCGTCTTCGGCTCGGGTCCGAACGCGATCCGCAGCGTGGCGACATTGTCACCCGGCGGGAGAAGATCGACGCACCGGGGCGCGATCGACACGCGGGCCTCGGTCGAGTCGCCGACGGGAATCGCCCCGCCGTTCGGTTCCACCGTAACCCAGGCCGCGTCCGACGCAATCGTGAAGTCGATCGGTTGATTCACGACGTTGCTGAGGCGGTAGACGATCGGGTCGGACAGCGGAGGCACGTACGGGCCGCCCCACGGACCTGCGGCGACGACATCGCCCTGTGGTGTTACAAGCATGGCATCCACGACCCGCTGCACGATGCGGAACCCCGTCGTGGAGACGGCGGAGGAGGCCGTGCGCTGCGACCCGGGAATGAGCTTGAGCGACGCCGGGCCGCTGAGCCATGATCCCCCGCGGTTCCGCCGCTTTGTCGGATCGGCGGGGCCTTGATCCTGAAGCCATTCCCAGACGTTCCCGGAGACATCGTACAACCCGTAGGCGTTGTCCGTGTCGCGGGTTGGCGTGCCGTTGGTGAGCAGGGTGACGCCGTTGTAGAAGCCGACTGGGGTCGTGCCGGGTTCAAATGGATCGCCGCTGGCGGAATAATTGGCGTCCGCGGGGGTCGGCGGGTCGCTGCGGCCGAATCCATACAGGGCGTCGAAGACAAGAGCGCCGGAGGGCTCTCTCCTGGCGGCGGCGGCTTTCAACCATTCGTCGTACGCGTTCGGGCCATCGGCGCCGCCGTCCATCGGCAGGCGGTAGCCGAGCTTTAGCAACAAGGCGTCCCGTTCCGCCGCGGTCAGATCACGGACGGCCCACGCAGCGCTGCTGATGGTGACCGGTCGCCAACCGTTCAGGTCCGCCGCCGGCCCCTCGGCGTAGGCGAGTTCACTGGCGTCGAGTCCGGAGGCGAGGGTCAACCAGTTGCAGAACTTCAGGGCGCCATACCAGGTGACGCCGGTCACGGGGTGGGCGGCGAAGACGGAATCGGTGACGATGTACGAGCCGTCGAGGTAAACAATACGCCCGTTGATCGCGGCGTTGAACAGAAGCGGACCGGTTCCGCCGACGCCGGCCTGCCCCATGAGGTCGGCCCCGATATGGACGTTGCCAGTGTCGAGGTCAAAGTAAAGGTATCGGCCCTTCTCGTTGTCCAGGTTGGCCAAGGCGTCGTTGAGGAAGGCGACGAACTGGTCGTTGCGGATCTCAAAGCGGCTGATGCGAAAGTCGTGAGCGGGGCCCGTCGGTTGTTCGTCCGTTGCGGGAACCAGGGCGAACTCGATCGCCGGTGGGTCGGCGTAGGCGCCGAGGATGGGCAAGGCCAGTACCGTCGCCGCAATGGCCGCGAAGTTGCGGAACCCGGTGGATCGACGTGTTCGACTAACCTTCGTCACCCGCTTCCTCCATGAAGCCGGGAGTCGTTTACGTTATGGACGACTCGTGTTCGCGGGGGAGGGAAACACCCCCGGCCCCGTAATATTGGTATCTATCGGACGCGCCCGGTTGGCTCGCCCACGCGAACTCCATTCCGTCGGTCTCGGCGGACCGTTCGACGTTCACGACGGACATGGATCGGGCATGTGTTTGGCGTCCCGGAGGGACGACTGAGTGAATGCGTGCTTCCGTACAGCCGTCCCTCCGAGCTTGGGAGAAAATTGGCTTTCGACGCCCTTTCCAGTACTGGGAACGCGGCCCCAAGGGGATTCTTTCCCAAGCTCTCCGGGACTCGACTTGAACGGCGGCGCTCCACCCAGCCATGAATGGCTGGGCTACTTTCAGCCGGTCCCGCGGGGACGCCGCTACCCACGACAACAAGAATGCGCGTAAACTTGAGGCGTGAGCTGCGGGTACCGGTGCTGTCGGCTCCAAGACAAGCCCTTCCGATGTTGCCAAATAGCGCCACCTTGGTGGGTTGGGCGTTCTCCGATTAGAATCCGCTTGCGGTGTGACCACGCTATGTCCCTCTCGGCAACGACAACGGTGGTGCCAACGGTTGAGGGCGACCGGAGACGCGAACCGATCGTTCGTGTACGCCGCGCATCCGTACACTGGCTGATGGGATCGCGCGCCCGGGAAGCCGTTCTCGGCCCGTCGGCGCCGGACTGGTTCGCGCTGGAACGCGATCCCCGCGCGACCCTCGTAAAGTCGGGCCGCCTGCGCCGGACCTGGCGCGTCACCCTGAGCGAAGGAACGGTCTTCGCCAAAGTCTTCGCGGGCGACGGCGGCAGCCTACCCAGTCGTGTTTCCCGATGGATGGGGATGGGGACCGCGCAGCGCGAGTGGCGGGCGTCACGGGCCGCCGAGCGACGCGGGGTCGCGGCGGTTCGCAGCCTCGCGGTGGGACTGGACGGACAACGCCGGGGGGGCGAGGTGCTGCTGTCCGCGGGGCTACCGGACGCTGCTCCTCTCTCCCATGCGTGGGAACACGCCGCAGAGCGTCGCGCGACCGCTCTTTCGCTGATCGAAGCCGTCGCTCGATTGCTCGCATCCGCCCACAATCGGGGTTTCGTCCACCGCGACGCGCACCCCGGCAACATCCTCGTCCAACCCACGTCCGACGGCGGATGTAAGGCCCTTTTCGTCGACCTTCGCGGGGCCTATTTTGCGGGCAATCTTCCGTCACGCCGACGGGTCACCCGCGCCCTGGCCCAACTGGACCACTACTTTCAGCGGCACGCCTCGCGTTCACAGCGCTGGCGCTTCCTACAGAGCTATGTTTCCTTTCGCCGGTCGTTCTTCGTACGCGGCGAGCGTCGCACGTTCTATCGCGAGCTGCTTTCGTCGATCGCCGCGGCGCGGACCGCACACGCCGCGGCGTTGGCCCGGCAGCGCGACCGGCGAATCCGCGGTAACGGCAAATACTTCGCCGCGTTCGCGCTCGGACATGGTTGGAAGGGAACGTTCGTTTTGCAGTTGGAGCGACGCCACGCCTTTCCTGAAACCGGCATTCCCGATCGCTCGCAAGAGGACTGGCGAAACACGGTGCAGCCCATTGTCGAGGGGCGGAAACGCGACGAGGACACTCTCGCACTCCCTGGTCTTCGCATCGAACGGAATAGAGCGATCGGGGTAGGAGCGAGAATGCTATGGTCGCTTACCGGCTCACTACACCGAAAGGAGTTCATCCGGTCCCACCGGGTGCGGCATCGGGACATTCCGAGCGAACTGATTCTCGGGTGTCTCGAGCATCGTAGCCCGGTGGGTTTGATCGACGAAACGGTTCTAGTCCGGCCGACGCAGAGTCGGGAATGGAAAACCGATGACTCGCATTGAGATCGTCCAAGGCGATATCACCAAGCAACACGTGGACGCCATCGTCAACGCCGCGAATACGTCGTTGCTCGGCGGGGGCGGCGTGGATGGGGCCATCCACCGAGCCGCCGGTCCGCAGCTTCTATCGGAATGTCGGACGCTGGGCGGTTGCCCGACTGGGAATGCGAAGATCACGTCCGGTTATCGCCTTCCCGCCAAATTCGTGATCCATACCGTCGGTCCGGTCTGGCGGGGCGGCGGAGCGGGAGAGGCCGATCTCCTCGCCTCTTGCTACCGTTCGTCGTTGGAGTTGGCGGAAGCGCACAGTTGCCGAGTGGTCGCATTCCCCGCGATCAGTTGCGGCGTCTACGGCTATCCCCTGGTTGAAGCGGCCCGCGCTTCCTTGACGACCGTGCGTGAGTTCCTGGCGTCGCACGCGAAGCCTGAACTCGTCCGTTGGGTGATGTTCGACCCGTCAGCCTATGAAGCGTGGGTCAAGACGTACGCAACGATGGAAGCCCGCTAACAACGCCGCGGGTAAGGCCGCATGGTCATTACGCCGGGGAAGTTCGGTCTTCGTGCGGCCCCCGGGCGACCCATCCCCGGATGGTCCGCTCCAACTCAGGGTTGAGTTTGGTGATGCTATTTTGGACGGGGAACCCTTCGACCCGACAGCGGTCGATGAGCTGCCGCGAGGTCACTCCCAGTTCCCGGGCGAGTTCCTTCACCTTGATTCCCTTCTTGGCCACGGACCGATTCCAGCACTACAGCGCCACAGGGTCACGGTCCGCTTCGGACTTTGCGTCTCATGGCCCGCTCGTCCGCTCCCGGCGCACCATGAAAACACCGCCGACGGGCTTCGTCGGCGGTGTTCATAGTTCGACCCCGCGGAAGATTTTGGTCAATTATCAGCCGGGAGGACGCACCTCTCGTAGGACGGTCGGCCGCTGCCGCTCCACGTCAGACCGGTATAGAGCAGCCCAGCCGGCATTGTATCCTTCTGCCAACCCGGCCCGCGAACAATGATGCACTGGTACTGCTGGAAGCACTGGTCCGGCGTGCCGCAGTCGCTATCTCCGTAGCTCGGGTAGGACTCAAGCTTCTCGTTCCGGTAGTGCAGACCGTAGCCTTGATTGTCCTCGGTGCCTTCGATGAGAACCTTCTGCAGCTCGGCATGAGCATCCACGAAGGCGCGGTTGAAGGTCCAGTCGCGTCCGTGCCAGCCGCGGAGCGCTTTGGTGGGTCCGGGGTCGACGCCGGGGCCCACGAAAGCGCACTCCGGCAACTCCCGTTTGCAGGACCACGCCCAGCGGCCGATGTTTTCCTCATAGTAAAGCGTACGTGCGGGAGTCGGCACGCGCGTGGTCGGCCTCAGGTAGGGCGAGTTACTGAACATCGGCCCGCCGCCGCTGTTGGAGATCATGAAGACGTTGGCGGTGTAGCTGGTGCCGAAGTGATCGTACGACGACCGCTGGCTCTGATTCACCCAGTCCGGACAGTGTGCCGCGCGCGGCGGACCGTCGTCACCCGGGCACTTAAACAAATCGAGATCCAGCTTGGCATCCGCCGCCGCCCCCAGGCGGTTGTAGGGCTTGTTGTTGTCCTTGAATCCCCCTTTGTAAAGGATATCGTTCATCGGGCGGGTCGCCGGACCGAAACCCGCTTCCGTACCGTACGCCTCGTCGTTACGGCCGCCGAATCCCTCGAGCTTCCCGATGCCGCTTTTGCCGCCCCATTCGTAGGCCCCGACGAAGCGCCCCCTGGCCGACAAGGCAGCCCACGACATCTCTCCCTCTTTGACCCCCAAACTTGCGTGTGCAGGGATTCCCCAACCCGCCGGGTCGTCGGCCTCGTACACCCGGCTGCTCGTAGAAATGTTCTTGATGCGCGACAGGCAAGTATTCTGCTTGGCCTGTCTCCTCGCCGCCTCCAACGACGGCAGCAGGATCGCGATCAACAGGGCGATGATCGCAATCACCACCAACAACTCAATCAGCGTAAACGCGCTCTGCGCCGACCGTCGGCGTTGGTTACCAGCCAACCGTTCCGTTTTCATAGCCATCATCCTCCCAACGAACTCACCAATGCGCTCCTTCGAGCGTCCGACGAAATAGTTACACAGTCCCTTTACTGCACGTCGCCCATGTCCGGGCCGAGTTTACGTCGTCCCCGCTACACATACAACACCGAACTGCCCTCCGCGACGGATGAAAAATCCTCGATTTTTCACAAATTCCGTCCAAGCGGCGTGTCCGGGCGACATGATTGGGCAGATGCCTTGAGGATGTCTTCAGTTACGATGGAAGTTTTGGCCCTGACCGGCTATCCCGAATTATTCAAAGGCGCCCCTGTTTTACGACCTCCTTGCGAGTTAAGTTACTGTTGTAACGACAGTTAACTCGAGCAAGGAGGTCGTGAGGGTGAGTGCTACGCTTAGTTGAAATTCAAGACGAACGGCTCCATGAATGATGGTGGTCAAAGGTCCATCAGACAAGGAGCCATGTGATGAAGAGGAGTATCGTTCGGATCGGAGGAAGGGGCAAGCGGTTTACCTCGG
>JAZDHF010000223.1:0-2429 GCA_043806315.1 Planctomycetota bacterium | reverse complement strand
GCGGATATTGGGGAAGTAAACACCGGGATATCATGCCTGAGCAACTGCGGCGACCAGAACCGCAAGGACGTTACGGGGGATGGTCGGGTGCTGCAATCAGACATTGGAGAAACGAACACGCGGATCTCGTCGCTGCCGGTGCCGAAGCCGAGCGGGTGGTAAATGGGATTAGTTATCGGCCGCTGCCTTCGACAGAAAATGCTCTTGCGTCGGCAGGCGGTCGTGGATATGATGAGGAAACTTGAACTCCCCGAGGTTTTGTGGGAGGGGTCAGAAAGGCTAAGGAGATTGAAATGAGGAAGGTCGCAGTTGGGATTTGTGTATTTGGTTTGATGAGCGGGTCTGCGTTCGGCGGAATCGCCACGTTCGAGGGCTCGGGACAGTCGGTGCTCCCGGGAACGCCGGTGGCGATGAACGTGGTGTTATCGACCCAGTCGCTGGCGCCGACGGGTTTCAACCTTGCGGACGTTCTGATCGGGTCCGGCGACGCGGCGTTCGGTTTCGCGTATGCGCCCGTGTGGACCGGCGCAATGCTGACCAGCGTCAGCCCTCCGGGCTTCAATAATGGGATTTACACATTCGACGTTTTGGTCGGCGGGTCTAACACAGCGGGCGTCGTTGGAAACTCCCTTGCGCTCGGGACCGTCACCTTCCAGACCGGCGGGCTTGCCCAGGGTGATTACCTTGTCCAGGTCGATAGTCAGTTCGATGGATTCAGTGGCCTGGGACGCGGGTTGTCAGGACAGCCACTTGTGTCAGAAGGCATCTTCGGACAGGGACGTTTCTCGGTCGTCCCCGAGCCGGCGACGCTGTCGCTGCTAGGGCTGGGGCTGCTGGGGTTCCTTCGCCGTCGGTTCGCGGCCTAGTCGTTTCCCGCGGCCGAGCGACGCGGTGATTCTGCCCCAGTGATGTTGGGGTGAATCGCGGGTTGCCAAAGCGGTGCTGAACCGCGCCGGGTTCATCGCGAACGGCAAGGAGCGGCGAGGAGAATAAACTGCTGCGACCCCTCACGGATTATCGGAGCCGGGTGCGAGTAGGACTCGTCACCCGGCTCTCTTTTTTGACCGGGCCGCGCAAGCCGATGAACCGACAGCGCCCCGCGGCGGGAAACTTGGTTTTTCAATCGCGCCGAGAGGCGACGATCGCGACTAATGGGATAGAGGGCATGGTCCCCGAATTGGGTATCGGTCTATGGTAGGCCTCGGAGGCCGTAGTACATCGCGTAGGTGTGTGGCCGGGTGGTTTGCGACGCGGGTCTCATCGCGCGTCAGCGTTTTTTGGAGGTTATCGGTATGAAGACGGGATGGCTTGGTTTGGTTCTGGCGGCGGCGCTGTGCGGCTCGACGGCGATGGCAACGAACATCAACCTCCGTGTGCAAGGCCCGAACGGGGAGCCGGAGGTGAGCGTCGCGCCCGGTGGCATCGTGAGCTATCGGGTCGTCGCGGAGTTGTCCGACAACCTGAACGAAGGTTTGGCGCTCATCGGGTTTAGTCTGGATTACACCGGCGGTGCCATCGGCCAACAGGGGAACACCCCGAACAGCGCCCCGATGTCCAACTTCGTGATCACGGCTGGGATCACCAACCCCGTGCTGAGTCCGGGCAACGGCGGGTTCGGCGGCACGATGATCGGCGGCGACCTGATTCAATGCGGCGGGGCGCAGAATACGATCAAAAACACGGTGGCTAACGCACCGTTCCCGATCGGGACGGTGATCACGGGGATCGCCTCGCTCGGCGCGCCGGCGGTTGTCTTGACCGGCAGCTTCACGAAGCCGGCCGGTGCGGGCGACTTCCAATTGGTCGCTTTTGACGTGTTCGCCAATGTGATCAAGGACGGTGAGACGGGCGAGGTCTTCTATGCGACGGAGGCCGCGGGCGTGGGGACGGTCACCAACCTTACCGTTAGCGGAGACGTGCCGCCGACCCTCGTTTCGTCGGTTCCGGCGTTTACGGCACACGGGATCAACACGGTTCCCTCCATGGGTACGCTGTGGCGGTCTGCGGGAAACGTCCTACGCTTGACGTTCAGCGGGGCTCTGCCGGGGGTCCCGGCGGCGGGGCAGCTTTTGATCCAGGAAATGTTGGCCGGGGGCGTGGCTGGACCGGACCTTTCGGCGTCGTTTGCATTCACGCTGGAGTCGGGTAATACGGTGTTGCGAATTCGCGATGGACTTACCGCAACCCCCACGAGTACACTACTGCATCGCAAATGGTACGTGATTCGGAACACCGGCGGATGGGCCGGGGTGGCGAACTTTGAAGCCCAGTTCCCGTCGCAGGTCGGCGATGCGACGGGGGATAACCGTACGCTGCAAGCGGATATTGGGGAAGTAAACACCGGGATATCATGCCTGAGCAACTGCGGCGACCAGAACCGCAAGGACGTTACGGGGGATGGTCGGGTGCTGCAATCAGACATTGGAGAA
>JAZDHF010000222.1:0-36821 GCA_043806315.1 Planctomycetota bacterium | reverse complement strand
GTGGTGTGGGTGTAGTAGGACGTCACCTTGTTGAGGGCGACGGCCAGGAAGATGCCGATCAGGCATGCGATGGCCGGCCGCATGTCGAGGCCCGCCACGCCGAAGTTGGCCCAGACCGGCAGGTTGGCCGGGAGCGTGAGGGGGAACTTGACGAGGTCCTCGGCGCTTGCACCCCGCAGCATGTTCACCATGGGGTCGAAGCGCAGGTAGAACCAGCCGAGGATCGCAAACCCGGCGATCGAGATCAGCGAGCCGATCCAGAAGCCGCGGTGGACGCTCTTCAGGGCCGTGTCCGACGTGTCGTTGGGCCCTGCCTTGACGGTGTAGGTGCTGATGATCGACCCCAGCACGCCGATGCCGCGCACCAGCAAGGGGAAGATGACGCCCTTGTGGCCAAAGGTGGCGAGGCCGAGGATCATGGCGGCGACGATCGTGACCTCGTAGGACTCGAAGATGTCGGCGGCCATACCGGCGCAGTCGCCGACGTTGTCGCCGACGTTGTCGGCGATGGTCGCGGCGTTGCGCGGATCGTCCTCAGGAATGCCGGCTTCGAGCTTGCCCACGAGGTCGGCCCCGACGTCGGCGGCCTTGGTGTAGATTCCGCCGCCCACACGCATGAACAGCGCGAGCAGAGTCCCGCCGAATCCGAACCCCAGCAGGGCCTCATAGGCGCGCTCACCGTAGACCAGGAAGATGATCGATCCACCGAGCAGGCCCAGACCGTCGGTGAGCATTCCCGTGATCGTTCCGGTGCGGTATCCAAGCTGCAACGCCCGGCCGAAGCTGTCCTTGGCGGCCGTCGCAACCCGAAGGTTGCCGGTCGTCGCCAAGCGCATTCCGACAAACCCGACCGTCGCGGAGAAGGTCGAGCCGACGAGGAACGCGATCGCCCGCCCCCACGCGATTTCCGGCACGGCTCCCGATGCCTTGGCCGTGAAGAAGAGGACGACCGTGATCACCGCGATCAAAATCGCCACGACACGAAACTGCCTATAGAGATAGGCGTTGGCGCCCTCCCGGACGGCCAGTGCGATCTCCTGCATCCGCGGGGTGCCCTGGGGGGCGTTTCGCACCTGCCCGACGAGCATCAGTGCGTACACAAGCCCGGCGATGGCCACGAACACGTTCGCGATCAACGCGATCTTCTCGTACGTCTCGAACTTGTCGCTGACCAGCGGTTCCCAGAGGGTCACGCCGGAGGCGCCGTGTCCCGCTGCGGGGACGGTCGAGGCGGCGGGGAGCGTTCCCGTCTGCGGGTCGCTCGCATTGAGCCAGGCCGCACCGCCCAGGAAACCGAACGTCAGTAACACCAACACCGGAAGTGGAAGTCGCTTCACGCTTGAATCACCTCTGTAAAAAGAACCCTCGTCAGATCATTTCGACGCATAGTCTACACGGGCTACGGTCCCGGTGCGCCGGGATCGACGCATGGATGGCAAGCCGACCGTCGCTTCAACCCATCCCCGACCGTCGCGGAATGCTTCAGACCCGCGGGACGTTCCGCCGTCCCCACCCGCGCCAAGGACCGTAGACTAGCACGACCCCGCGGGCGTTGGCAAGCTGAATCTGGAGCGCGTTTTCGTGGCGACGATCCGCCGGTGACGGGGCCCGGCCACGGCGGCGAAAAGATCTATGCGCCGTTCACACGAGCCGCACGACCCTGACCCACGGCGCAAGCAGACCCGGAAGCGGAAGCGACCCGATCGCGCAGCCCGAACGCGGGACCCATATCACGTATCCAAATCGTGCGTGTCGATGTCCAGGGCAGCGTGCATATGCTCGCCGGTGGCCGGCGTCGTCAGAACCCTGAAGTAGCACCACGCCGTCCAAATGACCATCGAGCCACACGAAACGAGCATGAAAACCCATCCCGCGGTGGTGAGTTCGTACGAAATCATCTTCAAACCTCGCTGCCTGTTTTCCCAAACTCCGTTCTCGATGCGGCTGTCGCTTGATCGCGCCCTTCCACTCGCCACGTCTTGCCCGCGATCTGAATCAGCATCACAAGAAAAACCGCGACCGCAGAGATAATCAGAACGCTGTAGAGTTTGACCGAACTCTCACCGAAACCCTTGATTTCATCGGGGAGATTGTAATAGGCCCACAGCCCGAACACGATTAGAAGATAGGTCGGCGAAATGTAGCGGATCGTGAACGCAAATACGCGTGGAAGTTTCATCTGGGCCCCCTGTTTTGCATACTCGGTACCGCGCTCTGCGCCGAAAACCCACGCGAATAAGATGACTTCCAGCGTCGCCAAGATGAACACCAACAGGCTGCCCACCCAAAAATCGATAGTCCCGAGGGCCGTGAGACCCTTGCTGAAATAAATCACAAACAAACAGCCCGGCACTGTGACGAGTCCCAAAATCGCACAGGATGCCCTGCGGCCGATTCGGAGTCCTTCTTCGAGAAAGGCGATGGCGGGCTGGAGCATGGAAAGCGAACTGCAGATTGCTGCAAGGAAAAGCATGAAGAACCAGATAAACCCGAAAAACCGTCCAGCCGGCATGTGCATAAAAACGACGGGTAAAACCCGAAAGCCGAGGTCGAAAGTGGATCCAAGCGAAGCCATCAAGCCCGTTGCGCCAAGGAACACGAACGCGGCTGGGATCGTGATTAAACCGCCCAAACAGACCTCGGAAACCTCGTTCGTGGCCGTGGCCGCCATTCCAGAAAGAACGACATCGTCATCCTTTTTGAGGTAACTTGCATAGTTGCAAATCACGCCGAAGCCTATCGACAGCGTGAAGAAGATTTGTCCAGCCGCGGCCAGCCAAACCTTGGGATTAGCCAGTGCTCCCCACGAGGACCCCCCTTCCACCATAGGCTTGGGATTCCACATAAAACCGAGACCGCCAAGAATGCTTCGTTCAGGATGGGATGGATCGGGGGTCCCCAGTGTGAGCACGCGGAACAAGACGACCACTCCAAGGACGGTCATGAGCGGCATGGCCACATTGCAGAAAGACTCGATTCCCTTGGTTACTCCACGATAGATAATCCAAAAGTTGAATGCGAGCACGAGCATCCAGAAGACAACGCTCTTGCTGATTCCTTGAAGGACGGCGCCGTTCTGCTCCTGACCGACGTACGATTTGAAAAACGCATCACTGGCAGTCGTATATTGTGAGGAATCGGTTCCAAGGTCGATCGCCCCCGTGAGGTAACTCCAGGCGTATCCCAGGCACCACGCCTCAATTAGGATGTAGTACATAAAGACGACAATCGGCACCACGAGAGCGATTACGCCCATGTATCGCCAGAACGGATGCCGGCCTATCAATCCAAAAATCGCCGGGTATGAATGGAACCCGTGCTCGCCGCCGTATTTGCCCATCGCCCATTCCGCCCAGCAAAGCGGTACAGCGAGAAAGATCAGGGCGCAAAAGTAAGGGATCATGAACGCTCCCCCGCCGTTCTCGGCCACGTTACCCGGAAAGCGAAGGAAGTTGCCGATCCCCACCGCTGAGCCCGAGACGGCCAGAATCACCCCGAGCCGACTGCTCCACTGTTCCTTCTTCTGCGTCATCAAGCTCTCCACTTCGACGTAAACACGGGCGGTGCGTATCGCTCCGTCCCGCGCGACGGAGGCACGACCCTTTCCAACCTGACCGCGCCGCGGTCAGCCGTTCATCGGCGCTTCGTCGAACTCACGCTGCGAAGGAGGCGCGCCGAGCCTCTTCCAGATCAAGTACGCCGGCACGCCCGTCAGTACGAGCACGAGTCCGGGCCATGTCGTCTGCGTCTTGTAGACCATCAACACGACCATAATGGCGCTGGCCCCGGCGATGTACAGCGCGGGCACGAGCGGATACCCGAAGGCCCGGTACGGCCGCTCCGCGTCCGGTCGCGTTCGTCGCAGAATGAACAACCCCACGATGGTCAACACGTAGAACAGCACCGCCGAAAAAATCACGTAATCGAGGAGGTTACTATAGAGATTCCCATACTGCTCGGCCCCGGTGGCGGGATCGATCTGGTAAGCCCCGGTGGCATCCCGCAGTCGGGTTCTTGGAAGCACCAACATCGCCGTCCAGACACCCTGCAACACCAATCCCACCGCCGGAACGTGGTGGGCGTTCAACTTCCCCGTCGCCCTGAAAAAGAGCCCGTCGCGGGCCATCGCATAATAAACCCGCGCCCCGGCGAGCACCAATCCGTTGTTGCAGCCGAAGGTCGAGATCATGATCGCGACGGCCATGACGACCGCCCCGGCGTCGCCGAAGATTCGTCCCAACGCCGCCGCCGCGACCCGATCATCCGGGGCCGATTGAATCCCGTCAAACGGGAGCAGGATGAGATAGGCCACGTTCGCCAGCACATATAGAATGGTGACGATCCCCGTTCCCGCTGCCATCGAGAGGGCGATGTTGCGGCGAGGGTTCTTCACCTCACCCGCCGTGAACGTGATGTTGTTCCAGGCGTCGGATGAGAATAACGAGCCTACTTGGGCCACGCAGAGGGCGATGAACAGCCCGTAGGCGCCGTCCGTAGCGGAGATCCCCGACACGAACGACAGGTCGGGCTTGATCGTGGCTACCCCGCGTGGGGTCCAAAAGTCGGCGAAGTTCGCCGAAACCGCGGAACCCGCGGCGGCGATGACCAGGCCGAGCACCACGAGGGCCGCGAGGGAGAGCGTTTTCGTCACCGTAAATGTGTTCTGGATGAGCTTGCCGAGGCGGATCCCCCGCGTGTTGAGGTACGTCAACACAGCGACCATCAACACGGCGATCAGTTGCTGCACAGAGAGGCTGACCGCGTAGCTTGCGGAGAGGTTAATCGGTTTGATGATCCACGCCGTCGGCGAGATCGCCGGCACAAGGACGCCCAGATACCGGGCGAACGCGACGGCGACGGCCGCAATCGTGCCGCTTTGGATGACGAGGAACAGCGTCCAGCCGTAGAGAAACCCCCACAGCGGCGAATACGACTCGCGAAGGTAAACGTACTGCCCGCCGGCGTGGGGCATCATGGCCGCCAGCTCTCCGTAGGCGAGCGCTGCGGCGACGGTGAGCAACCCCGTGACCACCCAGGCGAGGATCAGCCACCCGCCGGCCCCGACGTTGCGGGCGATGTCGGCCGGGACGACGAAAATGCCCGAGCCGATCATCGACCCGGCGACGATCATCGTCGAATCGAGAAAACCCAACTCGCGCAGGAAGCCGGTTGTTCCTCCGCGAGCCGAATGGGCGGCGTGAGATTGTTTCGTTTCCATCGACGCTCGTGCGGCCTCCCCCTTCGCGTGCCCAACGCACCGCATTCAAGCGTCCGGTACGATGCGTATCGCCCGGGCGCTGGGGGCTCGTCTTCTATCGAGAGAGGGGATCGCCGCCTAGGTCCGCATTGTGGCGGCGGGGCGACCAAGACACAAGCGGAAAACCGATCACCACCCGCCCGATGCAATCCACGGCTGGAAATGTGCCGCGCCTTCATGTACAATCACAATGGGATTGGATCGGAGGCATCAAACATGCGACCGTTGCGGTTAACGACCAAGGTCCGTTCGGGCGGGACCGTTCATTTGGACGCCCTCCCCCTTCGCGAGGGACAGACGGTGGAGGTCATCCTGCATCTCATGGACGAGTCCTCTGACGATTTTTCCGCTCTCGGTGAATCGGGTCTGGAGTTCTGGCACAACGAAATCGACGACGCCACGTGGAACGATGCCCTACCTTCAGCGTGACTTGCTCGTCGTCCCGATCCCATTCAGTGATCTGACTCAGCGTAAGCTGCGCCCCGTGGTCGTGCTGTCCAACGATCGGTACAACCGGACAGGTTCGGACGTTCTCGTGGCGGGGATCACGTCCCAGATCATCGCACGGGACTACACAGTCTCGTTGGACACTCCGGACTTGGAGGTCGGGGTCATGAAGCGCCCGAGCGTCGTTCGCGCCGACAAGGTGTTCAGTATCGACCAACGCATCGTCGTCGGACGATTCGGGCGAGTCCGCGAAGCGACCTTCGAGCGCATCCGAGGCGAGATTCTGACGCTGCTCGCCGCGAACTCCTGACCATCGCCCACCTTCGGCGCGTCCGGCTCAAAGCCCGTCGACCGGGCGCGGGGAACTCGTCGTCTATCGAGAGAGGGGAGTCGCCGCCCCACCCCACTCAATCGCGTGCCTTCGCGCGTCCTGCGGCCATCGCGGCGGACGGGAAGGATGGTCCCAACGCCGCCAACGGTATGGTCGGGGGGACCAGGACGCCGCAGGAGATGACCACCTTGATCGCCTCCTCGACGGTCCAATTCAGCTCGATCACGTCCGACCGTTTGAGCACGAACACGAACCCGCTCGTCGGATTGGGGGTCGCGGCCACAAACACGGTGCAGAGTTCCTCGCCAGTACGGGTATCCTTGCTGAACCCGGTGATGAACCCGATCGACCGCGTCTCCTTGGTTGGGAAGGGGATCAACGCCGCTCGCTGGAAGCTCTGGCTCGATCCGCCGGCGAAGGTCTCGAGGATTTGCTTGGAGGCACGGTAGATCGTCTTGACGAACGGAACCCGGTCCAACACCGTCTCGGCGGTGCGGACGAGACGGCGTCCGAAGAGATTGGCGGTCAAGACGCCGATCAGATAGAGGAAGAAAACCGTCAGGAAGACGGAGAAGATCGCCACGCCCCACTGCACGCCGGAGGGGAGGACCTGGACCCCTTTGGCCTTGAAATCTTCCGGGGTCACGCCCCATGCCGTGACAAAGGCCTCACCCCAGTGACGAAGGTACGCATCGACCAACCACAGGGACGTGTCGCGCATCAGGTCAAACAAAAACTTGACCAACAAGAAGGTGATCCAGACGGGGAGGACCAGGACCAACCCCGCCGTCACCCTGGCGCGCAACAGCGCCCGCACCGTCGCCCACAACCGGCTCCGGGGCGCCCTGGCGGGCTGGCCCGGGATGGGGAGAAGCGGGGAGGCGCCTTGGCCCGAAGGGCTTTGGTTTTCTCCGTCGAGAGTCACCATCAACAAACCACCATACCCTCGCCCCCGATGTGGGCAAGACCGGCAAAAGAAACAACGATGTTGCGTGCGAGATGGTATACCGCTTCCACATCCCGTCCAGGCAAGGTTTTACGGGAAGTTAGAGGTGCGTGCTAACCGAAGCGGGCGGCGCGTGTCGATGAGAGTGGAGAGTTCAAAGTCCGTCGGGGTCGGGTGCGCGCCCCCCCGGCGGCGATGGAAAGGCGAAGACATGACTCGAAGGAACATCAAAAGATGGTTAGCGGCGCTGGCCGTCGGCGGCATCCCGTTGGTCACGTCCGCGACCTGTGATCCCCGGACCGGCAGTTTGGACTTCTTCCGCGATCACAACGGCGGGTACTACGATGGGTCGTACACCGATGTGTACTACGTCGACCCTTACTACGACGACTGCTTCTTCTTTGATTGCTGGTAAGGAGCGGTCGATCGGTCGGGCGCCGTGAGACGAGGGGGAAGCCGACGGATCCGCGACGCGCCTGCCCGTGCGTGCATCGTCGTCGCCGCGTTGCCAAGGCGCTCCCCTGTCGCTACAAGTACCGCGGTGGACGTCCACTTGATCCTGCGGCGTATCGTTCGGCGGGGGCCGTTGCGATCGTCGGCGTCCGTGCGGACTGCCGCAGTCCGACCCTGGAGCGCCACATGCCACGCTTGCTCATCTTCATGGGATTTGCGACGCTGCTCGGCTCGTCTCCGGCGACCGACCGGGCCCAGCCCCCTGCGGTGCCCGCCGCGGAGACCATCCCCGATCACGTTCGACAACTGCAAACCTGCCGCGAGGGCATTCTCGACCCGCAGATTCGCCCGGATGATCGACGGCGATGGGCCGACCTCCTCTTGTCCTATGATTCTCCCCAAGCCGATGCGTTGATCGTGGAATTGTTGACCCTTTCCACGCGCCCAGATGTTCAAGGCACGGTCTGCGCCGCGCTGGGCGTGCGATCGCGCGGAGCGCCCGATCGACTCGACGCGAGCTTCGTAGATCCGTTATTGACCCTGCTCAGCGCGGACAATGAGGAGTTGCGCGCCGCGGCGGCGCAGGCCCTCGCGGAGTTTCCCGGAACCGACGTGCCTCAGCGGCTCGGGGCGTTGGCGTCGCGGGCGGAAGCGCCCATGCCCAAGCGCCTCGCCGCGATCGACGCCATGGCCCCCAACACCCATCGGCGGGAAGTGGTGGGACAACTCATCGAACTGCTCGGGCTCGACGTGCCGGAGATCACCGATCGAGTGGCCGCCGCGCTGGAGCCCATCGCCCCACGGTCCTTCGGCGGCGGCGTGCAGGATTGGCGGGCGTGGTGGAAGGACGAGTCCGGATTGAGTGAGGAAGTGTGGCTTGCGGAACAACTGAGGATTTACCGCGACCGCGCCCGCCGGCTCGGCGGGGAGCTGCACGGCGTCCGATCGGATGCGGAGCGCGATCAGGCCGCCGTCACCGCGAGGGTCCGCGAGTTTCAGCGGGAGCTCTTTCGTCCGCTCAACTCCGAGCAGCGCGACGCCAAGCTCGTGGAGTGGATCGACGATCCGCTGCCGGTGGTCAAACTCGCCGCCCTGGGGATCGTGAAGTCCCGCATCGCCGATGAAGGGAAGCGTCCGGAGGGGGATGTGCCCGCGGCGCTGCTCCGTCTGCTGAAGCACGACTCGGCTGCGGTTCGGCGGGAGGCGTTGCAGATTCTGCAGAACCTCAGCGATCCGTCCGTGGTGGAGGGGGTCTTGGCCCGCGTCGGCGAGGAGAAGGACGCGACCACTCGGCAGGCGATTTTCCAAGCGCTCGGCAAGCTCGGTACTCCGGCCGCGGTCCCGGCACTGACCCGCGAGATCGCCTCGACCGCCAGTTCCCCCGACTGCGTCCGCGAAGCCGCCCTGGCCCTCAGTCAGATCGCCGCGAAACCGGAATCGAGAGACTCGTTGCGCGAAGCGACCTCGACCCTGCCGGAGCGATATCGCTCCCTCCCCGCGGACCCGCCGGCGCTGCGCGCCGCGTTGCTCACGGCGATGGCCGGCATCGGCGATCCGTCGTTTACGCCGGATTTCGTCGCCGCGGTGGAGGCCGACGACGCGGTGATCCTGCCCGCAGCCCTTCGCGGCCTGAGAGCGGTGGGGGATTCCTCGAAACTGCCGCGGATTCGTACGCTCATGGCTCATGCCGACCCGCGTGTGCGACTCGCCGCCATCGAGGCGGCAGGCCAGCTCGGACGCGAGGACGCCGACGTCGAGGCCCTACTCAGCCGACTCAATCCGTCCGTCGAGTCGAACGATTCGGCGCGGGATGCGGCTTGGCGGGGCTTTCGACAACTGGTCGGCAAACGAGCGATCCCCGATCGCATCCGTGCGGCCGAGCGGCTGCGGGAAATGCCCGACCTTTCCGTCAAGTACCTGGACGAACTCGCCGGCATCCTGGCTACGTCGGGCGACCACGCCGCCGACCTCGACGCGGTGAGGGATCGACTCGCTACGACGTTGGTCGCGGCGGGAAAAGACGGCGAGGCCGTGCCGCACTTGCGGGCCTTGTATGAAATGCGTCTTACCCGTGCCGACGGCGCCGCCCAGGCCGCCGGTCTGCGATGGCTGGAATCGGCCCTGCGAAGTCCGAACCCGCAGGGAACGGCCGAGGTCATTGTTCGGCTCGGCGAAGCGACCGGGGCCGAGCCGGTCAAGGCCGAGATCATCCGCACGGTCGCCCAGTATCTGGAAACTCCCGCCGCGGTTGCGGACGCGGATCGCAGCCGAAAACTCCTCGCCGAGTTGCGAACCGTCCCCTCCGATCTGCTCGGCGATCCGTGGACGCAACTCTTGCAGAGGTTCGCGGCCCAACTCGAGCCGAAGGAACGCCCGGCGGCGCCGACAAGCTCGCCCTGATGGACGATGATCGAGTGCCCACACAGAGGACCATGCCCGTGAAGTACATGCTGTGCCGCAACAAGGTCGCCGACTTCGCCCAATGGAAAAAGGTGTTTGACGCGCACGCTGAGGCCCAGCGGCAATCGGGGCTTCATCTGCAACGCCTCTGGCGCGGCCTCGACGACCCCAACGAGGTGTTCACGCTCTTCGAGGTCACCGACATCGACAAGGCCCGGAACTTTGTCACCTCCCCCAAAGTGCCCGACTCCCAGCGGCAGTCCGGCGTGCTGGAGAAGCCCGACATCTACTTCATGGAGTGACGCGAGGTCGCCCCGCATTCGTCAGACCTGGGGGGATGGTCCGCCCGCCGCAGATGCTCAAGTTTGCCGGCTCGCCGATCGGAATCCGGGGTTCGTCCCTGACCCGCAACGACCGAGCGCCCGGCTGGAAAGTCCCCGGCGACGAAAACCCACGAACCCTCCTTGACAAGCAACCTCGAAGACGACCCACGCCCAGCGCGCGAACGCCGTCGTATCGCACTCTGCGTTGGATCGCCATAACGGCGGCGCCAAACACGGCCCGTCGACGAAATCGGCGCCCGGGAAGACCCTCGGGTATCCGCTCACGGCGCACGCGAAGCCGTAAAGGCCGAAGTTGCGAGCGGCGCGTCCCACAGGCGCACCCGCGCCCGAACGCAAGGCCGCGAGTTGCGTTCAGCGCTCGTAGGTGCCCACCAGTTCGCCTTGGGCGACGATGTGGCCCTGCATCGCTGAAAGTAGTTTTTTCTTGTCCACTCCGGCCGCCACGTTAAGCGCGGTATCGACGGCGTACAGTTTGAAATGGTAGTGGTGTACGCCGTGTCCCTTGGGCGGGGCCGGGCCGCGGTACCCGATCGTGCCCCACGAGTTGACGCCCTGCATCGCCCCGGCCGGCTCCGACATCGATCCGGTCTTGGGGACGTTCTCCCGCAGAGCTGCGGTCGTCGTGGGAATCTTGTAGATCACCCAGTGCACCCACGGCTCGGGCGTGGGCGCGTCCGGGTCGTCGCAGATAAGCGCCAGTTCCTTCGCCCCCGCGGGAACGCCGGACCACGACAGTTCCGGTGAGACGTCCTCTCCGTCCCCCGTGAACCGCTTCGGAATGCGCGCTTGGTCGGGAAACGCCGAACTTCGGATAGTAAGTGTCATTGGGGTGTCTCCTTTTGTCGCGCCTGCGGCATCGGACGAGGAGCGCGTTCGCGCGGGTTCCGCCGCCGGCCCGCACGCACACGCTACGCCGATCAGCGCGGTGAGGAAGCCCACGCAAGATCGACGGCGCAACCTGACGGGTACGCGACCCATTATCCCTATCCTACACAAAAACCCCAAGCCCGAGCAATGCTCCCCAAAGCCTCGCCTGCGGCGCCTGCACCTTGAATTGACTCGCCCCCTCCGCGACGCGCATCATCGACAACCACGCCGCCGACGCACCCTCGCATTCTTCTACAGGTATGATCCGCGCGGGGGTGGGGCTACCACTGAGCTTCCTCGAAGGCCCCCAGGCGCGGGGCGGTCCTTACCGGGCGGGCCTTCAGAATGGCGTGCGCGAGGGTGAGGTCGGCCTTGGTTGTGACTTTCAAGTTCGTAGCGTCGGAAACAACGACGGCGACCGGATGACCGGCACGCTCGACGAACTGGGCGTCGTCGGTCATCTCGTCTCCTTCGCGTTCGGAGAGACTCCCGTAGGCGTTCAGCAGAAGGTCCTTGCGGAACACCTGTGGCGTCTGAGCCTCGTAGAGACCGGCCCGGCTCGGAGTCTCTTCGATGACCATCGACGCGGCGACGCGCTTCACGGTGCCCACGATCGGTGCGGCGAGGATGGCGGCGCCGGTCTTGACGGCCTCGGCAAAGACGGCGTCGATCATGTCCGAGGTCACGCAGGGCCGGGCCACGTCGTGGACGGCGATAAACTCGGCCTGTTCGGAGACGACCTTAAGCGCGGCGGCGACGGTGTCGCAGCGCCGCGCCCCCCCTTCCACGAGTTTCACGCCCATGAAGCCCAAGTTCGCGCCGTAGGTCGTTTTCATGGCGGCCAGGTCTTCGGGAGCGACGGCGAGAATGGTCTGACACACGTCCGGGCGACTAATGAAATGTTCGAGCGTTCGCAGAAAGACGGGGCGGCCGTCGATTTTGGCGAAGGTCTTCTTCTCCGCCCCGCCGAAGCGTTCGGCCTTACCGGCAGCCGGGATGATGACGCAGTACTTGGGCATCGCGCCCCATTCTATTCGACTCTTCGATCGGCTCAAGAGGCGGTGACATCTGAGGGGTAAGCTAGGGTCTGGCCACGGATTTTGGCATCAGGCGATTTTCGAATTTGCCAGTACTGCTCCCACTGCCCGCCCTCTCGAAGAGCCACGAGGTTCATCAAAGCCGCGGCGTTATCCGTATCCCATTTCATCCCCGGACGTTTGAGCCGCAGCGTGAGGTTCTTGCACATGGCCTCCGTGGGGCCGGAGCCGACGTCCCAGCCCTTGGCCAACGCCGCCGGGTACTCCACCATCTCCCAGCGTTCCACGATGTGATTCCGCGACAATCGCAGAGCCTCTTGTTTGGCCCGGGCGCGAAGCTTCTTCTTCGCCTCCTCGATGGCCGCCAGCAGCGGACGCCCTCCGAGGTGTTTGATGTCGTGTAGTTGTTTCGAGGCCCAGGCTTTGGCCTCCTCGCCATCGCCCCAGCAGGCCTTGGCCGTGTCCCACACGTGTTCGCTGAGATGATAGAAGTCCAGCAGCGTGGCCTTCAGCTTCTTGAGGTGTTTCAGCAGTTGATTACGAATCCACGGCCCGCCGTCGGTCAGGGAAAGCGTTTCCCGCGCTTGTTCAAACCCCAGCGCATCGGCATGGCCCCGCAGCAACTCCCCAAAACGCCCATGATTGCCCCGCGTCGCGAAGACATGCTTCTAGGGTGAGCACGGCCAGCCTGGATCGGCACTCAAACTGCGGTCATTCGACGACCGTCAACTTCGGGACCGCTTCGGGGTTGTCGGCGTCGAGTTTGGGCAGGTCCTTCAGGGACGCAAGGCCGAAGACTTCCAGGAAGCGTGTGGTCGTCCCGTAGAGCAGGGGGCGTCCGATCACCTCCGCCCGACCCACGATCCGCACGAGGTTCGTATCGCGAAGACGCACGAGCATGTCCCCGACGGCGACGCCGCGGATGGCCTCGATATCGGCCCGCAGGATCGGCTGCTTGTAGGCGACAATGGCGAGGGTTTCGAGGGCCGCGGTGGACAGACGCGAATCGGCCCGGGCCTTGTGCAGCTTGCTGATCCAGTGGTTGTACGCCGGCAGGGTCAAGAGCTGAAAGCCCTTGGCGATGGCTTCGATCCGAAACGACGCTCCGCATTGGGCGTAGCGCTCGTTCAGGGTCTCGACGTGCCGCTTCACGTCCCCGGCGTCGCCGATGCCCAGCAATTGAGCGATGCGCGACGCGGGCAACGGCTCATCGGTGGAAAGCAATACGGCTTCGACCACGGACTCCGTCGTGACCGACGGCGGCGATTCCGGCACAGCCGGTGGGGGCGGCGCGGCGATATCTTCCGTGGCGTTCAGCGTTTCGTTCATCGCGGGGCATCATAGTATCCCGTCGGAAAAGTTGCGAGAGGTGCTTCGCGGTTCACGGACGCGCCGCGGATCGTTGCGTCAGACTCCGCGTCGGGCTATACACGAACGACGCGTAAAGGAAAGGGACCGCGTGAGGTCAAAGATCAACAAACTCGCTAACCCCGATTTTTCCCAGGGCCAGAAAGCGCCCCGGAACTGGGTCTGGACCGCGAAACCCGCCGGCGCGCGCTGGCGCCGGGACCAAGACGCTCGCGCCACCGAGGCCGGTGGAATCACCATCATGAGGGACCGGGCGCGAGGATCGGCCTTCTGGTCCCAAGTCGTCGTCTGTAAGCCGGAGGAGACCTATCGCGTCGAGGCGACGGTGACGTGCGACCTGGCGGCGTCCGGCGACGCGGGTGGGCTGATACTGCGGGTCGAACCGTTGGCGAACGGTCGGCTGTGCGGTGAGTCGCGCACCACACTCGGTCTGCATCACGCGCCCGAATCCATCGTGGTTCGGACCTACTTTCACGCGCCTGCGGGCGTCCGACGCCTCCGCGTGGGTGTGGGCGTGGTCGATGCAACCGGGACGGCCCGCATCGAGCACGTTCGCTTTATTCCGATTCTCGAACCGGACGAGATGTCGCACGTCTTAGCGGTTCCGCCGCCGTTATCGGCCTATCCCCGACGCAAGCCGGCGCAGACGGTCTGCGTCTGCTCCGATCAGGCCGCCAATCGACCGCTGACTCGATTGCTGGCCGGGTTCTTCGGCGAATCAATGGTGCTGGCGATTCCGAGCGTCGAATGCAATGTCGGGTCGGCCGGTGCAGACGCCGTTTTCCTACCCGATCCACTGCCGCCGCCGTCTATCCGGACACTGAAACGGCTCATCCACCTGGCGTCGGATCGACTGGTGGTGGTTTCACTTCCTGCGTTCACGAAGTTGACGCGCGGGATCGCGTCGGTTCGTCGAATCGAGCAGTTGGACGACCCGATCCACGCCAAGGTCGCCTACGCCAACTATGCTACGCAAGGCTTCGCCCTCAACGACACGTTCGCCTACGCCTGGGCGGGTCGGGCGAGCGGGAGCTTTGTGCAAAACCACTTCCGACGGACGGAGGCCTTTCGCAACCTCTGCCGAAGGTACGGACTCGAGACCCTGCTCGTGTCGATGTGCCAGCGCGATGTCACGTCCGATCGTCCGATTTGTCTCTACAAACCGACGGGTGCGGGCGGCCTGTTCGTCCTTGACGTTGAACCGCTCGAAGCGACGCCCTCGACCTGCGGTGAGCCGAACGTGGCCCTGCACCTGTTGCTTTCCATCCTCGGCTCGGTGCAGGTCGGGCTGGGACAGTACACCGTCCCCGTGCGGGAAGAAGCTCAGTTCCGGGATTCGATCCGTGAAATGGGCTCCCGCTTAGAACAGTTCGTGGTGCACGACAGCGACGTTCCGGTGGAACAGGTGCGCGAGCAGCTTGTGACCATCGGGCGGGAGGATGAATCGTACGGCCTGCCGCTTCAGCCCAAACCGGTCATCCTGGTTCGCAGCGGCCTGAACGGCGGCGACATGGAGAGCGTCTACGGCGCCCACGCTTGGTTCAAGCAGTTGGTTCGACCGCCGCCTCACGCCTGTCCCTACGCTGGTTCGCTGGCCTCGCGTTTTCGGCTGGCCTGGGTGCCGTGCGCCGCTCCGTGGGCGGCGGACGACGGGTGGCGACGAAGCGCTGCGCCGCCGACGGTCCCCATGGAACTGGAAAGCGACGGCGCCGCCGTCGCGGCGCTGATCGACATCGTCTCGTGCCCGGTGAACTCGGTCCGCGTAGCTTCCCCCCGCGACGGTGACGCCTTCCGGCACTGTGCCGCGTGGTTACCGCGGCTCGCAACGACCTTCCCGGCCGGGCGATATTTCGCCCACACCGTGGCCGACGGCGAGCCGTTCACCGACCGCCGGCGCTACGCGTGGCGCGGCGTCGAACACAACGTACAGGTGGTTGTCGATCCAAACGCCTTCGCTGAGCCGATCCACCGCGACGCGATGGCCGCCGGGGGTCAGGTCATTCGGCTTGAACTACCGGGCTGCGACGCCGACTTCGTTAGCCATTCGATTCAGCGTACGGACCTGGCCGCGACTCTTTTGGAGCAGGTCATCGGACTGCAATACGGGATGATCGCGGTGAACCGCTCAGCCGCACCGGTCCATTTCGACGGGTTTCCACCGGTGGGACCGTGGGAGCCGCTGATCGTCGACGCCCGCGATCCGATTCTTCAATCGCGAACGTGCCGGGTGGGATGACCGTGGCCGTCACGGCACCGCGGTCCGCCGGGCGAAGCGGATCGCGCGTTTGAGCGTGGCGAACCCCGCCCGCGGCAATAGGCCGTAGTTGTCGATTTCGAGAGCTGCAAAGCCCGCCTGCACCGCCTCGGGCAAAACACCCACCAGTCGATCCCCCGCGGCGCCGACCGCGGACGCCGCGGGAAGCCGGACCTCGTTGCGTCGCGCCCCCGGCGGCGCCGCCCGCGATAGCTGATCCAGATCATCGACGCACGTAATGACCGCATCGGGGATCGAGAGATCCAGCCCGCCCGCCGCGTCTTCCCCGGAGCGATCCGCCCGCCGCTCCAGCAAAAGATCGCAACGGCAGGCCTCCTTGAGTTTCCGCAACAATGAGTTCAGTTCTTCGGTTTGTCGGCGGCGATACTCCCCCAAGCCGCCGTGCTCGGCCAAGCAGTCCTCGAGCGACCCGTCTCGGCGATGGCCGTGCTCCATCGCATCTTGCAGGAGGCCCTCCGCCGTTTGCCGGGCCGTCTCCGCGTCAACCCCGGCGCTTTGCGCTCGTTCACGGCAGGATCCGCAAAAGCAGGTCGCCAGCAACGACCGCTCGACGGGACCGCAGACAAAGGCCGTCTGCAAGTTCTCGACCTCGGCGTCGGACCATCGGATGTCCATGTCCGCGAGGGTGATCGCACCGACGCCGTCGTTGGAGGAGAGGTCCATGACCATGCCGCGAAGATAAGACTGCACCTCCGGGTTGGCCGGGCAGAGCCGCGTTTGCGACTCGTCGCCGAAAGCGTTCCGGCAGGTGAACTCGGGATAGCGCTCCGCCATCCGGCCGGTCGCCGACGCCGACACCATCACGCGCAGCCGCATTCCATGAGCGGCGCAGGCCTTGGAGATCCGAGCCGGCGGGTTGCCCGCGGTGCTCCAACTGGACACGACCGGTTGACAACGGGTCTGAGCATAATGGCGCTCCGTCGGCTGAAAGAGCACGCCGCCTCGGGTGCGGAGCACCCGCGGGTTCAGGCCCACGGCGCGGAACTGTGCGGCCGGGGGAGCGGCGACCCAAAGAGACAAGCCGGTGACTCCCACCTCGCCGCGCAGTCGATCCAGCTCTTCGCCGAGATTCTCGACCGGCACGTCCCAAGGGTAGGCGACGAGGAAGAGTTCAAACATCAGGATCGAGCCCCCGAACCGGTCGGGGTCACCTCGCTGTAGGTGTTTTCGAGGACGTCCAACATGCGGCGATGGGCCTGCTCCGCGGTCACGCCGTAGAACTTCGGCGAGATCGCCGTCGTGCCCGGCCTCTCCGTGCCGTCCGGGTTCACCTCACAGCAACTCGACACCCAGTGGTCCTCGTCGTACTCGACGCGGATGCCGAACCAGCGAGGCGTGTCCCCTTCGCTCACGACGCGATACAAGTGGAACGGCATGGCCGATGATCCTCAACAGCGACGAGCCCAGGGCCGTATTGTAACCATCGCTCGCGACCAGGCCAGCGACGGACAGGGCTTGAGTCGTACGGTGGGTCGGCGTCAGGATTGTGGGCAGCTTCTTCTTTAAAGGCTATGGGACCGACTTTCTCGTCGGTCTGGTTTCGGACGCCGTTTTTTCCACAGGCCGGAGGCCTGTCCTAACGTAGCCGGTGGCAAGCGAAGCGCCGCCACCGGTCAGCCGTCGCCGCGAGAAAAGTCGACCCTGTAAGGGTCGTCTAGGCTCCGCCGGGGCACACCTCCCAGACGAGCCTTTCAGGCTCGAATGGGGAATTGGATCGCCCCGCGAACCGTGGGCGTCGCTTCGCTGTGCCCACGGCTATTTCAGGCCGGCCTTTCAGGCCGGGCGGTTGTTTGGAGGATGTTAGCCCCCGAACTTGACGCCGACCCGTCGCACGGTCGCACGGCCAATTCTCGGTATGGCTTGCGGCAGGTAAAAAAAGAAACGGGCCCCCGAAAGGGCCCGCTTCCGTACGACTCTGTGATACTCACCTTACGCCGGGCTTAGCCGAGGCGGGTCATCCGCCCGCGGCCGGGCTTCGGCGGCCGGTGAAGCGAAACTTAGGCCGCTGCGGACTGCCGACGGCCGAAGTAGACCTTCGCACCGACCAGCAGGAGCAGCGTCAGGACCACCAGACCCCACTGGGAGACCGTCGGGATCGCTTCGTGGAGACACTCGATGTCGGCGCACGCGGCGAGCTTGGTCCACTCCAGCTTGTTGTCGGGGCCCGGCACGCATTCGGCGCTGGTCACATCGGTGCAGCCGCCGAACGTGTCGTGATCGCAGCAGGCGCCGAGCACGGCGTCGCACGTGATGTTAGCGCACGTCTTGTCAACGGAGAAGACGCGCTGCGGACCCGAGCAGTCCGCTACCACCTGGTTATCCAGGCAAGTACCGGCCAGCGTGTTACAGCACGCACCTAGCACGACCGCCGGGCAAACGTAAGGAACGGCTGTGCACAAGACGCCCTTGTGCCACGTTACGTTCGGGTCGCCGGTGGTGGGGCAGTCCTGCGGGAAGGTGTCCGCGCAGTGGACGGCCTTCGGGTTCACGTTGCAGCAGGCGCCCGTGTGTTGGACGCACGGCGGATCCAGTGTGGCACACACGCCGAGCTTGGTCCACACCACTTGATCGCCGCGGCAGTTGGCCTCTAGCACATCGTTGTCGCACAGGCCCGTCGTACCGTGGCAGCAAGCGCCTGTGTGCTCCGGGCCGCATATGGTGGCCGGAACGTTAATGACGCAATCAGCGTCGTCGGCGCACAACACTCCGCGCGGATTTATCAGCGGAATGACGCAGGGCTGCTGATCGCCCGGGCAATCCGAGTCGAGGTTGCACCCGGTGGGCGGCGGGTTGATGACGCAGGCAGCCACAAGTCCTGGAATATCCGGGCAATCCGCGACGACAGTGCACCAACCCCTAGTGGCCGGCCAGGCGTCGCAGCCCTCGCAGAAGGCGCAGTCGGCGCCGCCTGGAATGACGTTGCATCCTTGCGGTTCGGCTATGCAGGTCTCAGTACCGGGACAGCCAACGGGCGGGAGGCAAGTCAGGTCGCAGCAACCCGCTCCAGTCGCGGCGACGCACGCCGCTGAGCCGCTGCACCTACCCATGGTCTGGCAGAACCCCAGCGTTGCCGCCCCTGTGTATTCGCAGTGGCTGGGTTGGGGGGGCGGAGCGCATGTTCCACCGTAGCAGAAGCCGTCGACGAAGCAATCCGCGTCCGTGGCGCACGGCGCAAAATCGGGGAGATTCATGCAAAACTTCGGGCGGTCAGTTATAGCCGAGCATCGACCCTCGCCGACATGGCAAACGCCCGCGAAATCTATCGCAGTGCAGGATCCACCCCGCGCCCAGGTCTTTTGCGGCGGCTGGCAATCCGCCTCAAGAACGCCGTCCGTGCAAGAGCCTCCGGACCCCGGTCCAGCATCGCAGCAGGAACCCTTGTCCATAGAGCACGCCGGAGGATATACCCCAAACTCGCAAAATGGAGCAGGATCTACAGGAGGGACGCTCTGCGGGCAATCCGCATTGGTGGTGCAGTCGAAGTTAACGTTGGGACCGTCGGTACATCGGCCCTTGCCGAGCTTCGAGCACTGGACGTTCGGATAGTAGTGCGAGTAGGGAGTCGCTTCGCACGCCTCCTGGGTCAGGCCCTCCTCACACAAGCCCGTGCCACCGTGGCAGCACGCATCCGGGCACCCCACGTGCGTGATGACAAAGTTGTCAACGTCAACCTTCGTCGTGGCATTGCGGTGCGACTGGTTCCAGACCATGGAATTGACCACGGGGAAGGAATTGTCAGCGCCGCTATTCAACGTAAAGTTGCCGTATGGCGGGGTGAAGTCAAAAAAGGTCGTATAGGTCGAAACACCCGTTGAGTTGCCGAAGGGGTTGCAGCCGGGAGGTTCGGCGGGGGGAACGCACCCAGGTATACCTGTGAAGGTGTACTTGATCACGTTGTTGCACGGATCAAGATCAACGCTTATCTTCATGTAATTGGGGGCGTCGTAAAACCAGTAGCCCAAGAGGTGTCGTGCACGACTCGCGTAGCCTGCGTACTCAAATCCGTAAACCTTCCCAGCAGGGATCCAGTAAACCATGGCGTTCGAGTAAACGCCGTTGTTTGCACCCATGTCGATCCCGATGTAGTTCCTGATCTCCGTCAGAGTCCCGATCCCTGTGCTGAACGCGATTTCATACTCATAGGTCGTCTTGCTGATTCCCACCGCCCCCTGGTCCTTGTCATACGCGGTATTGATCCGCTGCCGGCAGCCGGCACCGAAGCCTCCCGATGCTTCGCAACCGGCCGGCTCGCCGCCGAGGGGGTCATACTGGAACCGCAGGTGCTGCGTCCCCGTCTTGGGGTTGAGGTTGTCGATGTGCGGCTCGCGGCAATGTTTGTTACTGATGTTCAGGAACCAGCCGGTGTCGAAGTTGGGGTCAAGGTCGCAGCAGTTTAGGTCTAACGCGGGGCCCGAGCCGCACACCATACCCGGAGGTTGGGTGCAGCCGGCGAACTCCAGGCCGCACATGCCAAAGCTGGTGCTGACGTCCCATCCATCCACGGCCTCAAAGCCCGTGGTCAAAACAGTCGTGAAAGCCGTGGGAGAGCCAGGCGTCCCTCCGGGCCGCTCGCTATCGAGAAGTTGAACGTTCTGCGGGGCCGCGTTGACGGCGCTCACAACGAGCGCCAGCACCGACAGGCCGCACAAGTACTTTTTATGACTCATCTCTCAATCCTCCAGGGAGGTCAGCCGCTTCGGGCTGATCCTCCGGACATTCTTCCTGTTCTCGCCGGCGTCGCGGCCGGCTTCGCTTTTCAGTAGTTTGGAAAACAACGTACATCTCCGAGTCCGCCGCACCCCGACCCGAGCGCAAGACGCGCCCGTGCAGCCGGGGCATAGGGTCAAACCGGAGGCGCGCGCGGCTGGGCCGCGCGAATGAGGTGGAGTAAATAACTCGGTAGTTCCGTGAAAAGGAAGCGTCGCTCCGCGGCGCTCGCTTTGCGAACCAGCCGCGGGGCGTTGAAGCTCAATCGGACTTCGCTGAGGACGGAGACCAGCGTCGCGTTCACCCAAGCGACCAGGAAGGCCACGAGGACGTAACCCGCGAAGCTGCCCACGGCGCGGATGACGAACCCGTCGCCCTGGGTCCCCGCCAGCAACCCACAATGCAGACCGAGAGGACGAAGGGCGAACTCCACGCCGATCCAGCCCAGGGCCATGAGGTACGGGCTGAAACCGACCCGTCGCGTGAGCGCCGCGCCGAGATAAGCGTAGATCGCCGGGATCAGCGCGAGAAGGATGAACGAGCCGGGGGTCGGCGACATCGCCGTGTTCGCGAAAGCGACGGAGAAAACGAAAAGGCAAGCGCCCCAGAACGCGCCGGAAATAAACGCCGGCGCCGGCGAAAGCACGCGGATGGCGAAGAACAACGGCAGCAGCGTGACCCAACCGAGCCACACGCGCTGCGGCGACTCCATCGCCAATGCCATGAGGTAGGCACTGCCCGCGAGCGCAAGGGCGAGGATCGACGCCTTGCCGATGCCCCAACGCGCCGCGATCGTGCCTGGTTTAGCTGCCAATGCAAATCTCATTAACGGCCATGTAACTACATCGTCAAACCGACGAGACTTCCCGTTCCTCGGTGACTCGGACGCCGCCGATTCGAGGTGGATCCCACTTCGCCAATGCCCCGTCACCTCCGAAACCCGCCGGGTCGCCACTTCGGACCACCCGACAACGCCCGAATATACCCGAAACCACCTACCCATTTCAACAAAAAAACAAAAAAAATGAGAAAAAAAATCGCGTGCCGGGCGGAATCCGTCGTTCCGACCATAACTCCTTTAGTGACAATGAGTTAGGGTAACGGAACACTTGCTCGTACAGCCGTACCTGGCTACAGACGCGGGTCGCGGAAGGGCTGGTTCTTGAGGTATCCATCAAGCTGGGAGCGGATTGCGGCAGCGAGTTCGCCTTGTTGCGCATCCTCCGCGAGTTGCACGGCTTTCCGCGCGATTTCGATCGCGCGGGGGAAGTCGCCGCATTCCGCGTGCCCGGCGGCCAGGGTTGCCAGCACCGAGGGCTCGCGATCTTGGGTCAGTTGAGAGGCTTTCGACGCCAGGGTTACCGCCGTCGGTCCGTCGCGCAGCTTCGCATCCCCGCATGTGGCAAGCAGCTTGGCGAGCATGTTGAGGAACGTGACATTGTTCGGCACTTTTTCCGTACCGATGCGAAGGATCCGGATCGCATCGGCGAACCGTCGCCCCCCGAGATAGTAACCGGATAGCTCTTGGATGGCGGACGTGTTTGCGGGCTTCAGTTCGATGGACTTCTCGCACATCTTGACGGCTTCATCATGCCTCCCCTGCTTCGACAGCAGGATGCCTAACGCGAGGTAGGCGTCGGCGGCGACCTCCGACCTGGCCGTCGCCTGACGAAGTACCTCTTCGGCTTCCTTGATTTCCCCCTGCCCTTCGAGCTCCACGCCCAGATTCAGCAAGGCTCTTCCGTGGGTCGGTTGAAGGCGAAGCGTCTCACGAAATTGGGCCACGGCCTGGGAGGTCCGTCCCGTCCGCACATAGATCATGGCGAGTTGGGAATGGAGGTCCGCATCCCCAGGCTTGCGGTCAACCTCCTTCTCGAACTCCACGATCGCCTGCTCGAGGTGTCGGCTTGCCTCTTCCGTTCGCCCGCTTTTCTTTAGCGCGTGGGCGAGGGAGACGTGGGCGTCGGCGAAGGTGGGGAACAACTCCAGGGCCTTCTCATAACGGCGGACGGCGTCCTCCGTCCGGCCCGAGTGTTGCAGAAGTTCGGCATATCGGAAGTGCACGTCGGGGTTGCGATCGTCGAGCTTCAGGGCGATCTTGAAGTGTTCCTCGGCCTCGTCCCTGCGATCCAGCTGCACCAGTGCTTCCGCCAACAGCCCATACACTTGCGGGTCTTGTGGATCGATCCGGACCATCGCTTGGAACGCCTCGAGGGCGCCCGCAGGATCGCCCGCCTTCAGCGAGCAAGTTCCCAGCACCATCTGAAAGACCCGCGAGTTCGGGCTCTCCTGCACGACACTCTTGAGCAGGGGAAGAGCCAGGGCGACTTCTTTCGGGTTGTCGGAGCCATCCATAATCAGCTTGGCCACTTTGGCTTTGGCGATCAACTCTAAATGCTCTTTAGGGTCCGGCAGGCCTTCGGTCAGGAATTCGTCCGTGGTCCGTGTTGATCCGCTGACGTAGCCGAGGCTTTGGATGGCGTTGCGGGCCGCCTGGTCGAGTTCCGCGACCGCCGCTTGCCCGGGCGTCATGGATTCGTAGCGGGCTTTCAGTTCGGCCAACATCTTGGTCGCGACTTTCTTCTGCGATGCAACGACGTTCTCTCGCTCACGCACGTCCGCGATTCGATCGAACAACTGAGGCTTTGTGGATGAAACGTACTTCCACCTCGTTGTGGTCAAAGCGCGTTGCTCCGCCCAGCCGAAGGAGTCGAAAACAAAGTGGCTCTCGGCGTAGGCCGCGGCGTCGGCGAGCTTCCCGCCGGCAAGCCCCACGGCGAGCGACCGACACAGCAACCCATCGGGCGGCTTGAATCCGAACAAGTCCAGCACCGTGGGAAAAACATCGATGAGTTCGACGATGGCCGGGATGCGCTTCGCGGCGGGGATGATCGCCGGGTGAGCGAAGATCATCGGAACGCGCAGATTTACATCGTAAACGAAGTTGGAGTGACCCTCTTCGCCGTGTTCCCCGAAGGCTTCGCCATGGTCGCCGACGACGACGATCAAGGTGCGGTCCGTGAGCTTCGCGGCCTCGAACCATTCCAGCAACCGCTTGAACTCCGAATCGACAAACGCGAGTTCCCCGTCGTAGGGCTCCAGTCCCGGTTTGAGAAACGCGGGCGGCGGTGCGTACGGCAGGTGAGGATCGTAATAGTGCACCCAGCAGAAGAAGGGTCGATCCTTTTCGCCGTCGAGCCAAGCGAGGGCCCGGTCGGTGACCACGTCCGCGGTTTGTTGCCATTCCAACGGCTGGGTCTTGAAGGTCACTTCGCCCATGTCGTCGCTGTAAGTGTCGAATCCGCGATCCAGCCCGAACCGGGAATCGAGGACGAAACTGGCCAGGAAGGCGGCGGTGTCGTAGCCGTGTTCCTTGAAGATGGAGGCGAGGGTGGGGTGCGTCGGGCCGAGCGCGTTTTGTCCGTTGTCGCGGACGCCGTGCTCCCGCGGGTATCTTCCGGTCATGATCGAGCAGTGAGAAGGGGTCGTGAGCGGGACTTGGGCGAGGGCGTCTTCAAAAAGAGTTCCCCGGGCGGCCAGGGCATCCAACGTGGGAGTCTCGGCGGGCTTGTAGCCGTAGCAGCCTAACCGATCGGCCCGGGTGGTATCCAGCGTAATCAGCAGGAGATTCCGGCCGGCGAGCTTGCCGGCGATGGCCGGCGCTTCCGGTTTCCGCTCACAGCCGCCGAGAACGAATCCGACGACGGCCAGCGCTGTTGCAATTCTCATCGCACGATTCATCGGCACAGTCTATCCCGCTCCAGAACCGTGCGTCAACGGAAGCGCCGATAAGTGAAGAGGTTAGGCGATACCGTCCCAACCAAGCGAAGGTCCGTTCCACCCCCACCGGTGGGGGAGTATGGCGAAACCGGTGACGTCGGCGCTTCGTTTGACGATTTCCAACACCCAACGGCCAAACCGAAACGCCCAGTCAATCAGCTTCCCCGAATAACCGCCGTCAGCCCGGATCAACCGGAGACGACTGAATCGACCTTTGAGTTTGGCCGGCACCATCTTGGCCCCATCTCGATCCTGCACGTCGGCGCGGTGAACCACCACGGCCGGGATCAACCCCAGCGTGTCCACGACAATATGCCGCTTGCGACCCTTGGTCTTCTTGCCGACATCATAGCCGCGAATCCCCTTTTTCGGCGGTTTTCACGCCTTGACGGTCCAGGATCGCAGCACTGGGGCTGCAGGTCACGTCCGTACGACACGAGTTTCGAGAAGGGTTGGCAAAGCGGCGTTCTTGAGCTAAGCTTGACGCCCGACCGACCGAGAGGCGAATTCAACCCGCAGAGGATGCGTGACAGCGCCGTTGCACCGACCGTCGATTCGACATCATTGCGGTTTGTTCGGCGTCTGGGGGCATGACGACGCCGTCGCCCTCACGCACCTGGGACTCTACGCGCTGCAGCATCGCGGGCAGGAGTCGGCCGGCATCGTCTCCATTCAGGGCGATCATCTGGCGCGGCACGCGGGGCTGGGGCTGGTCAGCCAGGTTTTCGATGAACGGAGCCTGGCCGGGATCAAGGGTCGGGTCGCCATCGGCCATTGCCGATACTCGACCACCGGCTCCTGCACGGTGAACAACACCCAGCCGCTGCTGTTCTCCTTCGCCGGGGGACAGGTGGCGATCGCCCATAACGGGAATCTGATTAACGCCGCTCTGCTACGGCGCAATTACGAAAAGGTCGGCCACATCTTCCAGACCACGAGCGACACCGAGGTCATCATCCACCTCCTGGCCAAGCCTACGCACCAGACCAAAGTAAGCCCGCTCAACCACGTGCTCAACCATCTCCAAGGGGCTTACTCCTTGTTATTCCTGTTCCCCGATGGGATGGTCGCCGTGCGCGATCCGTTGGGGTTTCGTCCGTTGGTGCTGGGGAAGATGAAAGGCGGCGCGATCGTGGTCGCCTCGGAGACGAAGGCCCTGGACATGGTGGACGCGATCTATGAACGCGAGATCGAGCCGGGCGAGATGGTGACGATCACCGACGAGGGAATGAGCAGTCGTCGCTTCGGAGGTGACATGCACGGGCGGGGGGCGGCCTGCATCTTCGAGCAGATTTACTTCGCCGATCCGTCGAGCCGGGTCTTCGGGGATAATGTGCATTTGGTTCGGATGGCCATGGGGGCGCGGCTGGCCGAAGAAGCACCGGTCGAGGCCGATGTCGTCGTGCCCATCCCCGCCGCCGGACAGTGCGCCGCCACCGGCTACGCCCGCGCCAGCGGCATCCCCTACGGTCGGGCCTTCACCACCAGTCACTACAGCGGGCGGTCGTTCATCATGCCCACCAAGGAGGGTCGCGATCTGACCGTGAAAATGAAGTTAAGCGTCATCAAAGAGGCCGTCGTGGGGCAGCGGCTCGTGGTGGTCGAGGACTCCGTCGTCCGCGGCACGACGACCCGCGGCAAGATCGGGGCGTTGCGCGAGGCCGGTGCGAAAGAGGTGCACCTCCGCGTCGCCAGCCCGCCGATTCGACATCCGTGCTATTTCGGGATCGACTTTCCGGATCAAAAGGAACTGATCGCCAACGGGCGCTCCGTCGAACAAATCCGCAAGTTTCTGGGCGTCGATTCCCTGCATTATCTGTCCCACGAGGGGATGCTGGCCTGCGTGAAGATGGCCCCGGAGAAATACTGCACGGCCTGCTTTTCCGGGAACTACCCGATGAACGTCGACGAACCGGTCGAAAAGTTCGCCCTCGAGCGGGTGCAGTTGCGGATGTTCAGGTAGAGGTTGCCCCGCAGGAGGGGCTGTCCGTGATCCACCTTCCCCTTCGGCTTTCATCGTAGACTGGTACAATCACGAGCCGGGGTCCGGGGGACCGCAACCATGCGACGAGACAACATTGCCCATATCGAAGCGACGCCCGGTGTCTGTGGCGGCAAGCCGCGGATCGCGGGGCACCGCATCCGCGTCCAGGATGTCGTCTTTTGGCACGAGTCGATGGGCATGTCGCCTCTGATGAAATCGTGTCCGAGTATCCGGGCTTGACCCTCGCCGACGTTTACGCGGCATTGGCGTACTACCACGATCACCGGGACGAAATCAATCGCGACGTTGAAGCGGACGATGCCGCCATCGCCGACGCACAACGCTTGCGCCCTTCCAAGCTCGTCCAAAAGCTGATCCACGGCGATGGCAAGAACGATCCGGTTTCACGTTGACGAGCACGTTACGCGGGTGATCGCCGAGGGGCTTCGGCGTCGCGGCATGGATGTCACCACAACGGTTGGTGTGGGCCTGTGCTCTGCCACGGATGAGGAGCAGCTTGCCTTCGCCCGAAGCGACCAGCGGGTTCTCGTCACCTTCGATGCGGGCTTTCTGCGACTTCACGCGAGCGGCGTCGAACACACCGGGATCATCTTTCTCAGCCCGCGCCGCGGCACCGTGAGGGAGTTATTGCGACTGTTGCTGATCGTGTACGAACAACTGTCAGCGGAGGACATGGCGAACCACGTGGAGTTTCTTTGAACCTCGGTGCAACAGAGTTCTTAGAGGCGTCCAGCGTGTTCGAGTTCGATCAAAGCCCCGACGTCGGGGTGCGGAGTGACGCTGGGTTGGCGTTGAACGGGAATCTACTGAACGTCCGTCCCCGTGTCGATTCGGTCGATCTGCTGCGCGGGGCGGTCATGGTGCTGATGGCCCTGGACCACGTCCGCGACTTTTTCTCCGACACGGTCTTCAAGTTTGATCTGACCGACCTGACCCAGACGACGCCGGCCTTGTTCTGCACGCGTTGGGTGACGCACTTCTGTGCGCCGGTGTTCGTGTTCTTGGCGGGCACGGGCGCGTACCTATCGGCCTCACGCGGCAAGACGAAAGGGGAACTGTCGCGGTTTCTGATCGCACGCGGCGTCTTCCTGATCCTCCTTGACCCGATCGTGATCCGGCACAGTTGGTTCTGGGACTTCAATTGGCGGTTTACCTTCGGCCAGGTGATCTGGGCGATCGGGTGGTCGATGGTCGTCCTCGCGGGTTTGATCCATCTGCCGCGATGGTTCGGCGCGGCGTTCGGGGTGGCGATGATCGCGGGCCACAACCTCCTCGACGGGATCAACCCGGAGCAACTCGGCGCGTGGGGGATGTTGTGGCAGGTACTCCATGTGCAAGGCTTCACCGAGCCGCTGGCGGGTTTTCAATTCTTGGTCATCTATCCGCTGATTCCGTGGATTGGAGTGATGGCCGCCGGGTACGCGTTCGGCGGGATGCTCCACGACGATTCCGCGAAACGCCGTCGGCGAATGTTCGTTCTAGGCTTGGGTCTGACGGCGGCGTTCATCGTCCTCCGCGTGGTCAACGGGTACGGCGACGCGCGCCCTTGGTCGCACCAGAAGGATGGCCTGTTCACCTTCCTGTCGTTCCTGAACTGCGAGAAGTACCCGCCGTCGCTGGACTTTTTGCTCATGACCTTGGGGCCTGCGATTGCTGCGTTGGGGTTGCTGGAGAGGCCGTTGGGCGTCGTCGGGCGGAGGCTGGTGGTCTTTGGCCGCGTCCCGATGTTCTACTATTTAATCCATGTGCCGTTCATCCATCTTCTGGCCGTTCCACCGGCGCTCGCTCGGTACGGGTCGGGGGTATGGAACATTTCCCCGGTCAACCCGCCCGCGGATTACGGGTACTCATTGCCCGTCGTGTATGTGGTTTGGGCGGGCGTTGTCGTCACCTTGTACTTCCCGTGCCGCTGGTACGCCGGCGTCAAACAGCGCCGCCGCGATTGGTGGTTGAGCTATTTGTAGGGCGTGCTCGGCACGCCGTACTACTCACCCTCAACTTCTTCGCGGGGCGCGGAGTTTTTTCTTTCTCGGCGTTGGCGAGTTGGGCCGTATCCGCCGCTCTCGCCGCGAGTCACGCGTGGAGGATCGTGCGTCCTTTCGGGCTGAGGGTGTAGCGATGCGTGTGGGGAACTTTACGGATCAAGCCGGGAGCGCCTAGCAGCCGAAGCTTTCGCGTGATCGCTGCGGATGGTCGCCGTGCCTGCTGCGGGTCGCTCGTGGCCCTCGGGTTTAATCATCCATCCGAACGATCAGTGCCGATTCGCGTCCGCGCATGGGTCTCGGCGATGAAAAACACCGCGGAGACCGCGAGGAGTTTGATGCCGAAGATCGGATGGTAGGGGAGGGGCTTGATCTTGGGCGGGATGGCGAGGATCGCGAAGTTGATCGAGCCGGTAATAAGCAGCAACGCGATGGCGGCGTGAACGAATTTCACCCATCGCACGCGCACGGCCTCACGCAACTTCTCATGCATGTCGTCGTCGAGGGTCGCCTTTGCGGCCGGCAACAAGGCCACCCGCATGAACGCCGCCCCGCCCAACGCAATGATGACGGAGCCAAGATGAATCCAACGCGAAATCAACACGGAGAGGTTGATGGCATCCCTCCGCGGAGCGTCATTCATTCCGCACTTCGAGGAGGTCCTGCTGATCGAGCACCTCGAAGCTTCGTTCACGCAGGACGCGGATGGCCTGCTCGATGCTGTCGGGAAGGACGGCGATGGCCGCGCAACCCTTGGGCCGCACCAACAAGGGATAGGTGTAATGGATGCTGATCTCCCCGTCCAGCAACGCCGCCCATGTGTGCAGAAGCGCCCGCCTGCCGTGCGGAAGGCTGACGGCGATCAACTCCGTCTCGCTAACCTGGAAACCGCTCTGAGTGAGGACATCGTAGGCCCTTTCCGGGTCGTCGAGAATCATTCGGACAATCGCGCAGTCGACGGAGTAAACCACTGACACGGCCAGGATGCGGATGTCGGTCTGGTCGAAGAGCTTGGTGAGGCGCAAAAGTTGCCCCACGCGGTTTTCGATGAAAACCGACTGCTGGCGGATCGTGGGGTAGCCGTGGGCCTCGGCCGTGCCAAGGGGTTCCAGTTCCATCATTAGCAGGTTTATCGGCCTTTAGGCCCACCCCAAACACGTTTTCACTACAGCCCGTAAGCCACGCCGGTTGTGCCATTTCCGCAGTTTTTCGCCTGTCACGTTGGCAGCCGGGCGAACATCAGTTTGATGATAGATCGTTAGTTCTTATTTGACAAGTTGTTATGAACGGCCAGACAGGCGTCATCCTGGTACGGCCTGTGCTCTTCATCTCGCCGAGTGGAGTGCGCGGCGGTTGCGCGCTTCCCGGTTCAAAAGGAGCCTAACGTGTCCAAGATCATCGGAATCGACCTGGGAACGACAAACTCCGTGGTGGCCGTCATGGAGGGCGATCAGGTCAAGGTATTGACCAACGCCCAGGGTTCGCGGCTCACGCCTTCGGTCGTCGCCATTACCGACAAGGGGGACCGGCTGGTGGGGCAGATCGCCAAGCACCAGCAGGTCACCAACCCCGAGAACACCATCTTCTCGATCAAGCGGTTCATGGGTCGGCGGCACAACGAGGTGGCGACCGAGGAGAAGATGGTGCCCTACAAGATCGTCGGTCGGCCCGACGAGTTGGTGAAGGTCGAGGCTCGCAACAAGCAGTACACACCGCCCGAAATCAGCGCCATGGTCCTTCAGGACCTCAAGAAGACGGCGGAGGACTACCTCGGCGGGAAGGTGGACCGCGCGGTCATCACCGTGCCGGCCTACTTCAACGACTCGCAGCGCAAGGCCACCAAGGACGCGGGCGAGATCGCCGGGTTGAAGGTCGAGCGGATCATCAACGAGCCGACCGCGGCCGCCCTCGCCTACGGACTCGATAAGAAGAAAGAGCAGACCATCGCCGTCTTCGACTTGGGCGGCGGGACGTTCGACATCTCCGTCCTCGACATCGACCCGGAGATCGGCACGTTCGAGGTGCGCAGCGTCAGCGGCGACGGTCACTTGGGCGGCGATGACTACGACGAGGTGCTCATCAACCACCTGGCCGAGACCTTCCGCAAGCAGGAAGGCGTGGACCTTCGCAAGGATCCCATGGCGCTGCAACGCTTGAAGGAGGCGTCGGAGAAGGCCAAGTGCGAACTCTCCACGGTGATGGAGACGACGATCAATCTGCCGTACATCACGGCGACGGCGTCCGGCCCGAAGCACCTGCAACTGACCCTCACCCGCAGCCAATTCGAGCAGATGACCAAGCACCTCACCGAGCGCTGCCGCAAGCCGGTGATGGAGGCCATGGAAGGAGCGAAGCTCACTGCCAAGGACATTCACGAGGTGGTGCTGGTCGGCGGCTCGACGCGGATGCCCGCGGTGCAGGCCCTGTGCAAGGGAATCTTCCAGAAGGAGCCGAACAAGAGCATCAACCCGGACGAGGTCGTCGGTGTCGGAGCGGCGATCCAGGGAGCGGTGCTGGCCGGTGACAAGGCCGACATCGTGCTGCTCGATGTCACGCCGTTGACACTGGGGGTCGAGACGCTGGGCGGGGTGATGACGCCGCTCATCGAGGCCAATACCACCATCCCCACGTCGAAATCGGAAGTGTTCTCCACCGCCGCCGACGGGCAGACGGAGGTCACCATCCACGTCTTGCAGGGCAACCGCCCGATGGCCGTGGACAACCGCACGTTGGGGCGGTTCAACCTGGCGGGGATCGCGCCTGCGCCTCGCGGGTTGCCGCAGATCGAGGTGACCTTCGACATCGACCGCAACGGGATCATCAACGCCTCGGCCAAGGACAAGGCGACGGGCAAGGAGCAGTCCATCCGCATCGAGGGCAGCGGCGGACTCACCAAGGAAGAGATCGAGCGGATGAAGAAGGACGCCGAGTCCCACGTGGCCGACGATCTGAAGAAGGCCGAGCTGGTCAAAATCCGCAACATCGCGGACAACACGGCCTATCAGATCGAGCAGCAGCTTTCCGAACACGGCGACAAAATCCCCGCCGACGAACGGGCCAAGGTCGAGGCCTCCATCAACAACCTCCGCTCCACGCTCAAGGGCGACGACGCCGACGCCATCAAGAAGGCCAACGACAAACTGATGAAAGACGCCCAGACCATCGGCAAGATCCTCTACGAAAAAGTCGCCCAACAGACGAAACCGGGTCCCTCCCCTTCTCCCGGCGCGGGCGGCGACGGCGATGGTTCTTCGCCCAAGGACGACAACGTCATCGATGCGGAGTTCGAGGTGAAGGAGACGAAGTAAACGTCGAAACGTCAAAACGCCGAAACGCCGAAATCGGATCAGAGCCGCGAGCGCAAGCTCGCGGACAATGTCACCGGGCTTGCGCCCGGTGCTCTGATCGCGAGCGTGAACGACGGGCCGGTCCGCGTCCCGGTAGGGACGCTCGAAAGTAGCCCGGCATTTCAATGCCGGGTAAGCGCGACCCCCTCAAACGATCTCCCCTCTCCCTACCAGGGAGAGGGGTTGAGGGTGAGGGTGAGGGTAAAACCCCGTTGGATCCGGTATAATCCCCGCGAGGTGTCGTCATGGTCCAGTCCGTCGTTGAACCGAAGCGAGGCGCGAACGTGGGACGAATCGTCGTCGATGTTGTCGTCGAGAATTATGAGGATCGTCAGCGCGCCGGGCGGGGCGAGATCGCCGAAGCCCAAGTTCGTTGCGTGACCGCGCAGGCCCTTGTGGATTCCGGGACCACGTTCTTCTGCATGCCCGCTTCGCTCGTGACCCAACTAGGGCTTTCGTTTCTGCAGGACAAGGAATCGCGCCCCGTCACCGGCCCGATCCGATTGGGCGTTTACGCCGCCGCGCGAATCATCGTCCAGGGCCGCGACTGCGTCACCCAGGTTCTCGCCCTGCCCGAGGACCGCCAAGCCCTGCTCGGCCAAATCCCGCTCGAAATGATGGACTGGTGGATCGACCTCGGCGCCCAGCGTCTCGTCGGCAACCCCGAACACGGCGGACAATGGCAGGCGGAGGTGTTCTGATCCGAGCCGCGACCGTGAGGGAGCGGACACGGCGGAATGGTGAATGCGGAATGCGGAATGTAGCGCCACCCCTCGCGCGCGGCGAATCCGAGCCGCGACCGTGAGGGAGCGGACGGTCAGAGCCGCGAGCGGCAGCGAAATGGCGCGACCGTTCAATCTCGCCGAGTTTGTTGCCAATTGGAAGCCCATTGAGTCCGCCAACCAGCGCGTACGGGGCAACTTGTGGCATAGAAACCTCATACGCACCGAATTATGGCGATAGCGCTATGCCCGCATCACGATTACCCGATGCAGTGTATTTCGACTCGAGCGTGTTAATTGCTGCCGGTCCTCACCTAGAGGCCCAATCATTAGCAGAACTCCGGGCAGCGCAAGAACACAGTGGAATTCGTCTGATCATCCCAGCGCTCGTTGCAGAGGAATGGGTGTTCCACATGCGAGACCAATATCGAGCCGCCGAACAAACGTTGCGGAGAGAACTTGGTTACCTGGAGCCGGCTCTTGTGCACGAGGCAGACGCCTTCAGATTCAAGGCCGTCACAGAGCAAGATCATGATTTTGACGCATATATCGACCTCATAGAAAACGCGGGCTTCGAGATCATTACAACCATTGAGAAGTTGTCATTGCGCGACCTGTTGGCCGACGCCGTCCGCCACGTTGCACCTTTTGGCGAGAAGGACACGGGCTTTCGGGATACGATCATCCTTGAGACCATCGCCGATCATGCAAGCTCTGCCTTTACCGATCCTGACATTCTCGTCGTGACGCGGGACGCTGGGATGAAAAGAGGAATCAACCGTCTTCTTCGCAGCAAGATGCAAGCCCAAATACTTTTTCCAGAGGATGCCGTTAGAGAAATTGAATCGCGAAAGAACGAATTCTTATCTGATATCCTGCAACACGGAGAACCCGCAGCAAGACGGTTCTTGGAGGATCATAAAGAAGCGATTTTCGCGGCTGTCTTATCGGCGGATACATCCTTGCCGCGCTGGGGTTTGATGCTCAAACCTGAAGAGTCCTTTGGACTATCAGGCGGCGCGAACATACGTCGCATCAACTCTGTAAAGCCGGTAGAAATCAAACGGCCCATTCCCAGGCTGAGCCGTTCGCTTTACGAGAACGAAGAGTCGGGACGAACAGGCATCAGTTTCAGCGTCGTTGTCGAGCTAAACGTGACTGTTTCACATTCAGTAACGAGTCCACCAAGGACAGTTCGCCTTGGACAACCAGTGGACTTGACCACAAATTGGATGAGTTTTGTCTCGCCTTCTGAATCTGACATTGTCATTGTCAGGGATATCTTGGTTGAAGCTAGCGCCATCCGAACCGACGGACCCGCACCTACATACAGCGACCTTCGTATCGAGCGAGTTTATGGTCTCGAAAGTGGTCTGCTCGGACTGTTTCAGGCGGGGTGCCACTGATTGTCCACTGTCTGCCACTGCTCTTGAGCAGTGCGTAGCCAACATCGGCCGGAACCACCACTGACCCTTGACACTATGTGTCAAGGCCCGACGCAGCGGTGGCACACGGCGTTGTACTGCTAGCACCCCTGGACAGGGGTCCTCTTTGTCGCGTGGGTTCGTTCGGGCCGACGGGTCTTGCGCCCACGGTCGGCGTTCGCCGGCGCCTCCTCGTGGGGCTTCCGGCGCACGACGGTCGGGGGCTCCGGCGCTGATGGCTTTGACTCGGGCTTTTGGGTCCGAGGCGGCGCTTCGGCCTGAACGCGCGGCTTGCGGCCTATCTCTGCCCCTGCGAGAGCTTGCGGACGTACGGCGTCGGAATCTCGTCCGAAGAACCAATACGATCCGGCCCCGACACTGAAGACCGCCGCTGCGACTAACATCATTTTCTGCCGTTTCTGTGCGTCCATGATACTCTCCTCCCTTGATGCGCGGGCGTCAGTCTGCGTGAAGGCTCGCGCGACCTGACGGTCGCGGCCAGGGCCTGATCCCTTCTGCGTTTCCGCTCAGTTCCGTTCCTGGTTAGACGCGCAGCGAGCGGCGGAGTTCCCTTGGCGGGAGAGAATCGTTGGGAGGCCGTTGGGGTCGGTTACCACCCTTTGAAAAGGACTGTAGCGTCCCCCCTTGTGGGCGGCGCAGCATGAGGCAACGGCGTCACCCACGAGGGGTGACGCTACAACGGGACTTGCCGGCCGAGCGTTCGGCAACGAGCCGTTATGGGTTTGGGGCGCGGGGCGGTTGGGTGGCGAGAGTGAGTTCTCTCCGCTCACCGATGAGACGGAGGTTCAGGCCGCCGGCGGCGTCGAGAGTGACCTCCCAGATTTGTCCGGGTTTGATCTTGACCGCCGGGGCCTCGCATTGGGCGACGCGGACGCCGTATTGCTGGGCGAGCTTGGGGTCGGACATCAGTTGCCAGAACAGGCTCCACAGGCGGGCCTCGAGAGGTTCCTCGGAGGGATTGCCCGAAACCACCGGGCGTGACGCGAGGTTGAGATTGGGGACCGAGGCCGCCACTTGCCGATCGCCGAAGATGCGGCGGAACACGGCCGCGCTGCCGCTCTTTTCGGGATCGCCCTTCCCGACGTGCTCGTGCTCGAACTTGATGACCGCGGCCTCGACGTACACCAGCTCGCCGACGACTTCGACGGTTTGCGGCTCGCTGAGGACGCCGTCGCGGCTGATTTCGTGCCACACGATGGCACTCACCGCTTGGCCTCGCTGATCGGGACGTTGGTCGAGCACATCGATCTGGGCCACGCGCCGCGAGGCGCTCAACCGTCGAACGTAGTCGCGTAATTCCTGCCGCTGCTCTTCCAGCTCATTGACCTGGGCGGTGAGGCGCCGGACCTCCAAGGTGCGTAGATGAACGACGGCGAAGATTCCCCCGCCGACGACGATGGCCGAACTGATGATGAGCCTCACGGACCGCACAACCGATCCTCCCCCGTTAGATTTCTCGGACTCCTATACACCTGGTCGGCACAAGGCGGTGCGGCACCCGCGTCGGAAGTTGTTCGCCCGCGATGGAACCACTTTTTCGCGCGTCGAAAAGCCGTAACTCCTGCAACCACCGAGTGTTATGCTCGCCTGCCACCTTTGCGCCCGCGGTTACCGGGGAACGCCGGGGATCCTAGACCAAGATCGATCCAGCGCCGTTATCGGCCGTTGGCGGCGGAAAAAATGTGGGAAAATCATCCCTTGAGCCGCTTGACTCGCTCCCCCCCCTCCGCTTAAATTAGCGTCGTGTGAGGTGCGGTGTCCGCAGCGTCACCCGGCGGCTCCCCGTCGGGGAGGCGGGCACTGTGGTGAGGGGGTCACCGGCACGGCTGACGCGAACCAGCCTCAAACTGGAGAGGGAAGGGAGAGTCGTCCTGGTTTCTTGGCGGACTTTCCCATTTAGCTAGGTCGGCGTTACTGCATAAGGAGGTAGGGGTGATGTTTCTACGCGGTGTTGCGGTGTGCTCGGTTCTAGCTCTGGCGGCCGTCGCCCAGGGTGGGGTGGCGGTGCAGCTTGTGCCCAACCCGAACCAGACGTTCTATTCGCGGAACCAGGTCGTACAGGTTGATGTTAAGTTGAGCCAGGCGCCGGGCGGAGCCGACCAGCGGTTGCGGATGGTCGAGTTCGATCTGTCACTGACCAACTCGTTCCTCACCGTGGTTCTACCGACGACGCATGATATGGGCACGCCGGGAACGGGCGATGATGTTCATTTTTGGAGTTTCACCTCGCTCTCGACGTGCGCGAGCCTGCCGTCGGTCTGCGGGTTCCTCCATTTCATTGACGACAAGATGGCGGCCGGTCCGGTGGACACGCGTGAGAAAATCCTGTCGATCGCGTACCGCGGGATGACCGCGGACGCGCAATACCAGATTCTCCTGCCGGCGAACGGTACACCGGTCACCGTTGGGAAGCTTCAGGTTACGATGCCGGGGATCGACGGCCAGTATACGCTGGACCTCGTGAACGCGGCCGCCACAGGCGCCGACCAGGGCGCGCGCGTGGACTTCGGCCTCGATCCGCACACGATCTGGCGGGCAAGGCTTGTGTCCCCCAACGAGGTGTCCGGCGGGACGCTCAGGTTCAACGTGGGGACGCCGACGACGGTGAACCTTGTTTCGTCGATTCCGGCGTTTACGGCACACGGCATCACCACCGTTCCGCCCATGGGTACGCTGTGGCGGTCGGCGGGGAACGTCGTACGCTTGACGTTCGACGGGGCTGTGGGGCTTCCGACGGCGGGGCAGATTTTGATCCAGGAAATGTTGGCCGGGGGCGTGGCTGGACCTAACCTGTCGGCGTCGTTTGCGTTCACCCTGGAGTCGGGGAACATGGTGTTGCGGCTTCGCGATGGACTTACTGCAACCCCCACGAGTACACTACTGCATCGCAAATGGTACGTGATTCGGAACACGGGCGGATGGGCCGGCGTGGCCAACTTTGAGGCGCAGTTCCCCTCGCAGGTTGGAGATGCGACGGGGGATAACCGTACGCTGCAAGCGGATATTGGGGAAGTAAACACCGGGATATCATGCCTGAGCAACTGCGGCGACCAGAACCGCAAGGACGTTACGGGGGATGGTCGGGTGCTGCAATCAGACATTGGAGAA
>JAZDHF010000221.1:0-20479 GCA_043806315.1 Planctomycetota bacterium | reverse complement strand
CTTGGAACGTAGTTCTCCTTCACAGTTAAGTACGCGAAACGAGGGGGCCCGGTTTTTTACATCTCTGCCAAAACTGCTCTTTTCTCAGACTCTTACTGCACTCCAAGCGAGCCCGAAGGGCCCGAGCAACAGCAACTAGCTCGGTTTCTCAAGTCGAATCGCCTCGAAAAGTAACGGGCAGGATACGATTACCTGCCCCCGTTGATGGTACTACCTGTTATGTTAGTCCGAGGGCCTCGTGACCCGCAAGTGGCGGGCGGAGCGAAGCCGTGCATCGCGTAGCGCAGTCCGCCGCCTGCCCAGGAATCACAACCCTTCCGGAGGTGGCGTCCGGTATCCCAGCGAACTGTGCGGACGCACGCGGTCCTAGTGATCACGCCACCGTTCGATCGGCACCCCGGCCTCCAGCAGCGTGTAGAAGATTGCCCGGTACGGGTTTAGGCTCGAGACGAGTACCGTGGATTGGCACCACTCTATCGCCGGGCTGGGGTTTTGCATCCCCCCTCCCAAGCGGTGACCCGCCGTTCCCAAAAAGCCGCCGTGCCAGACGACTGGCTCCAGACCAGTCGGACTTGGATTCCGCCGTCCATTCACAGCGCCAGCAACCTCTCGATCTGCGCCGCTCGTTTGCGAATCGTCCCCATTGAAACGCCGACGAGTGCTTCGAATTCGCTGTTGAGCAGTCCGTGCACACCGCACGCTTGCCGGTCCCGGTTGGCCACAGCGTAGATGATCCCGGCCGCCCAGCCTTCCGGCTTGCCAGCTAACGGCTCGTCGCTGGCAGTCACAAAACGCAACGCCCTCAGGGCCCGTTTCCTCATAGTCGCGTCGGGATGGTCGTCGAAGAACCGCTCCAGACGCTTTCGACAGGCCAATTTACAATCCTGGTTCGTCATACCCGGCTGTCATCTCCAGCTTGCAAACAGCTCCACGTCCTTGGGCACGCGTTTGTTCAGCGCCGCGACGTCGAACGCCTCGGGATCGAACGCGCCGCCAACGGTCGATGGGCAGTACGCCTCGCGGAAGTTCGTGGGAAACTTGCCTGCCAACGTGAACACGGTCAGTCGCCTCCGACGGGATGCAGCGGGGTACGAGCTTCGCCGGCCCGTCGGCACCCGGGACGACGCGGCCCGGCCCCCAAGAAGGGCAAACGCTTGCCCTCCCCCGCGGAGATGGCGAAGCGTCGCAAGAACGGCTGGAAGACCATTACTGTCCAGCAGCAGGGTCGATCGACGAAACGTCGGGTGCTGGGGATTACCTGCCTGTGGTATCACGTGCGCCGGGATGTGGAGCTTGTCCCAAACATAGTTGAAGGTCGGTGGCGGCTGAGTTCATAGATTACCCGACCTTTGGCTGTTCATCCAGCGTTCGCTCACGGTTCTCTCGGCTCTTCGACTCATCCAAATAAGCCTGTAGCATCCAGAGTTGCTGACAGCCCATCAGTCGGCGGAAGGATTTCTCCGAGGCCAGGAACGCCGAGGCCACCCAACGCAGAGCCATGGCCCCGTCCCGCCAGCGCCGCACGCGGCCGATCTTCTGCCGCACCGTGCCCTGCGGCGACTCGATCACGTTGGTCGTGCACAGACATCGCCGCAGCGTGGCCGGCAAGCCCAGACGATTCACCGTGAACATCTCCGCCAGACCCTCGCGCAGGCTCCCGGCGGCATCAGGGCATTGCGTGTCCAGCCACTGAGCCTGCTTCTCCAACTGGGCCATGCCCTTGTCCGGCTCCAGCCGGTACGCCGCCTTCATGGCCGCCCCGACTTGATCCCGCAGATGCTCGGGAAGATACCCCACCACGTTGCGGACCTTGTGATTGCGGCAACGCTGCACCGGGTTGTCCGTTCCGTACACCGCGTCAATCGCGCTGCGCAACGCCTTGCTGCCGTCGATCACGAACAAGGCCTCCCTTGCACTCGTTGCGGCCCGTGTCAGTGCCCTCTTGGAGTGGGCCAAGCAGGAACGACGGTGGCCGCCTGGGCTGAGACTAGGAAGTCGCTCGCGCATTCTTATACCCCAAGCCAGATCTCGGACCGTGTACCCTGGATCGTAAGGATCGGGCGCGTACAATGGGCCTGTTTGTGCGGGAGGCCCGGAGGTCGCGACGGCCACAGAGCGTTTCGACGCGGCACCTCATCAGTGCGTCGAGCATGGGCCGGTGACCGCCGCACATCGCGGACCCACCCGACTACCCTGATCGGATGCGCTACATACCTGCCCCAAGAGCCGTCGCGTCGGCCTGGCGCGGAGCAGATTAGACGCTTCCGACTTCGGGATGCCAGACAAGATTAGGTCCTCAGGAAAGCGCATGCTGTCTGCCCAAAGCGCCATGTGAACAGGAGGCGTGAAGATGAATTGGCTCCACCGGATGCTAGTAACGTTATTTGCATCGGCCGCGACGCTCGCGACACTCGAATGGACTGCCACGAACGGCGAGCCAGCGCAACTCGAGACCTCGGCTATCCAGAAAAACAACGAGGAATTCGCTCTTGTGCCCCGCGCGGTCAATCAGTCGCCCGTACCGGGAGAGATAACTGGTACGGTCTTTGATAACCGCAGGGTCCCAATCGCTAGTGCCTCGGTCAACGCCTATCGTCCCAACCGAGAATGGATGGCTGGTGCGGGGACAGACACCAGTGGAAGCTACATGTTTTCGTTGCCGCCAGGCGAATACGTTCTTGACGCCTGGGGGCCACAGGAGACCTATTTCACGCAGCAGACTTACAACGGCCTGTCGGGCAATGTGTGGACACGTGACAACTGGCAGAACGCCACGCGCATTACCGTGGCCGAAGGGTCGACCACTGCGGGCATCGACTTTGCGCTCGGGATCGGCGGAAGGATACACGGATACGTCCGCGATTCCGACAACGCTGGATTAGCAGGCGTGAGCGTCAGCGCCTACGACTCTGACGGGCGGCACGTGCAAGGAACGGGCCCCGATGATGAAAGCCGGTACTCGTTCGCTCCTTTGGAACCCGGGACTTACTACATCGATGCTGAGCCCTACCTGGTTGGCGTGAGTTGCTTGTCAGCGGCAACGTCGTACGACGACCACACGGGAGCGTTTTACTGGTACTCGTGTCATGGCCGCCAAGACGAACTGCAGACAGTGGTCGTGCAGCCGCGCCTTGACGTCGGTCCAGTTGGTTTTGTGTTGCCGCCCGGCGGGGCGATAAGTGGGTGGGTGACGGAGTCGGACGGTGTAACTCCTCTCTCCGGGGCGTGGGTAGGTGTATTCGACGAGAGCTTGTGTTTGGTTTCCTACACGTTTACCCAGATCGACGGCACGTTCGTGACCTGCGGTGTGCCGCCCGGCCAATATATTCTGACCGCGTCGGAGCTGGACTGTTCCTATTTCACTCCGCAGACATACAACGCCCTGCTAGGTTATCCGTGGATGTACGACAACTGGGCGAACGCTGCTCGCATACTCGTGCGCGAAGGCGAGACCGTTTCCAACATCAATTTCGCGCTTCCCGAAGGCGGCACGATCGAGGGCAAGGTTACCGAGCAGGATGGGACCACATGGATCGAGGGTGCAACGATCATACTGCGCGAGTCGGATCAGAGCTGGGGGGCGAGCACAACGACGAATGTCGACGGGACGTACGTATTCTGCAGCCTGCCAGCAGGTGAATACGTCCTCGAGGCCTGGGGACCCGAGGGGGCATACTTCACGCAGAGAACTTACGCAGGACTGCCCGGCAATCTGTGGACGCGCGACAACTGGCAGAGAGCCACTCGCATCCCTGTAGTCGCAGGCGAGACGGTTTCTGAAATCAACTTTGCACTCGATCGCGGCGGGCGGATTCTGGGCACGGTCATCCTTCCCGATGGCGGAGCAGTTTCGGACGGCAACGTCTTCGTCCAGGCTTACGACGAGTACGGGTGGCACATCGCGGGGACGGAAACCGGAGCGGAGGGTCAACCTGGGAACTACGCCTTCACGCTCGACCCGGGACGGTATTATCTAAACGTCTTTATGCACGGGAACGCAGCTGCCGAATACTGTTTTCTCGCCCCCGTCACCTACGATGGCCACGCCGGCGCTTTCACCTGGTACAACTGCAACGGTCGTCTGAGCGAGCTTGAGGCGGTGCAAGTGCTCCTTGAACAGGACGTACCGGACGTCGACTTCGTGATGCCGGCTGGAGGTACCATAAGCGGATACGTGTCGCAATCAGATGGGGTCACGCCCATCGCTGATGCAGATGTGAACGTGTACGACGAGAACGGTTGCTGGGTCGCCAACACGAGGAGTCTTTCTGATGGGACGTACACGATTTGTAATGTGCCCTCGGGCGAGGACATTCTGGACGCCTGGGGACCGGAGGGCACGTACTTCACACAGCAAACCTATGCCGGGTTGGCAGGCAATCTGAACACGCGCGAGAACCGGCAGTATGCCACTCGCGTAACTGTAGTCCCGGGCGAGACCACGCCAGATATCGACTTCGCCCTCGGGCTTGGCGGCAGGATCCTGGGCACCGTCCTTGTCTCAAACCAGGAAGTCGTCTCGAATGCGACGGTACAGGCGTTTGACGAGGATGGTTCCCACATCCAGGGTGTTGGTACCGATTGGAGTGGCAATTATGCGCTAACTCTTGACCCAGGGGCTTACTACCTGAATGTGTTGGCCTTCGGAGCCCGCGAGGATTGCCGGCTCGCGCCGGTTACGTATGACGGACATGTGGGCGTGTTCAACATGCTCTTTCACTGCCAGGATCAGGGTGACATACTTCAGACCGTACAACTACAGGCGGAGCAGGATGTCGCGGGGATCGACTTTCAGTTGCCGACGGGTGGAAGCATAGGTGGACGCGTGACGGAAACCGACGGGACGACGCCGATCCCCAACGCTCAGGTCGTGGCCTGGGACCATGCAAGTGGTTGCTGGTTTACTGATGTACGAACGCGATCTGACGGGACCTATATCTTCTGCGGGGCGCCAGCAGGCCAATACGTCATGGAGGCACGGCCGCCAGATGGTGCAGCCTATCAGGTTGAGACGTACCAGAATCTGACCGGCTGGACATGGTGCGATGATAATTGGGCCAACGCCACTCGAATCGCTATTGAGCCCGGCGGCAGCGCATCGGACATCAACTTCAACCTTGACCCGCCGCCAACATTGAGCATTACGGTGCGCGAGCCGCCCGGTCCACCCGGATCTTGTTTCAGCGCCGGCGACACGATCACGGTGGATTGGACGAGCGACGCCAGGGGTGGGGACCTTTACGTCTACGTGATGCAAGACGGTGGATATCGCTGCTGGCTCGGCAGCGCGCCCGTCACCAATGGAACGTTGACTGGGACGATCGCAGGATGTCTTGGCAGTGGCGTATATGTCGTTTCTGCGTGGCTAAATACTTCGTGTTCGTGGATCACCGCCGATAGTGATGAGTTCTGCATCACCGGTTCACACCCTGTAGGCACGTTCGAGGTCACGCAGCCTAGTGCAGGCGCAAGATTGCCCGCGGGCTCCGAGCAAGTTTTCGCATGGACTGCCGACGATCCATGCGGAGAGGTATACGCTTCGCTTGTGTCAGCGTCGGATTATTGCTACCTCGGTTCAGCGCCGATGGAGCAGGGGCAGATGTTCTGGACAGTCCCGATTAGCCCGGGGAATGGTGATGACTATCAGATCCTTGTCCAAGGCTACCAAGACCCTTGCGTCGTCGCGGAAACCGAAAGCGGACTCTTCTCCATTGTCGACACGCCGGCCCTGCATCTGACATTCCCGAACGGCGGTGAGGTTTTGACGGCCGGCTCGACGTACAACGTCACCTGGGATCCCCTCCCAGATACGGGATCTGTCGGCCTCGGGCTCAAGAAGGGCGGGGAGTGGTTATGCTGGATTGGCGACGCCGAGCCCTCCGCAGGGACGTTTCCGTGGACGGTGACTCAATTCTTCGAGAACAGCGGAGATTATACGGTCGAAATCTGCTTGAGCGAATCGTGCGACTATGGACCATCTGGGCGCGTATGTGATGACAGCGACGCGCCTTTTACGATCGGTGGGGGCGCGTCACCACCAACGATCACCATTACCTTTCCCCCGGCTGGCGATACATGGCGCTGGGGCAGTGAAGAGTGCATCATTTGGACGGTTGAGCACCCACATCCGGAGACACTCGTAGGCGCCGACGCGCTGGTCTACGTGCTTTGGGACTATGGAGGGGCGTATACAATCGTGTATGAGGCAGCCGTCCCATTCTTAGACGGTCACCTGTGCCTGGAGCTCGCATGTGCCTTCGAGGAGGGATCCAACTACGTCATCGCGATCGCCTCAGATGAATGCTGGATAGTCAGCGCATGGAGTGATGGACTGTTCTCGGTGGGTCCTGCGCTGCCTGATGCTGATGCCGACAGCGACGTCGACCTGATGGATTATGCGGCCTTCGTCGATTGCGCCGATGGTCCGGGGGTGTTTCCCGATCCGACACCGCCGATGACTGGGCAGGGCTGCCTCAATGCGTTCGACGCATGCGGTGATGGCGACGTCGACCTGTTCGACTTTGGGATCGTTCAGCGTAAGTTCACTGCAAGCCCATGAAAGCTCGAGCTTGAGCGTGGGAGACTTTGCTATGTTTCGTTGGCCTGCTGGATTCGCGTCGATTTGCCTCCTGTTGTGCGATGCTGAGGTTGGCTTCGGGCAGCGCGTTGAATGGTCTGTCGCTGATGGCGGGAATGGACACTTTTACGAGGCGGTGGCCGTGCCCGATCCGATCAACTGGGCGGATGCCCAGGCGGCTGCTGTTGCCGCAGAGGGCTACCTGGCGACCATCACCTCGGCCGAGGAGCAAGCCTTCGTCTACGCCGCGGCCCGCGCCAGCCCCGGTGTGCGGGCACCAACGGGAAATCGGCTCCCAGTTTGGTTGCGTGGTTTGCAGCAACCCGGTGCACCCGAGCCGAACGCAGGATGGAGCTCCGTTAGTGGCGAGCCATTGGTCGACACGCACGGAAATCCGGGAGGATCCAACAACAACCTTGATACTGAGGACGGCATCGCTTCCCGGTCACTGAACACCGCCTTATCCGACCATCGGAATCGCGCCTCCAGTTCGAGTTTTCTTGACGAGGACATCGGCGCGTACGCGCCGGGCAGCACGGTGCAGATTGTCGAAGACTTTGAGGATCCCGATACGATCTTTTCCTATTCCAGCACGCACTCGATTCCCTACGACATTCAGAGCGCGGAAACAGCTCACAGCGGCACGCATGCGTTCAAATCGTACACATCAACCTGCGGAGCGAGCTGCTTCGATGAGTATAGGGTTGATTTGCGTTATACCTTCCCATCGCCTGTAGACCTATCGGGAGTCGAGTTGTGGGCACGTGAGGGGTCCACCTCGGGCGTCGCATGGGGCGGGAAGCTGAGTATCGGCTACGATTCGATCTGGCCATTGTGGCATTGGCAGGTGGTCGACAATAGTACGCCGATCACGGGAGAGTGGCAATACGTGTCCGTGCCAATCGGGGCTGCTGCCACCAATGTGAGAATACGGATCACCGATATCACATCGGCATCCACAATGTGGTTGGACGATATCGTAATCCGCTACGAAACTCGTGCCGTGCCAACCTGTAGGACGATTCTGCTCTCAGAGGATTTCGAAGGATGCGATGTAGGAACATGGATCGGAGCCTGCAATGGCTGGGCAACGTGGGCCAATGGTTCGAATTCCTCCGCATTTTTCGTTACGGACACTTATCATGTCTCCGGGACACAGGGATTGCAGATTTCTGGTTCCGGGTCTTGTTGGGAAGGCGGAACGTATAGAGGCGTCGCAGGTAGTCACCTATTCCTTCAGGCTATGATGAGAGCTTCAGGAGACGGACCGAACGGGTGTCATCATAGGCAGAATGGTATCGCCTTAAGTCCTGTGGCAGATTTCAATTTCTTTATGGCGCAGGCAGGCTTCGAGAACGGGGGCTTGACCTGTTGGGCTTCGGGAAGCCCAAACGGCCGTCAGCTTCTTATTGATGGATTCCAGAACGTAGTTGGTCGTTGGTATGCCGTAGCAATAGAGCTGGACTACGATAGCGGGCTGGCTTATTTCTGGCTTGATGGCAGTCTCGTGTGGTCTACCGAGTTCGACACTAACGTTCCTGTCGCGAATGTTTGGCTTTCATCAGGCGAGGGACGCGGGTGGTTCGATGATATAGTGGTATGCGGGCCCACGACGGCGCTCTCCGTCGTGGCTCACAATCCCGTCGGGGCAGTTCCAGCACCCGTCGACCACGTGGACATCACGTTCAGCCGCGAAGTCGACGGGAGCTCGTTCACGATCGACGACATCGACATGACCGGCCCGGCCGGGCCGGTCAGCATAAATCCGCCCGAAGGTCAAGCAAACAACGTTTGGCGGATCACTTTCGCTGAGCAATGGGTCGACGGCGACTACCACGTATACGTTGGCCCCCACGTCGAAGATCTTGACGGGACCGAGATGGACCAGGACGGCGACGATACGCCAGGTGAGGAACCGGACGATGTGTACGACGCGAGGTTCTCCCTTCTTCCGATTCTACACAACGGCGGTTTCGAGGTAGGTCCAGACCCGGGTGGAAGTTTCACCGTTCTGTGTTCCGGCTCAACCGCGATTCCAGGCTGGACGGTAATGCAGGGTTGTATCGATTATGTCGGGGGCTACTGGCAGCCTTCGGACGGGTCTCGCAGCCTTGATCTGAACGGAGGCCAAACCGGCGGAGTCGGGCAGATGTTCTCCACCGAGCCGGGTCGAACATACCGTGTCCTGTTTGATATGTCGGGTAATCCTGACGGTGGTTCCCCGATCAAGCAACTTCGCGTCGAAGCAGCCATGCAGACTGGGGCCTTCGAGTTCGATACCAGTGGCCACAGCCGACCCGCCAACATGGGGTGGGTGGAACAGGTTTGGCAATTCACCGCGACTAGTGCAGAAACGACGCTTGCGTTCTATAGTCTCATGGGAGGCACCTATGGGCCGGCCATCGACAATGTGCGCGTCTCGCTTGTCGAGGGCGCAGACTGCAACAACAACGGCGTCCGGGACGAATGTGACCGGGACTGTGGCGAACCAGGTGGCCCCTGTGATGCCCCCGGCTGTGGGCGGAGTGACGACTGCAACACCAATGCCGTTCCCGACGAGTGCGACATCGGCGAGGGAACCAGCGAGGATTGTAACGGAAACGGCATCCCCGACGAATGCGAGATAGCCTGTTCCCCACATGATGCGACGATCGGCTCTGCCCTCGTTGACCGGCTGTCCGTAGATACCTCCAGCGCCCAAGCTTATATCTTCGACGGCGACCACTTCCTTCCGAACACTCGTATCACGGGATTCTCCATCACCAACACGCCGCACCCGGGAGGGAGTCGCTTTGTGACGCCCTTACTGTTCCAAAATATCGTTTCGGGGCCAAACCCGGGCGACGACATCTTCGTGGTTCGTGGAATCGGGACCGGCAGGACGATCACCGCGTCCGGCACATTCACGTTCGATTTCGAATTGGTCAACGGGACTGATGTGGTGCCAGACAGCAGTGCCGGCTACACATTCGGCTTCATCAACGTTATGCTGGATGAAGCGGGTAATCGCGTTGCTGCCAGTACGGGGGTTGTAGACTTCACCAATGGTGTGGCCGCGGGGCCCGGCGTCAGCGGCCGGGGTTCAAACGCGTGGCGCTTCACACCGACGGTCGCCATACCCAATCCGCTGATGGTCGGCACGGTCTTCGGTAGCGGTGGGGTTCCACTCAACAACCGGAATATCGGCGGCTGGAACGTCGACAGAACCTACTCATCCACGGCCACCGTCGTCCTCAGCTGCCCCGGCGACTGTAACCGCAACGGTATTCCGGACGAGTGCGATGTTCCGCCGATTTGCACTGCTGGTCCTCCTTATTGTAGTCCTGACTGCAACGAGAACCTTGCTCCCGATGAGTGCGATATTGCCGATGGTACAAGCGAGGACGGCAACAGCAATGGTATCCCGGACGAATGTGAACAGCTACCGGACCTGGTCGGAAGCGATCTCGTCGTTCCGGGTAGCACATACACAGGCGCGCAAATCGACGTGAGCTGCATCGTCACGAACGTTGGCAGCGCCGCTACGACCGGCACGTGGGTCGACTGCATATACTTGTCCGACGACGACCAACCCGGCGGGGATACACATCTGGCGTGTGCCGAACGTCCCGACGAGCTTGACGTTGCCGAATGGTACGATCAGGTTGTCGCAGTTACGATCCCGGGCGTGGAGGTGGGTGATTACTGGATCATCATCAGGGTCGACGACGGCGATGCCGTGCCCGAGACGGAAGAGGCGAACAATGACGCGACCGTCGGGCCGATTACGATCAACCGACCGAACCTGACGATCGGCGACGCACTCGACCCGATGCCGACTGAAGCATGGACAGGCCGGCCGATCGCGGTAGGTTGGACTGTAACCAACACCGGTGACGCCCCCGCAGCAGGATCGTGGCAGGACTGCGTGTACCTGCCCGCCGACGATGTAATCGGCGATCACAATTCGCTCGGCTGCATGACAAACCCCGTGAGCCTGGACGCCGGTGATTACTATAAGCGCGTCGGGACCTTCATCGTTCCTGCTGCCCTTGCAGAAGGCGATTACTGGATCGTAGTGTGCCCCGACGCTGGCAGCACCATGCCTGAAGCGGATGAAGCAGACAACTGCACGATCGCCGGGCCCATTTGGGTAGGAGTAGTACCTTGCGCGGATCTTGTACCCAGCAACGTGGAGGCACCGGATCGCGCCGCGGCCGGGTCGATGATGGCAGTCGACTGGATCGTCACGAATGTCGGCGAGGGCTGCACCGATGCCCCCTTTTGGTTTGATCGGGTCTACCTCTCTCGCGACCAAAACCTGAACGAGGGCACAGACAAACGGCTCTACCCTGACATTGAGAACCTCTCCTACCTGGACGCGGACGAGTGGTATTCCCAGGATGGGGCGGACGTCAAGGTCCCTGGTGATGCTGACGGTTATTACTACGTGATTGTCAAGACGGATGCGATGGACGATCTGGCAGAGTGCCGTGAGGACAACAACATCGCAATTTCCGCCTCAGTCTATATCGATCCCCGGCCGCTCCCAGATCTAATCGTATTGGATGTCGACGTGGCGCCGGCCAGTCCCTGGTCAGGTGAGCAGATTACCGTCACTTGGACGGCAAAGAATGACGACTTGGGCAGCATTCCGACTGGGCGCACCTGGTCCAACGCTGTCTTCCTTTCTGGGGATTTCAATAGCCAGCAGGTATGGTCCTGGCGTGGGGTGGCGTGGAAGGACGGCCCCCTGGCAGCGGGCGAATCGTATTCCGCCTCCGCGACCGTGACCCTACCCGCCCAATACCACGGGCTGTTCCAGATTTGTATCGCTCTTGATGGGCACGAAGACGTAAACGAGAGCAACGAGTCAAACAACGTCGGCTGCTCCGACGAGTTCACCATCAGGATGCCACCGCCAGCGGACCTTGAGTTTGCGGGACCGATAGTAATGCCGTCGGACGGATCGTCGGGTCAGCCGGTCGAGGTCACTTGGACCGTACGCAACGGCTCCACGGATACAACGTGGGTCAGTGCGTGGAATGATCAGGTCATTCTCACCCGCGACGCCGACCCAAATACGTTGGATGACAACACAGCGCTCGCGACATATCGCCACTACGGTGCACTTGGATACCACGATGAGTACAGCCGAACGGTGCGCGTTACCCTCCCCGTGGTCGCAAACGGCGCCTACTCCTTATGCGTCGTAACCGACGTCGATGATGAGGTCTACGAGTGGGAGTGGGAAGACAACAACTCTATCTGTGGGCCGATCAACGTTGTGTACGCACCACCTGACCTTGTGGTGGAGATTGTGACCGTCCTGGACAACGGCGTGCCTGCAGCCTCGGTCCTGTCCGGGACCCCTGTGACGGTCGAGTGGACGGTGGGCAATACCCGCGATGGAGACACGTCCGAGGATTCCTGGTCCGACCGCATATATATTTCGGCAGACGATCTCCTCGAGCCAAACACCGATCGCGCGCTCGCGACGGTGGCTCATTATGGCGTGCTTGGCGCGGGCGAAAGTTACGCTGGCACGAAGAGCGTCATGATTCCTGTCGAGTTCTCCGGGCCAGTGGCGTACATCTTTGTCCACACGGACCACGGCGCACAGGTGTACGAGTCCGACGATGGCAACAATAGCGGTGTTTCCGACCCGTTTGAATTGATTTGGGCGCCGCCGGACTTGGTCGTGCAGGCCGTCACCGTGGAGCCGGTTTTGGAGGCGCTGAGGACCTTCACAGTGGAGTGGATCGTCGCCAACACCTATCGCGGCCCGACGCCTACTGCCACCTGGTTCGACCGCGTCTACGTGTCAATCGACGACGCGCTCGACGCGAACGACCCAGTGCTACAACCCCCACCCTCACCTCATAACGGAGTTCTGGGGCCGGGCGAAACCTACCCTGCCACGTGGAACATTACGATCCCCATTTACATTCCCGGACCAACTGTTTATTTCTTCGTTAAGACCGACTACGACAATCGGGTCTACGAGTACGACAACGAGAACAACGTCTACCGTGTCGGTCCGATCGAAATTGCTCCGGGGCCGCCCGATCTGATCATTGAGAACATCTCGGCCCCGGGAGGTGCCGTGGCCGGTGAGCCGTTGAGCTTGAGCTGGACGGTAAGGAATGTCGGCGGGGCGACCGGGGCGGGCTCGTGGCACGACCGGGTGTATCTGTCCGCCAATCGCTGGCTTGAGCCCGACGAGGATACACCCTTCGACCCGCCGGTCGAACACACCGGAGATCTGCCATACAACGCGACCTACGTTGCCAACGCGACTGTACCTCTCCCAGCGGACCTAGCGAACCAGTTCTACCTGATCGTCGAGACTGACAGCAACAGTGAAGTGGTTGAGTGGGGGTCGGCCGAGGCCAACAACACCCGCTACGTCTCGATATCGCTGACGCCGTTGCCGGTTGACTTGCAAGTAACGACCGTGGATGCGCCGGGTACCGCTTTGTCTGGTCAGAACATGCAGGTGACCTGGACCGCGGCCAACTTCGGCGTCGGGGCCACTCCAAACGGATTCTGGCGCGACGCCGTCTACCTGTCACCGGACCAGTACTTAGACCCGGATTTCGACTATTATCTGGGGTATTTCGATCATTCAGGGATTCTCAGCCCAGCCGGCGAACCGGGAGACAGCTACACACGGACCGAGTCGGTCCGCATTCCGTCCGGCCTGAGCGGACCGTACTACGTCTTCGTGTGCGCCGACATTAACAACCACATCTTCGAGCAGAACGACAGGGGTGACGCTGAGGAGAACAACTGCAACTATGACGGGATTGCCACACAGGTGGAGGTACCGCCGCCGGCCGACCTCATGGTAACTGACATCGTCGTGCCGCCGGCGGGAACGCTGGGCGAGAACATAACGATACAGTGGACGGTCCGCAACAAGGAAGGCACCTTCCCGGCCCAGGGCAGTTGGCACGATTCGGTTTACATCTCAGCCGATGCCGTCTGGGACATCTCTGACAAGAAGATCGGCCACGTCTGGCACAGCGGGCCCCTAGCACCCGGTGCCGAATACCCTGAACCTGAATCCCTAACCGCGCCGCTCCCCGGCGTCGTTCCCGGCGACTACCGCATCATTGTCCGCACCGACATCCGCAACGAGATTTACGAGGGAATTGTGGGGGAAGAGAACAACATTGCCGCCTCGATGGGACAAGTAGATGTGCAATGCTGGGAGTTGCAGCTGAATACTATTGACGATTTCCACCAGCTCAGCACCGGTACCCAGCATTATTACAGAATTCCGGATGTCCCCGAAGGCGAGGACATTTCGGTGTCGCTCGACAGCCAAGACCTTGAAGCCTCGGCAGAGCTCTACGTCCGCTATGGTGCGATCCCTGATCCAGGCCACTACGATCAAGTAATTTCGATTCCCGTAATCCTGGTCGACGTCGTCGTTTGGGCTCAAGCCCTCATCCCTTCGACTTACGCTGGTGACTACTACGTCCTCGTTCGTGGCCTCAACGTGCCCACCGGGGCAACGCCTTACATAGTTGGAGCTCGTCTACTCGAGTTCGAGATCGACGGAATCGTGCCCGACCGTGGTGGCAATGTCGGCACCCTTACAGCGTCGATCATGGGCGGGCGGCTTACGCCTGATACTGTGGCCCGGTTGGTATCCGGGGAAACAGTCATCGAGGGAAGGACATGCCCGGAAACCACGCCGACTCAGATGTTCGTCACCTTCGACCTTAACGGTGCTCGAGCGGGTCTTTACGACGTCGAGATCGAAAAGCCCAACCATGAACCTGCCGAGGTACTGCGGGAAGCCTTTGAGGTTGTGGAGGGCGGCGGCCCGAATCTTGAAGTGAATCTGAGTGCTCCATCTGTGCTGCGCACGAACACCCCATTCACGATGTATATTGAATACAAGAACAGCGGTAACGTCGACATGGCCGCGCCGCTGTTCTCCCTGTCCGCTCCACAGGGCATCCCGCTGCGTCTGGCCCCGGGCGAGAATCCGTGGCCTGGACCGGTGCAAGTCCTGGGCATTAGTATGACCGGGCCGCCTGGTGTGCTTCAGCCGGGAATCAAGCAGCGCATCCCGGTTTACTCGCAATCGCCTGCGAATCCAGGCGACCTCGGAATCACCCTCGGAATGATGGTGGCAGACGCGACGCCGATCGACTGGGCGGCCATCGAGGATGACCTCCGGCCGGACACGATCCCGCCGCGATTACGGGCTGCTCTCTGGGCCAACCTCACGGTGCAGATCGGCTCCACGTGGGCTGGCTTCCTTGCGGCCATGAATGAGAGCGCCACGTTCTTGGCCCGCGCGGGCAAGCGGACCTACGACGTTCGTGAACTCTTTGCCGCAATCATCAAGAATGCATGCGGCGATCTGACACCGCGTCTACCGCTGGCCGCGCGCATCGACGCATTCTCGCCCGACCCTGGGTTACCGCTTGCCTTTGTGCCGGCGGCAACGACGTCGCTCGCTCAACGCTTCTCCGTCGGGCCGTTGGGGCGCGGCTGGTCACACAACTTCGAGTATTCACTTGGCCGACCCGACCCGGACACCGTCCTTGTGTCGCTCCCGGGCGGGTATGTGCGCACATTCACGCGAGAAGGCAGTGGCCCTTGGCAAGCCTCACCCGGCGACTATGGTGTCCTCGATGACATGGGCTTGGATACATACCGGATCACGGAGAACGACGGCCTTGTCTGGCGGTTCGGCCCCGGTGGGCGGCTGCGCTACCTGTCGGAGCCCAACGGCAACCATCTTACACTGGAGTGGTCGGGCGACCTGCTGACTGGCGTCAGCCACTCTAACGGCCACCAGCTCAAATTCGAGTACAACGCTGACGGTCGAATCCATCGATTGACCGACCATGTCGGCCGCCAAACCGAGTACATCTACGACTCCAGCGGCGAGCACCTTATGCAGGTCACGGCCCCCGGCGGGCGTGTCACGTTGTACGAGTGCAACCCGCCGGCCGGTACGGCCGCCGACTATGCTCTGAAGTCCATCACCTTTCCAGACGGCACGCACCGCTACTACAACTACGATGAGTACGGCCGCCTCATTGGACTCTCGCGCGAGGGCGGCGCCGAGCGCGTGACACTGAGCTACGATCAGCTTGGGAAAGCATACATTTGCGACGCGCTGGACAACGTCTCGACGCTGGCGCTCGGTCCTGCGGGTGAGCTGCTTACCGTCCAGGATGGGGTGGGGAACCCGCTCTCGCTCGACTACGATGAGGCGTTCAATCTGACGCGTATGACGGCAACAGACGGAACGCGTTACGACTTCCGTTACGATGCGTTGGGCAACCTGACGCAATGCGTTGATCCGCTCGGCGCGGTTATCACGCTCGGGCACACGGCCGACCTCAGTCGGCTCGACTGGCTCCGCGACGCCCGGGGTAACATTATGGATTTCACTAGCGACCCAAGAGGTAACCTGACTCGGATCACATACCCGGATGCCAGCTATGAGCAGTTCGGCTACGATGCGGCCGGGAACGTTGTCACCGTCAGGAACCGGCGCGGGCAGATCATTGAGCTGACATACGACGGCAACGACCGCCTGATTCGCAAGCTCTGGCCCGACGGCCGGCGCTTCGACTACGCTTACGATGCGCACGGCAATCTCATCTCCGCGAGCGACACGGCCACCGGAACGATCACGATGGAGTACGACAATCGCGACCTCCTCACCCGTATCGAGTACCCCGGCGGCTACTGGTTCACGTTCGAGTACAGCGACGCCGGCTGGCGCACTCGCCGCACCGGCCATGACGGCTACGTCCTCAACTATGCGTACGATCCGGCCGGTCGCCTCGAGCGTCTGACCGATGGCACGGGTGCCGAGATCATCCGCTACGAGTACGACGCCGCCGGCCGCCTGAGCCGCGAGAACAAGGGGAACCGAACCTACACGATGTACGAATACGATGCCGCCGGGCAGATCCTCTGCGTCGCGAACCATGCTCCCGACGGGTCGATTCAGTCGCGTTTCGACTACATCTACGACCAGAACGGCAACCCGACGTCAATGGTCGTGGCGCGTGAAAAAGGCGCGCAGGAAACTTGGCTCTACGGCTACGACGCGATTGGCCAGCTCACCGAGGTTACGTATCCCGAGGGCCGCTACGTCCTTTACGAGTACGACGCCGCCGGCAACCGCGTCCGTGTTGTCGACGACGGTGTCGTCACTAGCTATACGACGAACAGCCCAAATCAGTACACTCGGGTCGGCGACGCGACATATCACTACGATGTCGATGGCAATATGACGTCGAAAACCTACGCCAGTGGTACCCTAACGTATGAGTACGACGTGGAAAACCGCCTCACGCGAGTTGTGATTCCGGGAGGCGAGACATGGGGTTGGGCCTACGATGCCCTTGGGAACCGCATAGGTGTTACGCATGGTGACGCTGGGGTTACCTATATTCACGATACTCCCGGGTTGCTCGACGTTGTCGCAGAATACAACGCCGACAATAGGCTGATCGCCCGCTACACCCATGGAATCGGGTTGATCTCGCGCGCAGACGCAAACACTGCTGAATACTACGCCTACGACGCCCTTGGTCACACACGACAGATGACCGATGTAGATGGGCATCTGGCAAGCACGTACGATTATGATCCCTTTGGCGCTATCCTTCATAGACAAGAGCCCATACCAAGCCGCTACGGGTACGTCGGACGCTGGGGGGTCTCCCAGGAAGAGTGTGGCCTTAAATACATGGGCGTCAGATACTATGCCGCAGACGAGGGACGCTTCCTCACGCCAGACCCGATTGGGCTCGCCAGTGGTGATCTGAATAACTATAATTACGTTTCTAACAACCCGACAGCTCTGGTTGATCCCAACGGCACGGTGTGGTGGTGGGTTGCGCCAGTGACCCTGGGTCTAGTCGAAGGGCTTGTGTCAGGAAGCATCAGCGGACACGCGGAAGCTATCAAAGCTGGTCTGACCGATCGCGCCTATTGGACGCATGTGCTTAAACGTGTGGGCAAGGACGTTGCCGTAAATGTTTCCTTGAACCTATCCTTTGCGGCAGCATTCAAGTGGTTGAAGCGAGCTCATGGTGCTTGGTTCTTCAAAGAACAGATCGTGGAGAAAGGCTCACGCCTGGCTGGGCGTTTCAGGTGGCACGTGGCTGATATAGCAGGAGGCTTTCGTCACTTCGGATGGAAGTACGTTTTCGGAAGCAAGGCGGTCTTGTCGGGCCATATGTATTGGCTATGGTCGAACATTGGAGGCAAGGCAGGACTTGACTTCCTAAATCCGTACTACCCAATTGTGCAGCTCCTCCGGCACTGGATAACAATTGTGACAGGAGTCGACCCGAACGAAAAGGCCGGACCTGTGGGACACGCGGAAATGGCATTTGTTCCGTCGGCAGCGTTGTTACCTTACGAGCTTAGCTTCGAGAATTTGCAGGACGCCACCGCGCCAGCGCAGCAGGTTACCATAACTGATGAGCTGAGCGCGACCCTCGATTGGCGAACGTTCCAGCTCGGGGAGATCGCGTTTGGCGATTCGGTCGTCAGGGCGCCCGAGCACCGCGCGCACTACGTCACCGAAGTCGAGCTTGACAACGGGCTGATTGTGGAGGTCGACGCGGGCCTGAATGTCCAGACGGGCACGGCCACCTGGACGCTCACCGCAATCGACCCCGAGACCGGCGAGCTGCCGGAAGATCCGCTTACTGGTCTGCTACCGCCAAACGATCCCGAGACCCACTCCGGCGAGGGCCATGTCACATTCACGATCCGGCCGCGGCCCGACCTGCCGACCGGGACGGAGATCACCAACTCGGCGACAATCATTTTCGACATCAACGAGCCGATCATGACCAATGAGGTCTTCAATACGGTCGACGCCTTCGCGCCGAACAGCCAAGTCACCGGCCCTGCCGGCGAAGTGCCCGATCGGGTCTTCGACATCACATGGACCGGCAGCGACGACCCCGGTGGCTCGGGCGTCGTGTCGTACTCGATCTACTACCGCCAGGTCGGCGGGCCGTATACCCTGTGGCTCATTACGGCCGAAACATCCGCTACGTTTACCGCTCCGTCCGGCGGCTGTGTGTACGATTTCTATAGCCTCGCCAGCGATGGGGCCGGCAACACAGAAGCTCTTCCTTCGGTGCCCGATACGACGATCACCGTTGCGCCCCAGGTGCCGCCGGCTCCGACGCTGGGAACAGCAACCGCCGTGACAGTCCGACTTGTCGACCTGGGTCGGATCAACGCCGGTTGCGCTGTGGAGCACGCGGTCTTCGAGGAGACGACCAACTCGTACGTCGGCCCCGATGGGCGATTGACAAGCGAACCATACTGGCAGCCGCTCGGTGGGTGGGCCAATCCTATGGTCCGCGCTTTGTCGCCCTCGACCGAGTACAGTTTCAGGGTCGAGGCCCGCTCGATGGCCGGCGACGAAACCCCCTTCGGCGAGCCGACTGTCGTGATGACGAGCATCCAGGGTGACGTGAACGGGGACGGTCTGGTCACGCAGGGGGACGTAAGCCTTGTTCAATCGGCCCTGAGCACCGAATACGGCGACGCAGGCTTCGACGCCCGGGCAGACCTCAATGGGGACAACCGGGTGACGTACGCCGATCTGGGTATCGTCCTGGCCAACATTCGGGAAGGTGACTACAACCGCGATGGCTTCGTCACGCTCGGCGACTACCCGATTCTCTTCGGATGCGTCACAGGGCCAATGCAGGGGGGGCTGAGCTCGGATTGTGCTCAGGGCGATTTCGATCACGACGACGACATTGACCTGGCTGATTTCGCTGCGTTCCAGCGGGAGTTTGGATCGGACTGATGTTCGAGGGATAATGCTGTGGCACGAACGTTACGGCACGAAAGCCTTGCGGTATGCCGTAAGAATTTGGGAGGTGGGAGGCAATGATTAAAAACAGGATTCGCGTATTCGGCCTAGCATCGGCCACCCTCTTGTCAGTTGTCGCGATCGTCGATGCCGCAACTTATCGGCTCGTTCCCTCGGAGGCACAAGTGCTTCCGGGAACCACAATCGGCCTGCGGGCCGAGGTCGAAACCGAAGAAGGCGATAACGTCGTGGGGATCGGCTACTACTCGTTCGCCCTCGACCTGACGCTCACCGGCGCCGCTGGGGCAAGGGGGAGTGATATCAGCAGCGTCCTCATCAACGAAGCGGATTTCGATGACTTGTTGAACAACTCGCTCGGTTTTCCTCAAGGCAACCAGTATCTTGGCATTGCCGGCGTAACTACCGACATCTTCCCACCGACGTTCGGCTACAGCGTGGGCGACGTGACGTCGCTTTTTAATTTTGTGTTGGCGATTCCGACAACCGCCGTGCTCGGCGACACTATCTTAATCACACCCGGCGAAGGCGCCCTTGAAAACCTGATTGCCAACACGACCTTCGATAACGTGTTCCCGCAGCGATTCGAGTCGGCTACGTTAACGGTTGTCCCGGAGCCTACAAGCCTGGTGCTTCTCGCCGTGAGCGCCGGTGTCATAATGGGGGCGCACCGCCGCCGCGGCTTGCAGAGTCTTCAGAACGCCAAAGTGGGTCAGTAAATGGGTCAGTCGCCACGTGGCCTCTTTTCGTTAACCTGCATTCTTTAGCGGACGGGGCACTCGCAGCCCCAGTCCCAACCCCATTAAACCGCTTGCAATCACGTCCCGACCGGTCTTACCGGCACGACGACAGTATCACGCAGCCGGTAGTCATGCCATACGATGCTCACACACGGCTGCCGCACTCGCTGCAGTACTTGCCGCGACGCAGGAGCAAAGCATCGCAGACCCGACATCGTTGCACGCAGACCGCAATCATGGTCCCCGAGGGGAGCAGAATCAGCAGGGCAAGGATCACGGTAATGGCTGTGCCGGTCAGGTAACGATTGCAAAACTGCTGCGCCCATC
>JAZDHF010000220.1:0-41586 GCA_043806315.1 Planctomycetota bacterium | reverse complement strand
CCCGCAACGCCGCCTCTGGCGTCCATGCTCCAGCTCCGCCCCTTCAGCCCCCAAAACCTCTCTGCGAATGTGATCGGCTCCCGAATCATGCATAACTTCTTCTCCCACCGGCCCTTCGCTACGCTGTTGCGGAATCGCTGGTCTGACCACGTAGGAATTGACATCGGAACCGCGGACGGCTATGATCGGCGCGCCGCGTCGTGGTAGGGACCGTCGTGGATGACAAGTTCACGGGGTTGGGCGGCCCGATCGGTTCAGATTAAGCGGATAATCGCCAGTCCGGGCAGCTCACCGCCCGGGAGCGTTCGACTTGGCCACGCTGCACGTTTTGCAGGGTCCGGATAAGGGCCGGACGTATCAGACGCCGGACGAACCCGCCGTCATCGGGCGGTCGTCCGACCAGATCCACCTTTCCGACCACACGGCCTCACGTCGGCACGCGGAAATCCGCCCCGACAACGGCTCGTGGCTGCTCGTCGACCTGAACAGCTCGAACGGGACCTACCTCAACGGCCAGCGGGTGGTCAGTCCCACCGTCCTGCGGCACGGGGATCAGATCAAGGTCGGCAGCACGTTGTTGGTGTTCACCGGTCAGGAGCACGTCGAGTCGTTCAGCGGTCCTGAGATGATCCGGGACTTGGTGGACTTCGACTTATCAGCCTCGAAGGGCGAATCGTCGATCCTCACCTCCGTCGATGCGTCTGAGGACAGCGTCATCCTGCAACCGCCGGAGACGGCCGACGCCGTGGTCGCCTGGAATGTGGTCTACAAGATCGCAGAGGCGATCGGGGCGATCGAGTCGGTGGAGGCCTTTCTGGAACGAGTGACGGACATCCTTTTCGAGCACTTGATCGTCGATCACCTGGTGCTGCTGATGGGCGCGGACGAGGGTTCGAGGCTCACGCCGCAGGTGGTCCGCTATCGAAGCCGCGACAAGGCCCGCCGCCCGAAGATCGTGACGTCTCGAACGATCATCAATCACGTGCTGAAGACGCGCGACGGGGTGCTCTGCGCGAACGCCATGACGGACGATCGGTTCACGGGGGAGAGCAAACAGGACAGCATCCACCGCCTCGGACTGCGAAGCATCATCTGCGTGCCGATCATCGCTCGGGACAAGATTCACGGGGTGTTCCACCTCGATTGCTCGATGTCGCACCACACTTACACGCAGGAGCAACTTCGCTTGGCGGTGGCGATCGGTCGGCTGGCGGGGATGGCGATCGAGAATCAGCGGTTGTTTGAATCGCGCGTGCAGACGGAGCGGTTGGCCGCGGCGGGCGAGGCGGTGGCCTACCTGTCGCATCACATCCGCAACATCCTACAGGGGATGCAGGGCGGTGCGGAAGTCGTGGAGCTGGGCATCAAGCGGCAAACGATGGACACGGTGAAATCCGGCTGGGCGTTGGTGCGGCGGAACCTCGATCGCATCTACGTGCTGGCCATGAACATGTTGACGTTCAGCAAGGAACGGCAGCCGAGAATCGAGACGGCCCAACTGAACAAGGTCGTCGAGGATGTTATCGCCCTCGTGCAGAGCCGGGCCGACGAGCATTCCGTCATGCTTCTCACCGATTTGGAGGAGATGCCCGCGATCCCCCTGGACCCGGACGGGATGCACCAGGTCGCGCACAACATCATCCTCAATGCCATCGAGGCCGCCCCGTCGAAGGGAGGTCGCATCAACATCTCCACCCGGTATCAACCCAAGGACGCCCGCGTGACCCTCTCCATCGGCGACAACGGTCCGGGCATTCCGCCCGAGGAGCGGGACCGTATCTTCGACGCCTTTCACTCCTCAAAAGGTCACGGTGGAACGGGGCTGGGTCTCGCGGCGGCGAAGAAGATCGTCGGCGAGCTAAACGGACTGATCGAGGTCGAAAGCGTGGTCGGCGAGGGTACGACGTTCCACGTGAAACTGCCGGCCGTGCACGTCCGCCTCGCCGACAGCGACAAGACCCACGGCCCCGGACCCCAATAACCCGCCCGGATGTGTGCCACTGCTGTGTCAGCAGTGCAGATCCCCCGCAGGAACCCATCCGAGCCGCGAGCGGTAGCGACCGGACCCGCGGACTCAACGTCGGCAGGGCATGTCCGCCCCGAAGTTCCGCTGAAACGCGGCGAAGTCCGCCAAATCGACATCGTGGCCGTCGTCGTCGTCATCCAGCAGGCAGGCGTGGCCAAGGTTGAAATCGGCCTCCGGCCCGTACATACAGCGTGTAAACATGGACAGATCGGCCAAATCAAGGCTGCCGTCGCGATTCGCGTCCGCGAAGCATGGGGTCGTCACATCGTTCATCGCGTCGGCAAGCAGACTGTCCGCCACGTAGCCGTCGTACATCACGTCATTGAACAGCGCAAAGGGCAGCGATTTGTGGAGGTCGGAGTCGCATCGGATGGACAACCTGCCGGAAGTCAACCCGATGGCGGATTGGGCGGTCGCCGATTCAATCGGCTGACCGTTGGATATCGATAAGCCGACGTGTTGATCGTCACAACGAACACCGAGCCGGACCTGCGCGCGGCGTTGAAAATGCTGAGGGCTCGTGACGATCGGTTCCAGGGTGATCCCATTCACGGTAGGGCATAGCTTGAATCGGAGGTCCCCGGGATCGAAGACCAGCTCCGCGTAGGTATCGGGCCGCAGCCAATAGGTTTTTATGTGCAACTCGCCCGTCTGCACTAGGTACTCGCTGAAGCTGTCAGGCTCAATCGTAAAGACGTTCGTCCAGCCGTTCGTGGGGAATACGACCGCTTCAAGGGCTGTTGCCGCGCGTGGGGTCCCTCCAAGCTGCCAGTGGGTGCTGGGCGCCTCCTCTACCTGTAAAGAGTCGAGGTATGCCGTACAGGAGTAGTCCGTCGTGGAGAAGAGTCTGATCAGCACGCGCAAGTCGCTAGCGCCTGTCACGGGAGTCCAGGGTTGCGTGATCATTTCACGCCATTCATCTTGTGGGAGACCAAGGGCCAGCCAATCCCCCACTGCGACGCCGTTTTGCGACCAGCGAACCATCGCGCGATCGCCGAGACCCTTGATCCAGAACCTCGCCTGGTACGTACGCCCGGGCTCGAACGGAATGGAAGGACTCAGCAGGGTCATGGCCCCGCCGTCGGAGCGCGCGTAGTGCAGGCTTGTCGTGCCATGATGAGCGGTGTCGGACGTGCTCTGAAATAACCCCTTCAGGCCGCTGCCGGCGGGGATTTCCTGACTCACGTTGATCCACCCATCGGTGGTTTCCGCGCTGCTCAAGCTCGAGTTCGTGAAAAGGTTCGTCGCGCCGGGCGACACAATCAGCCCATCCCGCAGTGCGACCCTTGCCGGAGAAATCACCAGGTGTTTGTACGCCGACCCGGTGTGCACTTTGAGGTGGAGCTTCCCGCCGGCCTCGCCCGCGAACCCATAAACTCCGACTTCGTCCGCAGTGAAACGGTGATAGATCGCCCAATGCTCCAGGTCCTCACTGATGCTGATGACCACGTTGCGGGGTGCCGATTGATAGTCCCAAGTGGAGGCGTAGTAGACGCCGTTGTGCCGACAAATCTGGGCGCAGAAGTCCCTCGACAGCGCGTGGTTCCAGTTGGTGATCACCGAGGCGATCTTCTTCGCGTCGGGCCCGTCCGAGACATCGACCCACCCCACCTGCCAATCCGTATCCGATCCGAGCAAGAGCCGCGTCGGATGACCGTAATCCATCAAGTAGATCGGTTGCAGTCGTCGCTCTCCGGGAAAAGTGTAGTCCGACCAGGTGAGGCCGTCGTCGTCGCTGACGACCAGTTTCTGCTGGGTCGAGTCGTCTCCGATCACGGCTACCCAACGGTTCAATTGCTCCTGCTTCCCGACGGCATGGTAGTGCTTGACGGTCCCGCCGTTATCGTGGACCACGCTCCACGTGCGGCCGCTGTCGCCGGAGCGGTAGATGTAGCGGCCACCGATGGATAAGACGATGGATCCGTATTCCACCATGACGATCGTTCCGTTTTCCGCTTGATGGAATCCCCACCCCGTGAGATGCAGAAACGCCTCCGGTGTCAGCCAGGCGAACTCTTCTCCCGTGTCCGCCCAGTGACTCGCCTGCCACGATTGGCCGTCGTCCGTGCTTCGCGCCACGGCGAGTCGCCCGTCGGACCTGACCCATGTTCGAAGGAGCGTGTCGTCAGATATTGCGAGGATCATTGTGGCGGGATACGCTCCCAAAGGCTCCCAGGTCGTACCGTCGGTTGTGCGATAGATGCGTCCATCGTCTCCATATCCGAACATGTAGCGCGAGTTGCGACAGAACGGGTAAAGATCCGCGCCGTTCAACGCTTCGCCGTGAGCGTATACGCCGTCGCTCAGGGTGCTGGCGACCACGGTTTGCCAGACGGGCGTGTCGCTGCCGTATTCGCGCATGTCCAGACGACTGCCGAAATAGGCGGAACTGGCGCGTCGGAACTGGTAATGCAGCGATTGAGCAACCGGCGAACCGGTCGCTGGGGACACGCTCGAGCCCATCGCCGGCGCAGCCGGCGGTGGATCGCCGTTATCGGGCCTGGAGTCGGTTGGAGCGCTCGCCACAGCGAGGGCTCGAAGAACGACAAGAATCGCCGCACTGGACACCAGCATAAGGGGTCTGCCGTGCTCGGTTGTGCCAAGTGAGTCGGGCCGTTCTCGGGGCAACATGGAGTATAGCCGCCTCGGCGAATGGAATCCACGAACAGAGGATTTCCGCAGCGACTCCGCAAATCCGGGCGGAACTGCTGAAAGGATCGGATTTGCGATCGGTTTCGGGGCAGGACAGGCTTGCAGTGGTCCTATGCCCGCGCGAATGACGCTCACCCCTTCGGTTGGACCTACGCGGTGAGCGATTGCGGCCCGTGGTGGGCGGGGTTATACTCCGCCCCGTTCGAAACGTAGGGTGTTCTCCGTGGAGGCGTTGATCGGATGCCCGTGTATGAATATGTTTGCAAGTCGTGCGGGCACGAGTTCGAGGAGTTTACTCGTTCCATGACGGACTCGGATGTCGTAACGTGCCCCGCGTGCGGGAAGCGAACGGGGAAGCGAAAGGTCAGCGTCTTCGCCGCCCGGCAAGGGGCGTCGAGACCCGTCGGTGTGAGCGCCGGCGGTCCATGCAACCGATGTGGGGATCCGAATGGCCCCTGTTCCGTCTGAATCGGCAGCCAATCCCGCCGCCGCGGCGTACCCCGCGCGAGCCGGGGTGTTGACTGCGCCGGTCGCCGGGTTCCTCGCCTGGTTGGTGCCCGGGCTGGGGCACCTTTACATCGGGCAAAGAGTCCGGGGTTGCGTCTGCCTGGTGGCGATCACCGTGACGTTTTGGACCGGCGTGGCGATCGGCGGCGTTCAGGGGACCGTCGATCCGCACGAGCGGACCTTGTGGTTCCTGGCCCAGCTTTGTACCGGTGGGAATACGCTTGCGGCCTACGCCCTCCATGGCACCGTCGCGCCGGACCGGACCGCGGGCGACCCGCCGGCGTTGGTCGCCCATTGGCTTTCCGCCGACGTAGGCGTGCACTACACCGGAGTCGCAGGCTTGTTGAACTTGCTCGTGATCCTGGACGTCCTCGGACGGGCGGACACGCCCCTTCCGATCCGGCGTCGGCGCGATCACCCACCAGGCGCCCCATGACCGCGACTTTGTCGGCTCTGTTCACCACCGCCATCGACCTCACCGGGACGCAGCGTTTTCTATTGATGCTGCCGCTGTGCCTGAGTATCGCGGTGGTTTACAAGACGACGCGGCTTGAGGACGTTCGCGCAATCCCCGCCGCCGCCTTGATTCTCTGTGCGACGATCGTCCTGGGCATGTGCGCGGTCGGCCTGGGATTGTGGGCCCTGTTTTCCATCATGGTCTAGTGCCTCGACGCAGCCGATTTTTCGGGTGGCATGGCCAAGCGCAGCGCCGCCATGCCGAGCAGGACATGCCGGCGCCCAACTTCGTTGGGCTTGGGCATGCCACCCTTTACCGGCAACTTCGTGTGTGTCGGTGCACTAGCCGCCGAGTCGTATCATCATGACGGCGAACCCATCATCGGAAACCCTCGAACTCGTCAGCGACGCCGCGGACCACGTGGCCGAGGCTCGGCAACGAGCACGACAGGTGCTGGCCGGCGAATCGCACATCGGCGCCGTCGATGACTGGCGTCGAGCCTTGGTCGGCGCCCGCGACGCCCTGATCCTGATCTGGCTGGCGTGGGTCGCCCTTCATGGTTTCGGCGACCCTCCGTTCATGGGATGGATGCTCGTCGCGCTGGCCGTCGCCCTCGCCCTGCTGGTGGGCATCTCCACGGCACGATCCACGCGTACCCAAGTCGAGTACTACGCCGCGGAGCTGGACCGTGAACGAAACGAAATCCGCACCAACTTCGAGCACGAACGCGAGGAGGTCCGCGAGCTGTACGCGGCCAAGGGCTTCTGCGACCCGTTGTTGACGCAGATCGTGGACACGCTGTCCGCGGACGACGATCGGCTCTTAAAGGTGATGATGGAGGAGGAGTTGGGGCTTTCGTTGTATCACGTCAATCACCCGTTGATTGTGGGGTTATGGAACTTCGCCGGGGCCCTCGCGGCGGGTCTGGCGTTGGCCTTGCCGACCGCTTTGATGGCCCCGGACTTCGCCCACTGGTGGATGCCGCTCGGCGGCTGTTTGCTTCTCGCCGCCGCCTCCTGGGTTTCCGCCCGCTCCACCGGGCGCAGTATGATCGAGTTCTTCGCCGTGGGCGTGGTGATGGCCCTGGTCACCGGCGGCGTGACCTACGCGTTGTCGCAGTGGTTCGCGCAATTCATCGTCCGCCCGAACGGGGAATGAGAAGGGGATCGAACGGAAGTTTGAGGACGTAACCGACCCAGGCGTGCTCGAACGACTCATTCAACGGTCCGAATGCAAGAGCAAACTCGCCGGTTCGATGCTGCTTGTCCGCAGGCTCGTTCCGGGGGCGAGCGGCGATCAGCCGCAAGTAGGCGGCGAACGAGTCAGCGCGTGTCCGACACAGGTAATCGACCAACGCCCAGGCCTGCGCGTAGCGGAAGACGGTCTTGGCCGCGTCCGGCGTCACGATCTCGGCGCCCCCGACCAGGTCCGCAAGCGGCAAGAGACGCCCCTCCGACAAGGAATTTCGCAGAGATTGTTCATCGACGACCGCCGCACGCGGCGGCACGCCGACGGCGTCGCGAAAATCGGCGAGGCGCATCTGGTTTACAACGTGCCCGTCGCCGTCGGTCTCGCGAGGTAGGACTTCGAATTGACACGCCAAGCCTTCCAGCAGCCATTCCGGGTTGTCCGCATCGCGCAGGAGAACGCCGATGTTGAATAGAATCTGATGGGCTGCCTCATGTTGAACCACCAACCGGTTGAACACCTCCACGAGAGCATCGCGTTGTGATTGCCATTCCGTGATGCGCTCCGGCGGCGTCGGTGGGTCTCGCTGCGACTGGGCCTGCTCGATTCGCCGGGAAATTTCGCGCACCTTGGGGAGGTCAAGCACGTTGCAGAACGCCGCGATGTTGCTGCCCGCATGGTAAAAACCGGGCGCCGACGCGTCGGCAAACCCGACGGTACGCGCATATCGCTCGAAGTCCGCATTCCGGCTGAAGAGGAGCACGGGCAGCGGCTGAGACGGCGGATGGACGGGAAGCCTTAGCTCGTCACAGAACCGTACGACGGCCCGGTAGGTCGCCTCGAGGCGTTCACCGACGGAGGCCGCTACGGAGTCCTCGCCGTCCGAGGCAATCGAGAAATGATCGGTGCCGCGAATCCGAAAGCCCTCGCCGCCCAGGGCCGGCAGACGCGCGGCGTCCGCCTCCTCCGGGGAAACCCCTACGGGTGGACCCGCGGACGTGTGCGTCGCAAACACCGTCGCGAGTATGACGGCTGCGTGCACGATGGTTTTCCCCTGCGTACGTCCGGTCATGCGCGTGGACTCAGCGTTTTCCGTAGCGGCCCCGCACGGTGACAACGGTCTGTCACGATCGCGTCGCGGGCGGGCGAAACTCGTCGAATCGCCAAGCACCGTCCGCCGATAGACGTTGGCGGTCGGGGGATGGCGCGACCCATCCCACAGGATAACGGGATGCGGTCGCCGGGACCACGCAGGCCATGCCCGACCCGCGTCCAAACGCCGGCTCCGATCTGCTCGCGTTGCTTTCCGGCGTGGCACAGGTTGCTGCAACGGATGCCCAACGACTGCACATGGCCGCGGAGACGCTGGGTCGCGCGAGCTCAACCGATCGGGCTACCGTCACGGCTGCGGTTGAGGCGGACATCCGCGACGCGATCCCCGTCCTGGCCGAGTGCGTCTTTCGGGTACGGGCGCTAACCAAGCGTATGGAACGCGTCGCCCGGCTCGGTTCATAGGCGACCGGCGGCAACCTCCGCGATCAATTCACGCGGCGCGCCGATGTCGGCGACTTCGACTCGTCCGAGGAAGGCCCCGGCCTGGGGCGATCCGAAACCAGTTTTCCGGGCGACGAAGGTGACGGTCAGGTCGGCGCGGATCGCGGCCTCCGCCGGAGTCCCGCTGTCGCAATCGAGTCCCGAGGGTAGGTCGATCGCCACGACGGCGCGCTTGCCGGCGGCGTTGATCGCGTAGATCAACTCGGCCAACGGACTGCGGACCTCTCCGGAAAAACCGGTCCCCAGAAGCGCATCCACGACGACCTCGTCTTCCGTGATCGAGCGGGCGAGAGCGTCTTGCGCGTCGGCATCGACGGCGGTGATGGGGTTGAGCCCCATCGCTTGGATGATGCGCAAGTTCGCCGACGTGTCGGGCGTCAGGCGCGACGCCTCACCGACGATCATCAAACGCACGGTCCATCCCGAATTGTGCAGGTGACGGGCGATGACACATCCGTCGCCGCCGTTGTTGCCGGTTCCGCAACAGATGAGCGCCCGACCGATCGGTCCGTACGCTGCGTCGATGATCGCAGCGGCGTTTCGCCCGGCGTTCTCCATGAGCACGAGTCCGGCGATGCCGTAACGGCGAATCGCCAGCTCATCCACTCGACGGACCTGCTCACGGGTCAGGGTGATGGTCATTTGAGGCGGCTACCTCACCGGTTTCGAGCGGTACGTGGTCGGTCGGGGCGCTGCGAGTGGCATCCTCTGCCACCGTCACCCGCGCGCCGCTGACCCGGATCGAACGATGAAGAACGGTCGTCGCGGTTCGTACTTGCTGGGTGAGGCCCGTGGGCCACGCGAAAAGAACGAGCAGCGGAATACTGCACAACGCCAAACCCCATCGGACCGGGCGACCGCCGGTGGGCGTCGCCGGCTCGACTTCACCGCCCATGTATGCGGCGGCCACGATCCGCAGGTAATAGGCCGCGCCGATGGCGCTGTTCACCACTCCGATGATCGCCAGGGCGATGAGCGGGCCGTGCATCGGATGGCTCGGACGAAGGGAGAACGCGCTGCTGAAGATGTAGAGTTTGCCGAGAAACCCGGCCGTGGGCGGAAAGCCCATCAAGCTGAAAACGCAGATCGCGAAGGCCAACGCGGACGCCGGGGCGCGTCGCGCGAGCCCGTTGAGATCGTCGAGCGTCTCGACATCCCGCCCGTCCGTCTTGAAGCAGGCGAGCAGGGCGAATGCACCGAGGTTCATCGCTCCGTAGACGACGATGTAGAACAGCAGAGCGGCGACGCCGTCGCGCATCGGCCCCTGTCCGCCGACCGGCCCCACCAGAACGGCGATCAGCATGTAGCCCGTGTGGGCGATGCTCGAATAGGCGAGCATGCGCTTGACGTTCTTTTGCAGGAGGGCGAGGACGTTGCCCACGGTCATGGTCGCGGCGGCCACGATCCAGAGCATCCAATTCACTTCGGAAGGAAGGTTCCAGTCGAGGGCGGTCAGAATCTTGCACAAGGCCACGAAGCCCGCCAGCTTGGGTACGAAGCCGAGCAAGCCGGTGACGGGAGACGCCGCTCCTTCGTACACATCCGCCGCGTACGCATGGAACGGAACAGCGGCCACCTTGAACGACAGCCCCGCGAACACGAGGATCAAGCCGATCATCATGGTCGCGCCCGTCGTCCCCGTGGGCTGCAGCGCCGATTGAACGGTATCGCCCACCACACGATGGATCGTCGTCGTGCCCGCCGCGCCGTACAGGAAGCTGATGCCGTACGCGAGGATGGCCGCGGACAGTGCTCCGAGGAAGAAATACTTCACCGCCGCCTCCGACGCCCGGGCGTCGTCACGGCTCAAGGCGACCAGTATGTACGTCGGCACGCTGACCAACTCGATCGCCAGGAGAAGCACAATCAGGTCGTTCGCAGAGGCCGTGAGCAAGACGCCGAGAAGCGAGAAAAGGATCATCGACATGTACTCGCCGCGCTCATCCACCACGGGCTGATTCCAATTGACGAGCACGATGAGCGTCCCGACGCCGAGCGTGATCCAGCGCACGTAGAACGTGAGCGAGGTGAACCATAGGCCCGGCAACACGTCCCCGCCTCGGGGAACGTCGAGGCGGATCGTCACGATCAACGCCGCGAGGACGGTCGCCAGTGCGATAGGCGATACCCACTGCCCCCGCTGCGATACGCGCATCACGCCGACGACCAGGGAAAGGCACGCGCCCGTCAGTAGGATGAGTTCCGGCCCGAGGGGGACGAGCCATTGGTGGAAGGTCATGGCCGCACCTCCCTAGGATGCGCCGGTTTCCCGTTCTGATCCGCGAGCTTTGGCCCGCCCGACACCGGCGTCATTTCAGCCGGCTGCTCATCCCAATTCGCCACCTCCGCGAGCTTTTCGGACGCGGAACGGCGAAGGATGTGCTGTCTCACCGCGACCTCGAACGTATCGAGCATCGGTTTGGGGTAGACGCCGATGAAAACGCAGCACAGGGCGATGGGCGCGAGAATACCGATCTCGCGTCGCGTCAGGTCCTTCGTCAGACGAGTGGACGCGTCCGGCGTGCCCGGCGGCTCCGTCACCGGTCCGAAGAGCACCCGCTGACACATCCACAACATGTACACGGCCCCAAGAATGATCCCGATGGCCGCGGGAATGACATACCCGTATCCCAATGGACCCGCGGCGCGCCCGTCGAACGTCGTCCCCGACGTCGCGGCCCCGAGCAAAACCAGGAATTCCCCTACGAATCCGTTTAGACCGGGTAAGCCGATGCTGCTGAGGGTGAAGAAAATCAGGAAAAACGCCAGCCACGGCATAGGCCGCGCCAAACCGCCGATTTCATGGATATTCCGCGTGTGATATCGCTCGTAAATGCAACCCACCAGGAGGAACAATGCCCCGGTCGATAGGCCGTGGTTAATCATATAGAGGACGCCGCCGTTCACCCCGGCGACTTTCAGACTGAAAAGTCCCAACATACAAAAGCCCAAGTGGGACACGGAGGAATACGCGACGAGCTTCTTCACGTCCGTCTGGACCCACGCGGCCAATGCGGCGTAAATGATCCCAATGATCGCCATTACCGCGATCGTCGGCGCGAAGCTAAAGGAGGCATCGGGCAGCATCGGAATGCTGAGTCGGCAGAACCCGTACGTTCCCAGCTTGAGCAACACAGCGGCGAGAATCACGCTCCCGGCCGTCGGGGCCTCGGTATGGGCAAGCGGGAGCCACGTATGAAACGGGAACAACGGCACCTTGATGGCGAAGCCCGCGGCGAAGGCCAGGAATAGCCACCACTGCACATGCAACGGCAGAAACCCATCCTGCCCCATCTGCGTCAGTTCTTCCATGTTCAGAGTGATATAGCCTTGGGTGGTATAGCTGTAATAGGCGAGGTACACGATGCCCGCGAAGGTCAAAACGCTGCCGGCCAGTGTATAGAGGAAGAACTTCACTGCCGCCCGCCGACGCTCTGCTCCTCCCCAAATGCCGATCAGGAAGAAGAGGGGAATCAACGTGAATTCAAAGAAAACGTAAAACAGCAGGAGATCCATGGCGCAAAACACGCCTAGCAGACCGACTTGAAGAAGAAGCAGAAGAACGTAGTATTCCCGCACGCGGGTCCGGATGCTCGAAGAACTCGACCAGATGGCGAGCGGGAGAAGGAATGCGGTCAATGCAACAAGCCAAATACTGATGCCGTCGACGCCGACGCGGTAGCCGATGTCGATCCTTGCCGTGTCCTGGTCTTCCCCTACGATCCACGGAATGGAATGCGTCAGAAGATAGCCGGTCTCGCCTCCCTCAATCAAGGGCTTGGCTTTGTGGAAGGAAAACAACGCCATCACCGTCAATGCCAAGGTGATGAGGGAATACGAAAGGGCGCTGCGCCGTACGGAAACGTCATCGCCTCGCGGCGGCAACATGAGCAAGATCGCCCCCGCAAGCGGCGAAAAGATGATTAGAGTCAGAATCCAGCTATCCAAGGAAACTACTCTCCGAGCCCGTTCCTCACCGTACCCAAGCCCTCACCCGTCAGAGCACCAGCCACAAGAGCACTACGACTCCCGCGAGCATGGTCAGCGCGTAGCTTTGCAGCAAACCGGACTGCATGGTGCGCAGCAGATAGGCCATTCCGCGAGGAATGGCTGTAGTGATCCAAATGAGACCGTCCACGAAATAGTCGTCAACCCCGACGCAGAACCGTCCGGTCTGCCGGGAAGGCCGCACCACCGATACGTCGTACAGTTCGTCCACGTAATACTTGCCCCAAAGCAGCCGGTAAACGCCCATCGCAGACGCTCTAATCAAACCTGGAATCCAGGGCTGTCGAACATAAGCGATGTAGGCAATGAGAATGACCGCAATCGACAGTCCGCCGGACGCCGCCATCAGTCCATATTCACTCCAGAAACCTCCAGGCGCGATCGCCGCCGCGCCGTGCGCACCGGTGGTTGTGGGGCCCACGGAGGCGAAGGTGCTTTCGAATACCGGCGACAAGAACCAATGAAACACTCGACCCGTCGCCTCGACGCCCACGTATCCCGCGGCCAGGGCGCCGACACTGAGCATACAGAGTGGGATAAGCATCCAGCCTCCCGACTCATGGGGGCGAGCGCCCTCGGGCACTCGCAGCGGTCCGTGAAACGCAAGGAACACCATTCGGAAAGTGTAGAATGCAGTCAGGGCGGCCGTGACCAACGACATGCCGCCTAGAATGGGATGAGCGACCAGTGCATGATGGATGATCTCGTCCTTGCTGAAGAATCCGCTGAACATCGGAACCCCGGCCAATGCGAGGGACCCCACGACGAACGTTGCGTAGGTCCAAGGGAGGGCTCGCCGTAATCCGCCGAAGTGGCGCATGTCAATGACGCCGCCCAGGGCGTGCATGACGCTTCCCGCGCCGAGGAACAGTAAAGCCTTGAAAAAAGCGTGGGTGAAGAGATGGAAAACCGCCGAATCCGCGGCATAAACGCCCAGGGCCAGGAACATGTATCCCAACTGGCTGATCGTGGAATAGGCCAGAATCCGCTTCATATCCGTCTGGACCAGTGCGATCGTCGCCGCAAAAAGAGCGGTCACGGCGCCGACGACGGCGACGACCGTCATCGCAGTCTGAGAAGCAGCGAAGATGGCTCCGCAGCGCGCGACCATGTAGACGCCCGCGGTTACCATGGTGGCTGCGTGAATAAGAGCGGATACGGGCGACGGACCCTCCATCGCGTCGGGCAACCATACATGCAATGGCAACTGCGCGCTCTTCCCACATGCCCCGCAAAACAGCAGCAAAGCGATCGTCGTCAACAATCCGTCACTGATCGGTTCCCCTGAAGCGAGCAAACCCCGTTGAACGAGCGCGAAAACCGAGTGATAGTCGAGCGTCCGAAACGATAGATAGATGAGCAGGATGCCCAATCCGAAACCAAGATCGCCCACGCGGTTGACCAGAAAGGCCTTCTTTGCCGCAGCCGCCGCCGCAGGGCGGCCGTAGTAGAACCCGATCAATAGATAGCTGCACAGGCCGACCGCCTCCCAGCCAAGGTAGAGAAGAAGAAAATTGCCGCACAAGACCAGTGAGCACATGGAAAACACGAATAGAGCAAGGAAAGCGAAGAATCGCTCGTAACCGCGCTCAGGATGCCCATGCTGACGCATGTAGTCGCGGGAATAAATGACAACCAGCAGGGATATGCCCGTAACGGTCACAAGCATCACGGCCGTGAGTGGATCAATGAGGAACTCAACTTTGAATGACGATCCCGCGCCGTCCGTAATCCACTCGCAAATGGGAATAGAGACGCCGGATGCGCCGGGGGCGGCATGGAAGACCTGAGTCAACATGGAGATTGCGGCAACCAACGCTCCGCCGACCCCCAGGATCGCCGGCCAGTGCGTCCGACCGCGAAGGACCGGCCCCAACACGCCCGCAAGGACTGCGCCCGCGAGCGGCGCCAGCAGCACGACGAGACCGCACAGTTTCAACGTTTCGACGGACATTCGGTCCTCTTACCCGCGCATCACCGACCACGTGTCAGCGTCGAGCGTGTCTCTGCGACGATAGAGAAGCATGACCAACCCCAGCGCAAGTCCGGCCTCCACCGCGGCGATCACCAGAAGGAACAGGGCATACGCCTGCCCCTCCAAATGATGATGCCATCGAGCGAAAGCGACGGCATTCAATACAACGCCCTGAAACATCACTTCCGTGCAGAGGAATATGACAATCAGGTTTCTGCGGGTCAAGAACCCGACCAGGCCCAGGGCGAACAGAACGGCGCCCACAATCACATATCCAGTCGTTGCAGGCATCAGAACGGTTCCACCTCTTTACCGATTTGGCCCAAAGCTCGATGCGGACGACGAAAGGCGTCCGAAGTAACGCGCTTGCGAGACAGGGCGATCGCTCCGACCATGGCAATCAACAGCAAAACGCCGGAAAGTTCAAGGGCGACCAGATGTCGAGTCGTCACCGCCGCACCGACGGCCACGGTGTTGCCGACAGGCAGCGAGGCGGACGAGACCGTCTGGGTCTCGCCGCCGGTGAGTAGTCCCTTCTCCACCGACTGCGCGGGGAAATCCTGAATTCGTCCGGCGATCGTCGCCATCAGAATGAACCCGACCAGCACAGCCAGAAACGGCTCCCGCGTTCGGCGATCGTAAATCGGCGACCCGGGCTGCTGCGCCAGCATAATCACAAAGAGATAGGTAACGAGGATGGCCCCCGCGTAAATGATGACCAACGCAACAGCCACGAATTCCGCTTCTTGCAATACAAGCAGCGCCGCGACGGCAACCACCACGGCGACGAAATAGATCGCGCTGTACACCGGTTTCGAATGGGTAATGACTCTCGCCGCCGCCAGAATGCCGATGGCCGCAAACAGGTAGAAATAGAACCCACCGCTCCCGCCTATAGAGCCCTTGATCCCGGAAACCGCAAGAAGCCCGACCAGAGCTGAGACTCCGAGCGCGGCGCCGATCGCCGTCTTGGACGGTCCCGTGCGGGGCAGCAGGAAGTAGATCGCGGCTCCGCCCAACGCGAAGACTAGATAAAGCACATATCCGTTCGACGAAGTCATTCCGCCGTAGCTCCCACGACCCCCGACGATGGCTGCGACCGATTTCCCGTACCTACATAACCCGTGACGTGCGGGTTTTTGCGGGGTTTCGCGGCGGCTGTCTGGTCGAACATCGCCAGCAATTCCTCCTTGTCGAAAATCATCTCCTCCCGCGTTCGGCCGACCAGGTCGAACTGGGGAGTCAACTCGATGGCATCCACGGGGCAGGCCTCTTCGCACATCCCACAGTAAATGCACCGCAGTTCGTCAATGTCGAATTTCGCGGGATATTTCTCCCGGTCAGGCCACGGCGACTCCGCCGCCTCGATGTGAATGCAGTGCGCGGGGCACGCGGTCGAACACATGTAACAGGCTACGCAGGCGACCCGCCCCTGCTCGTCGCGGTTCAGACGGTGTACTCCACGATAGTTCTGAAGACGCAGATCACGCTTTTGCTCCGGGTATTGCACGGTGAAGTTGTTTTTAAGCAGAGTTTTTCCCATATGCCGCAAAGTCGTCCGCATCCCGTCCACGATCTGCGGAAGATACAGGCGCTCCGATGCAGTAAGCTGCGGTTCATCAATGCGCAAGAGATCGGCGTCGGAAATCATACAGGCATCTCCAATCGGCCGCCGACTGCGGGACCCGAACTCGGCAGAGTACCGGGTAGGTTGACCTGCCGCCCGGTCACACGCAGGCGCGCGGAGGACGCCGCCAGCAGGGCGACGACGAGAATCGCGAGATTCCCGGTCAGGGCCCACAAGGGTGACCGCTGTCGTCCGGTGAACAATAACACCGTCGCAAGCATGAATAGAGCCAAGGTAATCGGAATCAAAGCCTTCCACGCCAGCCGCATCAACTGATCAAACCGAAACCGCGGCAGCGTCCAGCGGATCCACATCATGACAAAGAGGAAACCGACAATCTTCAGCGAGAGCACCCCGATCTTGACGAGAGCCGCGTACCACTGCGTCGCGTCGGGCTGGGTCCATGAAACTCCCGGAAGATGCCACCCGCCCAAGAACAGAACGGAGATGAACGCGCTCGCCGTAATCATGTGAGCGTATTCGGCCAGGAAAAACATGCCGAACTTAAGGGCGCTGTACTCCGTGTGGTAGCCGCCGACCAGTTCCTGCTCCGCCTCGGCTAGATCGAAAGGCGTCCGATTGGACTCGGCCAGGGCGGTCATGAACAGAATCGCGAACGCCAGGGGATGGAGAAACACATTCCACTGTGGAATCCAACCGGCCCAGTATCCGGTCTGGGCGAGCGTGATCCCCTCCAGTCGCAGCGTGCCGACGGTCAAAACGACGACAAGAATGCACAGTCCCATGGGAATTTCGTAACTGAGCATCTGGGCCGTGGCGCGAACGGCGCCATATAGCGAGTATTTGTTATTGCTCGCCCATCCGCCGAGGACCACGCCGTAAACGCTCATGGAGGCGACGCCCAGAATATACAACAGGCCGATGTCAGGGTTCGCCACTTGGATATTCACCAACCGTCCGCCCACCGTCAGTTGCCCTCCCCACGGAATGGCCGCGAATCCAATGAAGGCCACCAGAAAGATGATCGCCGGGGCGAGGATAAACAGCGGCTTGTCTACGTGGTCGGGAACCACGTCCTCCTTGAATACGAACTTGATGCCGTCGGCGATCGGTTGCAGTAGGCCCCAGGGACCGACGCGATTCGGCCCGCAGCGATCCTGAATCCAAGCCGCGATCTTCCGCTCAAAGTAAATGCAGTATGCGACCGCTCCCAGCATGACCGCGAGGACGGCCAAGGCGAGCAGAACGCTCACACCGAATTGACTCGTCAAAAACTCACGCATGGAGGCACAATCTGCTAATGCGCATGCACCGGCATTTCCGGCGGAGCATACGCCTCAGCGAATGCGGGCATGGCCGCGGCCATCAGTTCACGAACTCGCTCACCGGAATAGAGTCCCGCGAATCCGGCAATCTCATACAAGTATTGTCCATCGTGCCGCGTGCCGTCCGGTGGGTCAATGGCACGATCAAACGGCTGAAGCAGTCCGGCCGCGTTGACGAAGCTTCCCTCCCGCTCGACCCATGCGCACGCCGGCAAGACGATGGCGGCCCCGGCCATTAGGTCATTCTCGAACAAGTCCTGAACCACGAGTAATCCGAAGTTCGCGGCGATCTTCGCCGTATTCTTGTCAATCCAGGGCCTCGGGTATCCGCCGACAATCCACGCGGCGCTGAACTCACTCTTACCACTACGCTGCACGAACTGTTCGAACGTCAGGACATGCCCGCCCGCGGCCTGAATCACCATCTCCACGCCGCGCCGATTCGGACACTTCTCCTTCAGGATGGTGAAGCGCACGGCCTCGCCTTTGGCGCCCATCGGGAAAGACTGATCCTCCCCCTCGATCGGCACCGGGCCCAGAATCAGAGCCGACTGCGGAGCAGCCTCGCGAATGAATCGCGCCAATAACCATGCCTCTTCAGTGGCCATGAACGGCGACAACACTGCCGCGACCTTCTCCGCCCCCTTCTCGCGTACCTGCTCCTCGATCCGAAAACGGACGATCTCGGGAATGTCCTCCCAGTTGGGGGTCGTGGGCTCGAAACCCCGTCGCACCAGCGGGGCGTGAATCCGCCTCTTGTCGTGCACATACTTGAAACCAAAGCGGCCCTCGTCGCACATCCACCATTGGTTGACTCCTGGATTGAACCGTGGTTTCAGTCGGTACACGGTGTCGTCGGCGTGATCCACTCGAATGGAGCAGCCCGTGGCGCAACCCGGACAGATCGAGGGCGTCCCTTTCAGCTCCCAGACGCGTCGCTTAAACAAAAAGTCCTTGTCCAGCAGCGAGCCGACAGGACAGATATCCACGACGTTTCCCTGCAAGGGGTTGTCCAGCGGTCGCCCGGGGAATACATCGATCTCCGTTCGCGAGCCGCGGTTGATAATACACAATTCACGCGTTCTCGATATTTCGTCCGTGAACCGCACGCAGCGGGTGCACATCACGCATCGATCCTGGTACAGCAGCGTCTTAGGACCGATGTTCTTCTTGGGATTGACCAGTTTGTGGTCGATCATTCGCGACGCCGCCGTACCGAACTTGAAGCTGTAATCCTGCAAATGACACTCACCGGCCTGATCGCATACCGGACAGTCGAGGGGGTGATTCAGCAGAAAGAACTCCATACACGCAGCTTGATTCTTGCGGACAATCTCGGTATTGAACCGCACTACCATTCCATCGCGCACCGGCGTCTGACAGGAGGGCACGAGTTTCGGCGACCACTGCAACTCCTGCGTCTTGGGATCGGGCATCATCATTTCCATCAGACACAGACGGCACGAGGCCACGACAGACAGACCGGGGTGGTAACAATAGTGGGGAACCTCCCAGCCCGCCTCCAACGCCGCCTGGAGGACGGGAATGCCGTTGCGGCATTCGATGCTCTTGTTGTCGATAGTGATCTTCGCCATAACAATCGGAGCGCGATACTCCGCAGCCCACCGGCCGAAGCGTCAGGCGCGCCGACTCCGAATCGAATAATCGGGAACGGCTCCCATAAGATTCATCGTCATGGGACGCAAGTCCCCCCGGAACGGGTCGAGCACGAGCTCGAGCGCTTCCAGCGTAGTGACTCCTAGAAGGTTGCGATCGTGTTTCTCACCGAAGATCACCGGCGCCGGACCTCCCACGCCTTTGTACTCAAAGAACGCATCGCCGATCTTCCGCGTCACCTTGCTCCCGTCGGCGAGGAAGAAGCTCTTCTGTCGGTAGGGCTTACATCCAAGCTGCTTGAGGATCGTGGATTGGACCACGGAATACACAGCCCCGGAGTCGACGAGGAACTCAACAGTGCGTGACGTCTTGGAGTCGTGAGCCTTTCTGACAAGTACTTCGACCATCGTTGCACCCATAGTTCGTCACCCAGTGGCTGGGACCAACATTCCCAGACGTCGCTCGCTCAGTTCAATACGCTCAGCACTCGGTTCGCGTGATCGGCCGGCTGCGCCTTGATGGCTGCCTCCAGTTCGCCGCGGAACTTCTTCACGATCGTTTCGATCGGATACGTCGCCCCGTCCGGCAGGCCGCAGATGCTCAACCCCGGCATCATCCCCATGTTGCGGGCGGTTTCAAGGAGAATGTCCAGATCGTCAAGCCGGCCCGCACCCATCGCGATGCGCGTGGCGATCTTGTGCATCCACGCCGTGCCCTCGCGGCACTGCGTACATTGACCGCACGACTCCGTCCCGTAGAACCTCGCCATGTTCCGCAAAACGACCCGCATGTCGGTCGCGTCGTCGATCACGACCGCGGCGGCCGTGCCCAGACCCAGCAGACCGTACTTGCGCGGGTCCTCGAAGTCCATTTTCATCCCCAGTTCGTCCGCGGAGAGGATCCCCATCGAAACTCCGCCGGGCAGCACGGCCTTCACTTTCCTGCCCGGCAGCATCCCTCCGCCCATGTCCTCGCGCTCAATCAGGTCGCGCACGGTGATCGTCATAGGGGCCTCATAACAGCCCGGCCGCTTGACCGGTCCGCTGATGCAAAACAGCTTCGGCCCCGTGCTATGCGGCGGCCCGATGCTCGTGAACCAATCGGCCCCGCGTTCGATGATGTGCGGCACGCAAGACAGCGTTTCGACGTTGTTAACCACCGTCGGTCTGCGGAACAATCCCTCGACGGCGGGAAACGGCGGCTTGATCCTCGGCCAGCCGCGCTTCCCCTCGAGGGATTCGATCAACCCCGTCTCCTCGCCGCACACATACGCCCCCGCGCCGCGATGGAGATAACATTCCAGCGAGTAACCGCTGTCGAAGATGCGCTTCCCCAGGTAGCCCCTTGCGTAGGCCTCATCCACCGCTCTTTGGAGAATGTGGAACTGCTCGTGAAACTCCACACGCATGTAGACGTACGCAATCTGGGCCTGCGTCGCGTAGGCCGCAATGATCGTCCCCTCGATCAGTTGATGCGGATCGGTCTCCATCAACACGCGGTTGCAGAACGTCGGCGGCTCGGCCTCATCGGCGTTGACGCACAGCAGCGTCTTGGTGCGATCCTTCGGTAGAAAACCCCATTTAACCCCCGCGGGGAACCCGGCGCCGCCTCGTCCGCGCAGGTTGGCCCTCTTGACCTCCTCGATGATCTCCCCCGGCGCCATCTTCAGCGCCTTCCGCGCCGCCCGGTATCCCCCGCGCGATTCGTAGACGCCGAGGGTCGTCGACCCCTCGACCCCTCGGTTCCGCAGCAATACCGGTTCAAACCCTGCCATTGGTCAATCCCGAACGCCTGTTTCCGTTCCCAATCGACAATCGACAATCGCTCAGATAAGCCACCGAAAATACAGCACACTCCAACCGACCATCGCCAGGCTTACCCAGCGTCGCCGGCCGACGCAGCACGTCGGAGCGACCAGCGCTAACAAGACCGGCACATAGTCGAGCGAATAGCGGTTGAACCCGCGCTGCACCGCTCCGGTCGCATGCCAGAACAGTAGTATTCCGTAGACCAGCCCGGCCGCGCCCAACCAAACGACCGCCTGCCGATCGCGCAACAACCGCCGCGCCTCCACGCAGGTCCACAGCAACAACGGCGTGGTCCACCAAATCCCCGTGCCCATGGTGTTGGGTCGAACGAAGGCCCGCTCCTCGCCCTCGATCATTACTCGGTGCAGCTTCGGCAGGCCGAGGTTGGAATAGTACAGGTTCCGTGGCACCCAGTGCCAGGAGAGCAGACCATACTCGCGGGCCTCGCGGGCGAATACGTCGTCGCGCCCTTCGTGGTTGAGCATGTAACCGGTCGTGAGCGGGTGGCCGAACTTGAGAAAGTTCAGCCCGCCGTAAAGGACCGCCAGTCCGACGCAAGTGAGTGCCACGACCGCGAACCTCTTGACGCGACGCTCGCGTGGGACGCCGATGATGCTCATCATCCCAATCGGCAGTGCGTAGGCGACCGTAAGCTGCCGGGATAACGTCGTCAGGACCAATCCGAGGCACGCCGGCCAAACCCGGCGACGCCCGAAAAACTCGATCAGGATCAACAGCAAACCGATCGTGGAGAGCGTGTGATTGACCGGATACGTCGCCGCTCCGCGAACGGTCTTGTCGAACACGGGGAACGCACTGGTTCCGCAGACCAAACCGATCGCGAGAACGGCCCCCCAGCATTCCGACCCGGTGAGCCGCAAGAAAAGGACATAGGCGCAAAGCGGAACGATCAAGACCATCGCGACGATGAAGCCGTGCGGAATGCCGTCGAAAAACCGCACCACCGCCGCCGCGAGGATCGTAAACATCGGCGGGAAGTAACTGTACACCCGCCCCTCGAAGAGCGCCGTATCCCATGTTCGTTCCGGCAGATCGAGCCGCCCGCGCCACCACGCCTGTGCCTCCGTAATCTGGATGTTCTCTTGCCCGGTGAATACGTCGCCGGGTCGCCACAGCTTGGCCGGACAGAGGACGGCGAAGACCGCGAGCACCGTCGCCCCACCGATCAGCGTGCGTCGTCTGCGCCGTCCGTCCGACGAATTCGGCCCGCCGTGTCCCGCAGCCGTTTCGAAGTGGGCGTGCTCCCTCCCCACGACGTCATGGTCTTCGCCAATCGGCAATCAGCAATCCCCCTCAGTCCGCCTCGTGCATCTCGCGCACATCGGACGTGCTTCCGACTCCGACCCAATCCTCCTTCTTTCCACCGCCTCCTGCCACGGGGGCCGCTGGGGCGTCGAACAACGTACTCCGCGCGACATCAATGCGATCGTTGCTCGGGTCTGAAAGCAGCTTGGCCACATCCTGCGGCTTGACCCGCTTGTGCAGTTTCTCATTGATGAGCAGACACGGCGCGTGGTCGCAACCGGCCAGGCATTCCTCGGTCACTAGACTGTATTTGCCATCCTTGGTTGTCTCGTGCTCGTCGATCCCAAGTTGCTTCTTCAATTCCTCCAACAGCCCGGTCCCGCCCATCACTTCGCAACTAATGCTCCGACAGACGGTAACGACCTTCTCGCCCTTGGGGTGGGTCCACAAGTGCGTATAAAAGGAAATCGTGTCGATCACATCGGAGGGATGAATCTCCACAAGGTCCGCAATTTCCGCCATCGCCTGCCACGGAATGTATCCAAGGGCATCTTGTACGACGTGCAACGCCGGCAACAGCACCGCCCGCTTCGTCTCATACCGATCGAAGAAGGAGCGGATCTTATCTCGTACCGCGTCATTGAGGACCGGCGGCGCCTTCGGATCAACGACCGGCTCATTTCGATTCAATGCTTGCCAGGACATAAGTATCCCGAAGACTGAAGGCAGGAATTAGAAGTGAGAAACGGCAAAGACCGACACTTATCGGGTCCAGCCCAACGCGGTCTGTTTAGTCTTCTCACTTCTCTCTTCTCACTTCGCCTATCTATCTAATTCCGCCGCGATGATGTTCATCCCGCTCAGCACCGCCATCACGTCACTGATCTGATGCCCGACGACCAACTCCGGAAAGCACTGATAATTGATGAACGACGGCGGGCGGCACCGCGCTCGATAGGGCGTGTTCCCTCCGTCGCTGGCAAGGTAAAACCCCAATTCACCATTCGCAGTCTCATTCGCTCCGTAGGCTTCTCCCACCGGCGGTCGATGGCCCCGATTGGTCATGATCTGCTCGAAATGGTGAATCAGGCCTTCCATGCTGAAGTAGACTTCCTTCTTGTCCGGCAGCGTTGCCTTACTCTGCGGGAGCACGTCCACCCGACCGGCGGGGATATTATCCGCCAACTGCAGAATGATCTTCACCGATTCGCGCATCTCCGCGAGTCGGGTCAAGTACCGTGCGAGACAGTCGCCGCCCTCGCTAATCGGCACGCTGAACTGCACGGCCGAACTTCCTTCTCCGTCCCAGTTGTCCGCGTAGCACAGATAGGGCTCATCTTTGCGTAGATCGCGGCGCACGCCGCTGGCCCGTGCGGGCGGGCCGGTCCATCCCCAATTGATCGCGTCGTCGTGCGACAGATATCCGATCCCCTTGGTGCGTTCGATGAAGATCCGATTCCGCGTCAGCAGTTTTTCGAGGTCGTCCACCGCCGGAGGAAGAACCTCTGTGCAGAACCGCTTGACCTTGGCCGGCCAGTCCGGCGTGATGTCCTGCATGAGACCGCCCACGCGGGTGTAGCCGGTCGTGAACCGCGCCCCGCAAATCTCCTCAAAGAGATCGTAAATCGTCTCCCGCGCGTTGAACGGATACATAAACGCTGTGAAGCCGCCCAGGTCAAGCCCGGCACAGCCGACGCACAAAAGATGATCCTGAATGCGGGCGAGTTCCGCGATGATCGTGCGGATGACCTTACAGCGGGGCGTCAGGTCCAGTCCGAACAACACTTCGCACGCATGATGCCAGGCGATGTTGTTGGCCATCGGCGAGACGTAATTCATCCGGTCCGTGACCACGACGTACTGATTGTAGTTCAGATGCTCGCCCAGCTTCTCGAATCCACTATGCAGGTATCCGATATGCACGGTGCAACTCAGCACCCGCTCGCCGTCGAGTTCGAGGACGTGCCGGAGCGTGGTATGAGTGGCCGGATGCTGCGGGCCCAGGTTGAGGACCCAGACATCGCCCGCCGGCTCGTCGGGAGCGTATGTCGCACCGCCATACTCTGTTGTCGAAGGCGTAGTACTCATATCCTGCCGAAGAAATTACGAATTACTAATTACGAATTACACAACAAAGCATCCCAGCGCCTCGGATCGCTTGTTTTCGTAATTCGTAATTAGTAATTCGTAATTCCTCACGCGCTTTCTCGCGTAATTCGCTCAAAGTCCTCTCTCTCGCCGCGCCCCTGCAATGGATAGTCCTTGCGCAGCGGGTGGGCCTCAAACCCTTCCCACGTCAGAATACGGCGGAGGTCGGGATGCCCGGCGAATCGTACGCCGAACATATCCCACACTTCCCGCTCCAACCAGTTCGCCCCTTTCCAAATACTCACCACCGACGGCACTTCCGGCGACGGATCATTGGCGAAGCACTTGACCCACAGTCGATGCCCCTTGCTGATCGACAACAAAGAATAGATGACCCCGAACCGGTCGCGCGCCTTGGGGAAGTTAAGATAGTCAATGCAGGTCAGGTCGCACAATTGCTCGAAGCTGCAACGCTCGTCAGTCCGCAGGAACCGCATCACATCGAGCAGTCGATCAGCCGGCACTCTTACGCACAGTTGTTCACGCGACTTGTCTTCGCCGGGCATCAATGGGTGGGGCGCAAAGGGGACATCGGGGAATGCACTCGCCAAACCATCGACCGCTCCATTCGCCGTCGGATTCACGCTAGTTTACCGCCGGCCCTTCGACTTGTGCCTGGATCGTAGGCTGCACGACCAACCGCATCCCCCGCCCGCGCTCTTTACTACTCTTCACCCCCTCTTTTTCGACCAGCCTCTGAATGGCCATCACACCCTCGATCAGCGTCTCAGGCCGCGGCGGGCAGCCGGGCACATAGACGTCCACCGGCAGAAACTGATCGACCCCCTGCACCACGGCATAGGTATCGAAAACGCCGCCCGAACTGGCGCATGCTCCCATGCTGATGACCCATTTCGGCTCGGACATCTGCATGTAAATCCGCTGCAGCACGGGCATCATCTTAATCGCCACCCGGCCCGCGCAAATCAGGAGGTCGCACTGGCGAGGGGTAAACCGCATCACTTCCGCCCCGAAACGGGCGATGTCATACCGGCTCGCCCCCGTCGCCATCAACTCGATCCCACAGCACGCGGTGGCGAACGGCATCGGCCACAGCGAGTTCTTCCGCGACCAGTTCACCGTCTTCTCGCGCAGCAGATCCAGCACATAGCTGAGCTTTGTGCTCAGGTACTCTTCCTTACTCGCCTGGTAAGACGGGGCGACCGGCAACGTTAATCCCATTGGAACGCTCCCTTCTTCCACTCATAGAGCAGCCCGAAAAGGAGCAATCCAAAGAAAATGCCCATGCCGACGAGCAGAAACCCCTTCCCCGCGACCCCGCCGGTCTCGAGCGGGATCGTCGCACCGGTAGTGGCCGCATGGTGGAACACCGTCGCCCAAGGCCACATGAAGATCACTTCCACGTCGAACAGCATGAACAACAGGGCCACGATGTAGAAGCGAATGTGAAACCGCCGACGGGCGTCGGTGTGAATCGGCATTCCCGACTCGTACGGACTGTCCTTGACCGGACCGTGACGCTTGGGACCGATCACGTGGGCGAGGATCAACATCGCCCCGATCACGACCATCACCATCAGGATCGTGACACCGATCGCGGCGTACGGAGCGAGGGTCGCCGATGGGTTCATGGCAGGTGCCTCACACGTTGTCCCACGCAACAAGTATCGGCCCATTGACCCGATACGCCCGTCAGCCTCCAATGTCGGATCGACTCGTAGCGTTGGGTGCTATCGAGTCCGACTGGCAGTGTACCCGGCCAGACCACCGCGTCAATGAGAGTTTTCACAAAGTATCCGTAACGTATTGTGCATGATAGAGTTACGATATGCGCCGGTACGAAGGCCGGTGCACGGATGCTATCGCCTGACGTTTCAGGGGCGGCCCCGGCGATCGACCTCGATCCTACCCTCCTTCAACACCACATCGGGCTTTCTGACGGTCACCAAGTCGACAAGTGTGTCACCGCGGACGGCGATCAAGTCCGCGACGTAGCCCTGAGCCACCCGTCCCAAGTCCTTCTCCCGGCGGAGCACTTTGGCTGCCGTCGTCGTCGCCGCCCGCAACGCCTCCAACGGCGACATGCCGTACGCAACCATCAACTCCAGTTCCCGCGCGTTCTCCCCGTGCGCGAACACACCGACGTCGCTCCCACACGCAATGGTGACGCCGGACCGAAGCGCGCGGGCGAACATTTCCTTGGCCTCCTTGATCCGCGGATCGTCCGGCATCCCCGGTTTCCACCCGCCGTATCGTGCGACTGATTCGGCCGCTGTGAGCGTTGGACAGAGCGCCACTCCGCGCTCGCGCATCAATCCGAGTACCTCATCCGACGCGTTAAAACCGTGCTCGATGGTCACGACGCCGGCAAGTACCGCCCGGCGAATGGCTTCATCGGTGGACGCGTGCGCCGCGACCGGTAGACCCGCGCTCGTCGCTTCATCGACGATCGCGTTCAGCTCATCCTGGGAGAACGTCGGCGTCGGCGGCTGACCTTGTCGCCGCCGATAGTCCGCGTACACCTTGATCCAATCCGCGCCCGCTGCGATCTGCTCACGAACGGCCCGGCGAACGCCGTCGACGCCCGTCGCCTCCTGCGCGCCCTTGGGCACCTCCCACCGCGGATCGAACCCCGACGGCCCGTAACACGCCGTCGCCACGATCGCCCGCGTCGTCGCAAACACGCGAGGCCCCGGCACGATCCCCTTGGCGATCGCGTCGCGCAGGGCCACGTCGGCAAATCCCGCCCCCTCCGTGCCCAAATCGCGCAGCGTGGTGAAACCGGCCTCCAACGTCGCCTTCGCCGCCGCCACGGCGCAGACCGTGCGAAGCTCCAAGGACTCCCGCAGAACCTGGTCTTCCCACGGGGCCTCGTTGTAGGGATGCAGCAGCAGATGCGAGTGCACGTCGATCAACCCCGGAAGCAGCGTCAAGCCGGTCAGGTCCATCCGCACGACTTGCGACTCGTCAACCTTCGGCGCGGACGCGACCTCGACGATCCGTTGATCGGCGATGACGACTTGCAACCCCTCACGAAACACCCCATCCGCCGGATCGAGAACTTTCGCGCCTGTCAATACGAGAGGCCGCGGCTCACCCGCCGCATACGGCACGGCGGCGAACGCGATGGGAAGGAGGAGCAGTTGACAAAGCGTGGTTCGTCGGGGCGACCGGAATGTAATGGCCCAAGGGATTCGCATGGCGTCGAGTCTCCGGCGCCGGTCGTTTCGGCGTGAGGCTATCGTACGCGACGTGATTGAACCCGCAACAGGCATGGCGCGGTCAGGACCCGGCGCAAGCGACGAGCCAAGACCCCGCGCTGGCGCTTGGGGTTCGGATGAACGCGCCCGTCATTAGCCAGCGCCTGCAGCGGGTACCGCTCCAGTCCCGGGCGTCAGTGGCGGATCATGTTCAGAAGCAAATCCGCCGTTCGCCGGGCGGCGTGCGTGCCGCGCAACGGCGCGACGGTCTTGGCCAATTCTCCCACCATGTCCGTCCGGGCCTCATCCGATCGGAGCAACTCGATCGCCCGATCAGCGATCGGTGCTGTCGAGGTGTAATAGGGCATGAACTCCGGCACAATTTCCCGCCCGGCGAGGATATTGGGCAACGAAAGGTACTGCGAGTCGATCATCCATCGCCCGATCGCGTGGTAGAAAAAGCGCGAGGTGTTGTACATCACGATCATGGCTCGTTCGTGGAAAGCAACCTCGAGCGCCGTCGTACCCGATGCAACCAAGACCAAGTCGGCGGCCTGGATGAGTTCCGCGTGATGACCGGGGTACTGCTCGACCGACACGCCGGACCTACTGACCAGCCGAGCGATGGAGGGCGCAACCTCACGATTGGCGACCGACACACCGAACGTAGCGCCGCGGACCGCCGATGCAATCCGTTCGGCCACCTGTAACTGGCCCGGAAGAACCGCATCCACTGCGTGTTTGCGTGAACCCGGCAGCAGGGCGATGACCGGGACGCCGTGTCCACGAATCTCATCGACAACATGCCGATCGACCGACAAGGCGGCGAACTGCTCCGCCAGCGGGTGACCGACGTACGTCGCGTTGACGCCCTGGTCGCGAAAGAACTCCTCCTCAAACGGGAAAATGACCGCGACACGGTCCACGCGGTTGCGAAGTTTGTGGATGCGGTACTTGCCCCATGCCCACATCTGCGGGGCGATGTAATACAGGACGGGCACGCCCGCCGCCTGGGCTTTGGCGGCTAGCGGCAGGTGCAGCATGGGGCTGTCGATGACCACGGCCGCCGCGAACGGGTATCGCCGCAAATAGCGATCGCACGTCGTCAGCATCGCGACGCCCCGGGCCGCGTTCGTTATGACGCTCAACAGCATCGCCGCGTGACGGGACATGTCGAAGATTCGTTCGCAACCGGCCTCCACCATCTTCAGACCGGCCACCCCGACGAATCGAACAGACGGGTCGATGGTCTGGGTTGCCCGGATTAACGCCGCACCGTGTAGATCGGCGCTTGGTTCGGCGGCGCTGATGAACACCAAGGCGCCGGAACTCGTGGGGTGACGATGGGTGGTCAATCGAGATTCACGCTCTTCGGAGCCGTCCAGCCGGGACCGTCGTTCCGAACCGACGGTCGTGTGACCGATGGCCTACGCTATGACGAGACCGCGGGGGGGTCAACTGGGCATCAGAATCGGCCCGCAGAATAACATAACTCTATATTTCACATAGCGTTACGTTCACAGTGCGAATCGCCGTGATCCAACACCGCGTGTCGCGCGGGCTCATTGAACTCTCGCGTGCGCAGCCGTCTGCGACGATGGTCCGGTGGCCAAACGGCCCGCGCAGTGCAAGAACGACGAGCGAGCCTCGCGCCCACGTCCCTAGCGCCTGATCCGACAACCGCGCGTCACCTGCCGAGCGGTGCTTGATTGTCCCCAACGATCTGGTACAGTCCAAGGTTCCGGTCGTGCGGTCTGTGAAAAGGGTGTCGGCGTCGCTTTTGGAGGTGCTTATTGGCATCGGAGTTGGTTCGTCAACTGGTTGACTCTGGGATTCACTTTGGCCACCGCGTGAGCCGCTGGAATCCGAAGATGTCTCCGTACATCTTCGGAAAACGCAACACGATCCACATCATCGACATTCGGGAGACGGTGCGGGGGTTGCTGCGGGCGAAGAAGTTCATCGCGCAAATTGTGGCCAAGGGTGAGGATGTTTTGTTTGTGGGCACGAAGCGTCAGGCGCGGTTGCAGGTCATGCAACAGGCGACGCGCGTGGGCATGCCCTATGTCATCGAACGTTGGCTGGGCGGGACGCTCACCAACTTTCGAACGATTCGCTCGCGCTTGCAGCGGCTGGAGGAGCTGGAACAGGCCGAGGCCGACGGCACGGCCGCCCAGTACAGCAAGAAGATGATGGCCTCGCGGACCCGCGAGGTCCGCAAGATCAAGCGGAACCTCGAGGGCATCCGCACCATGAGCCGACTTCCCGGCGCGCTGGTGGTGATCGACGTGTTTCGCGAGCACAACGCGGTGCGTGAGGCCAAGAAGCTCAGCATCCCTACCGTCTGCCTCATCGACACCGATTCCGACCCCGACTTCGCGGATATCCCCATTCCCGGCAACGACGACGCCATCCGAGCAATCGATACCATTTTGGTCCATCTCGGGGACGCCGTCGAAGAGGGGAAAAAGGGTCGGATTGCGGCGGAACCGGCGGAGACCGGACCGGTGCCGCGAAAGCGATCGCGTCGACCGACCACGGCGCGGGCCGAGGGCGCCCCGCCCGAAGCGCCTTCCGGAGAACGGTTCACTCCGGAAGACGACAAGCCGCCCGACGCCGAACTGACCCCGGCGACCGCGGTGAGGCCGGACGGCGCGACGTAGCGGCTCACCTTGACGCCGGCGAACGTCCGACGACGAGCTTCGAAGCACGGTCACACCCGACGGGAACGGGCATTAGCACAGCGGAACGAGCGACCGCACGTGTGGCAAGCACAGGCAAGGAGCGGCAAACCGTGCCGTTCCGTGGAAGGTAGAGGGTTCGAACGATGGCGACAATCTCGGCCCAGATGGTCAAGGACCTGCGGGAGAAAACCGACCTGCCCATGATGGAGTGCAAGCAGGCGCTCACGGAATGCAACGGCGACGTCGAATCGGCCATGGATTGGCTGCGAAAGAAGCACAAGGGCAAGCTCGCCGATCGCTCCGGACGAACGACCGGCGAAGGGCGGATCGCCATTCACCTCGATTCGGCGCGTAAGATCGGCGGCATCATCGAGCTTCAATGTGAAACGGCCCCGGTCGCCAAGAACGAGATGTTCGTCAACCTCGCCAACGCCTTCGCGCGGAGGGTCGCCGCGGGTTCGGAGGCCTCACCCGATCCGCAAAACCTCCGCAACGACCCCGAGCTCGACACGATGTTCACCGACGTCTTCGGGCGGCTGCGCGAAACGATGAATCTGGCCCGGTGCCGCCGCGTGACCGGCAACTACCTCGCGTCCTACGTCCACCACGACGGGAAGAGCGGAATCCTGATGGCCCTCGACGCCACGCCCAAGTCCGACAAGAACATCGGCGCCGACCTTTGCATGCACACGTTGTTCTCCACCCCCCTGGCCATTGACCGGACGAGCGTGCCCGCGGCTGATGTCGAGAAAATCCGCACCCAGGCCCGCGAGATCGCCGTCGCGGAAGGCAAGAAGGAGCAGATCATCGACAAGATCGCCGACGGCAAGGTCAACGCCTTTTACGCCGAGCGCGTGCTCATGGAGCAGTTTCACGTAAAGACCGACGATTACGGCAAGAACGCTAAGATCATCGACGTCCTCAAGGTCGCCGGGGTGAACAAAGTGACCGACATGGTCATCATGAAGGTCGGTGGGTAGCAGTTCACCCGTCGGCGAGCGGTTTAGCCCGAATTATTCAGAAGCGCCCCTATTCTACGACCTCCTTGTTCAAGTTAACACTACAGCGCTATGTGTTGTCATGGCAACGTTTGAGGCGTGATTTTCTGGCGGCTAGATTTCGGGCTTGGTGGTATGGGAGGATGGCGACCGTGAGGTCAACTCGCGAGAGCGTACCGCGGCGATGGAGGCTGCGCGGCAGACGGGGCGGAGGGCCCGGGCGACTGGTTCGCGCGGGATCTGCGGGTTTTTCCCCCCGAAGCCGGTCGGTTGGCTCGGCGACGAAGGTCATGACGAGTTGACCGAGGATCCTGGGTCGCATCCACCCGATGTCGCTGCGGCCCTCGAAGGGCAGGGCAATCGCTAGACAAGGTATATCGTCGCAGCTATTCTCGCCGTTTGCCGAACGTTCAACTCATTTCCGCAGTGCGGCCGAGTTTCGAGTAGGCCGTCGATATAAAGCCGCTGGTCGGCGCAGCTCCTGCTGAACCCGGGCCGGGAGTGCGATGCGCTCAAAGTACTGCAACGGGAAAAGATAGCCCTCACCTGTTTCATCGACAATGCGGACCATCTCTTCGGCGTCGGCATCTGCGAAAGCGCGGTAGACTTTCCCGCGCTCAAGAGAAGCCGGGTACTCGTGGTTATCCACGCAAATGACCCAAAATGACTTTCGCATAGCTATTCGCTCCGCAGGAATCGCTTGACTTTGAACTCCCTCGCCCCGACACCGCGGCTTAATCGCCATACCGACGCCCGGCGCGAGTAGTATCCGGCGGGCCGATCCGTTTCAAGGCAAGGTACAGCAATGCTCGTCGAAGCGATCGCCGAGCCACCGCAAGACAGCGACGAACTCCGGACATGTTACCGCTCCCGAGTCGGTACGGAGGATCGCGCCAAGATCGGTCACCGATCCGAGAATCTTCGGGGCATCGCGCGTTTCCAAGTAGCTCCTCCGCGAAACTGATTTCGTCCGGAACAAATCCTCAATCACGCGTTTGGGAGGTTGATCGAAGTTCTGGTCCTCGACGGGAAGGCGCCAATTCCCAAGACGATCGTTGGTGCCCAGCGCACTTCGCAGAGCGTCCTTCGCGGCGAGCAAGAGCATTTCGAAATCATGTTTGAAAACTGCCGGGAGGAAACGGGTCATGCAATGGTCGGCCTTCGTCCGCGAGAGTTGAGATGTTGACACGAGAGCCTCTCTGACCAATCGCTGTTGAAGCTCTTTGAGGCTCGCCACATCGGAATGCTGAAGCCCGGTACCTCCGAATGCTGGATAGAGGTCCGGCAAACCAACGACGACGTCCGAATCGTTGTCTCTCAGTTTCTCGGCGGCGCGCGGACCGAGCTTCTTCAGTAGATTCGCCTTCGTTTCCATCGGCACGACGACCAGCCCGTGTCGCTTCTGTCGCAGGCGATTGCGCCACGGCTTCCAAAGCGCCTCCAAGGCCAATTTGTCCGATGGTCCTTCGACGTAGACCCATGCCTTCACGAAAGCGCCTCCAACTCGCCGGAGGCGTGAAGTTCACCGAGAGTGCCGCCGAGTTGGGATTCGAGCATCTTCCGAAGCGAATCGCGCGAAGCAGGGCGGTACCAGGCAGCGTGCGCTTCCTCCCGGGTCATCACGGCGATGTGATCCAGATCAAACGAGTTGAGGAGTTGCGGACTGTGCGTGGTAACGAGTACCTGAGTGCGTTGCGAAGCGGAACGAATCAAGTCTGCAATAATCGGAAGCAACTTGGGGTGCAGCCCGGCCTCAGGCTCATCGACGGCGATGAACCCGGGGGCAACCGGATTAAGGAGGGCCGTGCACAGTAACAGGAAACGCAACATTCCGTCTGACAGCTCCCACACCTCGACCCCGCGGCGAAGACCCGTTTCGCGTACCCTCACCAAAACGCGGGGTTCCCCACCATAGGCTGTCTCGACCGAAATGTGCTCCACTTGGGGGTACGCCGCCGCAAGAAAGTCTTGCAACTCCGATGCTTCGTCACGAAAATCGTGGCGAGTAAGGATTTCATGGAGCACAGTCCCGAGGTTCTCGCCTGTCGGAGCAAGACCAGTGTGGGCGCGAATCTCCGCCGCCTTGGTTCGTACTGGTGAGGTTCGACTTACATCAAAACCTGGGTAGTAGCAGAAGCTTGAGAGGTACCCGCGAACCCACGTCGGGATCGGGAACTGGTGCTCAAAGCGCATCTGGGCCAAAACCAAGGACGCCTTCTGCACAGGAGACTCGAGAGGAAGCCCAGGGGTGATTACTGTAATCGAGGAGGACGATGGCTGCGGCTGATCGAAGGGGGTTAACCTCCCCGTCATCGGGTCGTAGACCCGGGCTCGCTGACGCTCGACCTCAAGCATCTTGAACGGGACCTTGTGGTTACGTGGCGGATTTGCATACCTAAGACATTCATATCGAGGAACTACCTTGCCCTCTGGTTCGCGCCATAGCCGTGCTTCATAGACGCAGGGCGTGTTGTCAGCTATGGGTATCCGTGACCAGAGAGGGTGATCCACGGGTTTCGAGAATGTGAGCTTCCATCCGATCTCATCGCAATCGCGCGCACAGTTGACGATGGACCACATTCCGTTTCGAAACGCAACGACATCCTCAATCGGCCAGTCAACGCCATGCGTAACGAGAGACAGGGCTTCGAGAAGCGAGCTCTTACCCGTGGCGTTAGCGCCGACAACGACGGTGAGCGGTCCCAAATCTGCTTCAAATCCGTCTAGTAGTCGATATCCGTCGAAATGTATTTGCTGAATCATAGTGACCCTTCCTTGCACCAGGCACGGCGTTTATAGATTCGATTGTAGCACACTGAGCGGCACGCTCCCATCCCGCCTCGGCAGCGGGTCGGGCGGGGCTATGTTGACGCGGGCGGTACTCAGTTCGGCCTCGCCGCGTTCGACGCGGGCGGCGAAGGCGAGGGCTTCTTCGTAGAGGGCGTCGAGCATCTCGGTCTCCGTGACGGTGCGTTTTTGTTCGCCCTGGACGTAGATGATGCCGCGGCCCTTGCCGGCAAAGACGGCGACGTCAGCGCCCTCGGCCTCACCGGGGCCGTTGACCACGCAGCCCATCACCGCAACCTTGACCGGCGTCTTGATGGTGGCCAGCTTTTGCCGCACTTCCGCGACGAGCTTGATGAGGTCGATCTCGATTCGGCCACAGGTCGGGCAGGCAATCAACTCCGGCTCGACGCGGTTGCGCAGGCCGAGCGAACACAACAGTTCCTTCGCGTCCTCGACCTCGTAGATCGGGTCCGCGGCATAGGAAATGCGGATCGTGTCGCCGATGCCCATGGAGAGCAGAGAGCCGAGGGCGGCGATGGAGCGGATGCGGCCCGTCTCCGGCGGACCGGCGTGGGTGACGCCCAAGTGCAGCGGCAGGTCGAAGCGTTCGCTCACCGCGCGGTAGGTGTCGATTACCATCCCTGCGTCGATGCTTTTGGCGCTGAGCACCACGTCGTGGAAGTCGTTCTCCTCGAACATGCGCATGTAGTCTTCGAGCGTCTCGACCATCAGTCGGATGAGCGTCGAGCGGCGGTCGGAGGCGAGGCTTCCCATCTGGGCGGCGCGACGGTGTTTGTCTTTTCGCTCGACGACGCTGCCCTCGTTGACACCGACGCGGATGGGGATTCGGCGTTCACGGCACGCGGCGATCACGCGATCGACCTGCTTGCGGTCCTTAATGTTGCCGGGGTTGAGGCGAATCTTGTGCACGCCCGCCTCGACGGCCTCCAACGCCCGCTGAAAGTGAAAGTGAACGTCCGCGACGATCGGAACAGGGGATTGTTCGAGGATGGCCGGGAGGGCGTCGGTGTCGCGCTTATCGGGGACGGCCACCCGTACGATGTCGCAGCCGGCCTCCGCGAGCTGCCGGATTTGTCCAACCGTGGCGTCCACGTCATACGTATAAGTGCTGGTCATGGACTGGATGGCGATGGGGGCGTCGCCCCCAATAGGGACGCCGCCGACAAGCACCTGATGGGTCTTTTTCCGGGAAATCACAAAGGCCGCCTTGCCCGGCATTGTAGAAACCGCTTTGGAAAAGTGTCAAACGAGCCGATGCTTGTCCTGAGCCTTGCCCTGAGTCTCGAAGGGCTCGAAGGAGTAGCTTGACGGGCCTATCGGTCTATGTTCTGCTACGCGGGCGGCGCCGGCTTGCCGCCGGTGTTTTCACCGGCAAGATGCCGGCGCCACAAGCTGGTTCCATGTTGGCCCCGGGACGCGGTTTGGCGCGGCGACTCGGGTGTGCGGAGTGAAAGGTTCTTCGAAATGACAGGAGATTCCTCGATGTCAGGGCGTGTCGGTACTATCGGACTTTCGATTGCATTGTGCTCGATGACGGTGGTCACGGGCTGTGCGTCCAAGGAAATGGCCGCAGTCAGCTTCAGCTACGTCGTGGAGAAAGAAAAGGGGCTCCCGCCGGGCATGAAGACGATCGCCATCATGCCCGCGAAGGTGGGCGAGACCACCGATCCGAAATGGCAGGAGCTCTCCACCACGGTGCTCGCGTCGTTGATTAACGAGTCGCGGAGCAAGTTCGGGACGGACGTGACGGTGACCGAGCGGCGCGACGCCAAGGCCGTTTTCGACGAAGGAGACATGAAGGCCGCAGGCATGGCCACGGGCAAAGGCGGCGACACCAAGCTGATCGGGGCGGAAGGGTTGCTGCTGAGCAACATCAACGTGAAGGTCGAAAAGCACACGGGCAAGCAGCGGACGCTCTCCGGTTTGGACCTTGCGGGCTTCGGCGGGCACGGTTGGGGCGGAGGACGCGTCAACGCCCAGACCGAGGAAGTCGAGACGGTCACGCGCAATATGACCGTGCAGACGGAGTTCAAGCTGGTCGACTCGGCTAACGGGCGGGTTTGGGAGCATTTCAGCCCCAAGACGTATCGGGCGACGGATCGGACGAAGGCCAGCCCGATTTTCGGTTCGAGCAAGACGGAAGCGGAACTGACTCCGCAGGACCAGTTCATCGGGGCGTTGGTTGAACGCGGAGCACGCGAGTTCGTCAGCCAGCTCATGCCCTGCCGGATCGACGTTGAGGCCGAGGTCGAGTCGAGCGGCAATAAGAACTGCATCCAGGGCGTGAAGCTGCTGCGGGCCGAGTCCTACCGCGAGGCCGTCTCCGCCTTCCAAGCGGCGATTGGGGAGGATCAGAACGATCACCGCGCCGCGTTCGGCGCCGGAATGGCCTGCGAGGCGACGGGGCAGTATGAGTCGGCGCTCAAGTACTACAAGCAGGCTTGTGCGGGCGAGGATAATCGGGCCTACGCGGACGCTCGGGATCGGATGAAGACCTACGGCCCGCGGGTCCGAAAATAGGCGAAAAGGCGTCACCAACCTTTTCAGGGTTGGGTTGTCCTAGTGATATAGGATCCCCGGGCGGCGCGGAGTCGCCGGTGTGCGGGTAGAGTGCGACCCTGTGTCCGTTTCGGGCGGTTGAGGAGATGAACTATGCTGAATAGACATCGTGTTGGATTATGGCTCGCGGGTGTGGCGGCCTTGGGGATGATTCGTGCCGCGTCGGCGCAGAACCCGGCTGCCGACGCCCAAAACAAGTTACTCGCCAAGCGCGCCGCGGAGGCTGACTGCTATCGCAAGCTGGCCGAGTGCGTCTATGGCCTCAGGCTCACCGCGGACACGTACGTACGCGACTTCGTTACGGAGAGCGATCAAATCCGCAGCGGGATTGATACGTTCGTCAAGGGCGTCCGGCTGGGCCAACCGCGCTATTACGACGACGGCACCTGCGAAGTGGACGGCGAGGTGACCGTCGCCAAGCTCGTCACCACGCTCAAGGAGCTCCACGCCGCCCACTACAAGGGCAACGTCGTCCATACCACGGACATCGAGCAGATCAAGGAGACCGTCAAGACGGATGTGATCCGGGCAACGGGTTCGGGCGCGCCGCGTCCGGAACTGCCGCCCGACCTCCCGGCGGGCGTTGAGGGCGCGATCACGCCGCTGCCCAGCGGGTATACGCCGACGATGACCGTGCCGCCGATCTGGAAGTCGGTGGGGCCGCAGGGGAGGCTTCTTGCCGAGCGGGCCGGGCAGATGGATGCGATGCGCAGGCTTCTGGAGCAGATCAAGGGGCTGCGGCTGACCTCCGATACCTTGGTCCGCGACTTCATCACCGAATCCGACGAAATCCGCACCAAGGCCGAGGGGATCATCGTCGGGGCGTCGCAGGTCGGAAGACCGTACTTGCATCAGGATGAACTGATCGTCGAGGTCACCATGGAGGTCCCCGTCGAGAAAATCGTCACCAGGATCAAGGAACTTCACAGCGAGTACTACCACGGCAACAAGGTGACGACGACCGACATTCAGAACATCAAGGAAACCGTGCAGCGCGACATGATCCGGGCGACGGGATCGGGCGTTCCCCGACCGGAGATGGTCAGCCAGGCGGTGAGTGCGGGCTACCAGGCCCCGACTTGGATGGCGCGGACCATTGATGCGTCGGGCCAAGGCACGGACCCGGCGATCGACACGGCCCAGGGAAAGCTCAAAGCCGCCCGCGCCGCCACCCTCGACGCCATGCGGAAACTGGCTGAACAGGTGTATGGGCTGGAGATCAACTCCGGCACCTTGGTGCGCGATTTCGTCACCCAGCACGACGAAATTCGCACGCAAGTGGACGCCGTGTTGTCAGGTGCGGTGTCGGGCGAACCGACCTTCGCCAACGGGACGGCCACGGTGACCGTTTCGATCCCGGCCGCCAATGTCTGGTCCGTAGTCAACCAGTATCAGCGGGTGTTGCAGCACCGCGGATAGTGTTTCTCTTCAGTAGGGCACGGGTCCCCTTTGCAGGCCCACGACGCGGCGCGGGGACCCTTGAAAAGGATAGGACTATGCGAACTGTACCAAAGCTCTTGGGATGTGCGATGCTCGCGCTAACGGCGCTTGTCGGCTTGGCGGGATGTGAGACGTCTTCACATAAGTCTGTGCGGACGTACGACTACCGCGACGAGGGTCGCCCTGCGGAACGTGCGAACCAGGCCGAAGAGCAGGATTCTGAGTATCACATGGTCTCGCCGGGCGAGATGGTCGTCGACCCGAATCGTCAGTAGATCGTGGTCACGACTGTGCCGGATGCCACGGGCGGCTCGCGCGCCGGTGTCCTACGGTGCGCCGGATCGAAGTCCAACCCGAAAGGTCAGGTCTTGACGCGACTACGAGCCTGCGGTCGCGGCTGAGGCGGAGCGCGAGACGGCGGCCTCGTCGAGCTTTTGAAGCAGATAGGATTTGGTCAGCTCCGTGTCGAGCACCAGAGGCGCCTCGGGTCGGCCCGCGGGATAAATGAGGTTCAGCGGCACGCCGGCTCGACCGTGTTTCTGCAAGGCCGCGAAAACGTCCGAGTCGCCCGACGTAAAATCCCCTTGAAAGGTCGCCACGCCTAGCGTTTTCAGTTTCTCGATGACCTCCTGCGTGTTGATCGCGCGTAGCTTGTTGACCGTGCAGACGTTGCAGTACGCCGCCGTGAAATCGATGAAGGCGGGCGTGCCCGATCGGACCGTTTCCTCGACGGCCCGCTCCGACCACGGACGCCACGGGATCTTCCCGGATGACTCCCCATTGGCGCAGTTGGCCAGTGCGACCCGTTCGGCACGCGCCGCGGCGACGGCCTCCCGCAACGGGAACACACCCCGATAGATCACGCCGCCGACGACAACCACAAGGGCGACGGCACCGAGGCGATACCCCCATCGTCGCGCCGCGCTCATGTCGAAGCGCACCTGCCCGAGCACCCAGCAGGCCAGCCCGACGAATACCAAGAACACGAGCGTGTACTCCAGACCCGTGACGCCGATTTCCAGGACCAGGGGGTGCAGCAGCCAGATCACCATGGCCAGCAGCAGGAAGCCCATGATTCGCTCGAAGACGATCATCCAGTTGCCGGGGCGGGGGAGGAAGCTGAGCCAGTGCGGGTTTGCCCCCAGCAGCATATAGGGGCTGGCCATCCCCAACCCCGCAAACAAGAACGCGAAGACTGCAATATGCGGCGGCTGCTGTGTCGCCCAGCCGAACGCCCCGGCGAGTAGCGGCCCCGTGCATGCAAACCCCAGCACCGGTGCGAGAGCGCCCTTGCCGAACGAGGAAAGCGGGCCTTCCTTCTTGATGCCCGCTTCGAGAGTCACGGCCGCGGTCGGCGGTTGCAGCGTAAACACGCCCAACATGCTGAGTCCCATGGCCATGACCACCGTGCCCAACCCGATCACAGCTTCCGGGAATCGCAGAATGTTGGTTCCTTCCGCGGCGAGCAAACCGAGGATCACAAAAAAGAGCATCACCCCGGCGCCGAAGGCCAGGCCCAGCGCCAACGTCCGTCGCCGCGACTCATGCGCCTGGTGCACGAAGCCCAGGACCTTGATGGAAAGCAACGGCAGCACGCACGGCGTGGCGTTGATGAACAACCCATAGAGGAAACAGCCGAGCAGGAGCCCGACGAGCCCGAAACGACCCAGAACACCTTCGATGCCGGACTTGTCGCTGAGACTCCCGCTCATCGGCGTGGACGGCGTCACGGGCGCGGCACTGGATGCCGGTTGCGCCGCCTCGACCGGTGCGGCGCTGGCGCTGCCGCTGGTCAGCGAGAACGAAACGGCGTCCGGCGGGAAGCAGTGGCCCTCCTCATCACAAGCCTGGTAGGTGAAAATGCCCGCGATGCGGATCGGTCCCGCGGTCCGCGAACCATCGACCTCCCCCGGCACCCGCACCGTCACTCGCCCGTCGTACTCACTGAGCTTGCCGAGGTATTTGTCGGGGCGGATTTTCGGCTCAGGGAACAATGGGCGGCTGAAGCGGACCCCGTCTTGTCGTTCGACAAAAACATCGCTCGGGATCAAGGAGGGCGCCAGCGGCTTGTGCGATTGAATATGGTGCCCGCGGGTCACGTCCACGGCCACGACGAGGTCGAACTTCGTCCGGGGAGAGGGCGGGTCCGGCGTCACCGACGGTGTGACGGTGACATACTTGCTGGTCGCCTTCGGAATCGCCCGCCGTGCGCGCTCGAAGACATCCGTGTTTTTCGGTTTCGCGTCACCGGAGGCTTGCACCGGCGTCTCGAGCGAGAGAATCGCGTCCTCTCGCAGACAGGATTTTTCGCACACTAGGTAGCCGACGGCAGCCAGGAGCTTGACCGAACTTTCCTGGATCGTCGCCGGCGGCGTGACCTTCACGATCAGGATCGGCTCGCCGGACAGGATGTTGGTGATGATGTCGCCGGGACTCACATGACGCCTCGGCGTAGGGTACTGGAGTTCGCCGGCCGAGAATCCGGCGGGCAGCGTCCATCGCACCGACGGCGCTAACCCCCCGTCGCCGCTGTTCTGCCAGTAGATGTGCCAGCCGGACTCAAGCTGAAAGCGGATCGCCACCTCGAACGGCTGACCGGGGACGACGGCTTCAACCGAGGGGATCAACGATAACTTGGCCTTTGTCTCCGCGGCGTGAGCCGAAGGACCCGGCCACACCGCGACCGTCGCGGCCATCAACGAAACGAAAAGTCCGATCCTGACCCGTGTGTTCATAGTCAGCCTTGCGATTAGGGAATGGCTGGTCCCGTCGTCCGACCACTGTCCCCCCAGCCTAGCTACGCGACGGTTGCTTGGCGGTTCTGCTCACCCCGCGCATTATACTGTACGCCGTTACAGACCGGTTCGCCACGCGGCCCAAGTGACGATACTGTTGCGCCGGGCGGCGGGTTGGACGGATCGGCGGGCCGGCCGCCTGTTCCGCAGGCCGTTGGAGCGGGCCTTGGCGTTTGGTCGATGCAGGGACGAAGCGTTGCTGCTTCGGTAGGCGCGGTCGATCGGGGGAGTTTACGTGAGGATCAAGCGTTCGAGTGTAAACGCCGGACTGTTCTTGGCTGCGGGCCTCGGCCTTGCCGGGTGCGGGGCGGATTTTTCCAACCTGACGGCCTCCTTTGGCGGCGGCACGGCCGGCGCCCGCGGCAAGGTGCAAGTCGTCTTCATCAATAACACGCCCCACCGGGCCGTCTTCACCTTCGGCGCCTACGACCAGACCGACCAATCCTCCCAGCCGGACTTCCGCCAGTTCAGCAACGACCCCGCCGGTCTTATCCTCGAGGGCGACAGCACCAGCCTGATCGGCTCGCTCGATTGTGCACGGGTCTTCAGTATCGGCGGACGGAGGATGCTGGCCTTGATTCAGAAAAACCTGCCCGACACAACTGTGGCCCAAGAGGCCATGATCGAAGGCGTCGAGTTCTTCCGCGTCGAGGCCGCGACCGGTGACGCCGCAGCCGCACCCGCCCCGGTCAGCCAGGGTAAGGCCCCGCCCTTCGAGGCCCTGCTCGGCGTCGATTTCCCGTGCAACGCTCTCCTCATTGTTCGATTCGAGATCGACGACCTCGGCCCCGCCCCGTTCCGCGTCGACTTCGAACTGATCCCCTCGCATTCAACCCGATAGCTCATGGGCCTCGGTGCCACTGCTGTGTCAGCAGTGGTTCGTGGCATGTGCACCACGGCCCTGCGAGCCGTGCGCGCAAGCAAGCGCTCAAGGCGAACGCGCCCCATCCCTTTCGACGGTGAGGGGTGGGGGAACGGAACCGCCGGACTATGGTGTGCACCGCCCGCACTTGTCGCGGCAG